>CAYFZQ010000025.1:0-20604 GCA_964347825.1 uncultured Candidatus Bathyarchaeia archaeon | reverse complement strand
GCATGCATGCTACGCAACTTATGAGGAGTTAGAACCTCCTGCTGGCGGTTAGGACACGGACTCGGACACGGACTTAGGCTATCCCAATTTGAGCGAGTTTGCAGAACTGTTGTCATTGTCAGAACATTAGACTCGATCAAAAGACCGTGCGCGCGCATGCACCATATTGGCTACGCTAGCGCGCTTCCTATCCGTTATTCACTTCAAGCAATCCGAGCATTTTTTCTATATTTATGGTCGGAAGATTACATGCGTAGTTTCGACAGACATATGCTGTAGCTCTTTCTCCTTTGCTGGAGAGATCTCTTGTGAATTCAGCGAGACGGGTTATTTCTGGCTGCTCTACTTCAGCAGGTCGGAAGAGCACGACCTTGTTTGGAATAAACTTTTTTCTAAGAGCACTGAGCATGTTTTTCGTGTCTTTTGCGTGCGAGTTGCCACTAATCACTATCTCATAGGAGGGCCCCAGTGCGAAATCTAGTGCAACCAGAAGCTGCGTATAAGCGGACGGTGCGTCGGAAACTGCCTTGGAAAATGATCGCGGGATCTGCAGGGCTTTGTTTTCGAATTCAGGTTTCGCTGTTAGACGTGCTAGATGAAGCAGGTTTAGCATTGCCATGGAGTTGCCTGAGGGGTAGGCGCTGTCGTAGAGCTTCTTGTTTCGGATGAGAACCTCCTCGGCGTCATAAGCAGTAAAATAGAAACCACCCTGTTCTTTATCCCAAAAGAGTTCTAGCACATCCTCAGTTAGCGAGATAGCTAGTCGAAGGTATCCTACTTCAAAAGTTGTTTCATAGAGCTCTACAAGTCCCCAAACAAAGAAGGTGTAGTCGTCCAAGAAACCGGGCACCGCGGCTTCTCCGTCTCGGTAACGATGAAAGAGGCGTCCCTTCGAACTACGCATATTTTCCATTATGAAATCTGTCGCCTTCTTAGCCGCATTCACATATGTTTTCTCATTGAACACTCGACCGGCTCTAGCGAGGGCGGCGATCATCAATCCATTCCAGTCAGCCAAGATTTTGTCATCTTTGCTCGGATGGACCCGTCTTTCTCGAGCGGCGAAGAGTTTCTGTCGGACGTTCACCGAACGTTCGTCAATCTCCTCTAGCGGGACTTCTAGTCTAGAGGCCATTTCACTAATCGATCTTCTCAAGTGCAGTATGTTTCTTCCAGTTTTCTTCCCTACGGACTCGTCTCGGAAATTGCCGTTTTTTTCAACATTGAAAAATTGCACTGCGAATTCTGCTTCGTCGGCTGGGAGAGTCTCTCTGATTTCCTTTTCTGTCCAGAGGTAAAATTTTCCCTCTTCACCTTCGGTGTCGGCGTCCTCAGCGGAGTAGAATCCACCATCTGCGGCAGTCATGTCTCGCAGGAGATAGGCGATTACTTCTCGAGCGACCTGCCTGTATTCTTCTTTTCCGGTAGCCTGATAGGCTTCCGTGTAAACCGTTATTAGCATAGCTTGATCAAAAAGCATCTTTTCGAAGTGCGGAACAAGCCACTTAGAATCGGTCGAGTAACGGTGAAAGCCGAATCCTATGTGGTCGTATATGCCGCCAAGCCACATTGATCTCAGGGTTTTTTCCACCATCTGGAGAGCTTTCTCATTGCCAGTGCGGTTCCAATACCTGAGCAGGAAGGTTAGGTTATGGGCGCTTGGGAATTTGGGAGCCGTTCCGAATCCTCCATTGCGCTCGTCAAAATTCCTAGAGAGATGCTCAAACGCAGCATCTAGGGTGGTCACACCTAGTTCACCTCCTGCTTGAGTCATTTCTGATTTCCTTTCTGCTTGCTGCAGCACGGCCGTGATTTTCTGGGCTCTTTTCAGTAGCTCGCCTCTGCGGGATTCCCAGAGCGCCTTAATTCTGGGAATTAGCTCTTTCATTCCGACCCGTCCAAGCCTGCTCTCTTTCGGAATGTAGGTTGCTGCAAAGAAGGGTTCCTTGTCAGGGGTCATTATGATGTGGAGGGGCCATCCACCGCTGCCTGTCAGCATTTGGCAGACATTCATGTAGATGCTGTCTAGATCAGGTCTTTCTTCTCTGTCGACCTTTATGCTGACAAACGTCTCGTTCAACATTTCGGCTATCTCAGAATCCTCAAAGGATTCTCTCTCCATCACGTGGCACCAATGACATGTTGAATAGCCAATAGACAGGAAGATCGGTTTGTCTTCCTTTCTCGCCTTCTCAAAAGCCTCGGCGTCCCACGGATACCAATTTACGGGGTCATGAGCATGCTGAAGAAGGTAAGGGCTTTTTTCAGTCATCAACCTATTAGGCCCAAGCAATCGTATTCACTCGTTGCTGGTATCGGACTACAAGGCCTGAGATTTCATCTAATTGTTTGCTCTAATTCGCCGCGTTCAGCTTCAAAGGTGGCGTTGTAAGTTCGTTTGCCCTTTTCGTTGGTTACGAAAGCAATTCCGTCGGGAAAAGTAACTCCCGTTAATCTTCTCCAGGCTTTACTGAAGTCATCCTCTCTGTCATCCAGCCAACATAAAACGTAACGATCTGATATGCCTTCCGCTGAAGATATGTAGTCAATGTCTCCCATGAAAGGAAAGAAAGCTTCAATATTTCCCTTGAATTTGTCTCCTTCCACAACTCTAGAAGCCACAAGTTTCTTCGCCTTGATGACAGCAAGGGCTTTTCTTTCAGGCTTCTTGAGCCTCTCTCTATAGAACACTATAACAGGCTTCTTCCAAACAAGCTCCAAAATCGAACCTACCCAACATCAGAATATGGAAAAAGCGATTTAAAGATTGTCAGCAGGCATGCACATTTGCTTCATCTTATCTGTATTGGCAACCAGAGTTAAGTCGTTTCGCGCGCGCATCAACTATATTGCATGCATACCGCTCCGTGTTACAAACCCTTTTCCCCCTCACGCAGAATCCTCAATCATGCCAGCCAACGACTCATCTACAACAGACCAAACACTTGAACGGTTAGACGTTCTCGTTGCATTCCTCAAGGCCGTGGAGGAAGGTCGCGTGATCCTCCTCCGCAAAGACGAGGCCACTTGCCCCGTCTGCGGCTACCAATTCGACAGCCCATTCGCAAAACACAAATCCTAACGCTCTGACCGCAGAAGCTCAGTGGATTTGGTCAGAATCTCGCCGAAGAACTCGCATGCATGCATAGGTTGGTCCCTATCCCAGAGAACGGGCCACGCGAAGCCCTTGAGGATGCATGCACCCACCGCACCCTTAAATCTCATGTTAAAACATAAGTTCGCATCTGTAGAGTTATAAGTCCGCCTACGAATGGTGAACTCGAGGAAGAGGTTATGCCAGTAAAGCGCAAATCCAGAGGCCGATCAAAAGGTGGTAAAGGAAGAAGCGGTCAGGTCCAGTGCCACGGCTGTGGGCAGCTCGTGCCTCGTGACAAGGCCAAGAAAGTGTCCCGCCGGGTCTCCGTAGTCGATCCGAGAATGGCTAAGGAGCTTCGTCAGAAGGGCACTTACCTCCCCAGCCGGCAAACAACAAAGTATTATTGTGTTTCCTGCGCGGTGCACCGAGGCGTTGTGAAAGTCCGGGCAAAAAACGAGAGAAGACATCGACCTCGAAGAAGACGACGTTGAGACGTCAGCAGGACTCTACTTTTCGCTTCGTCGAACTGCCTCATGGAAATAGGCTGCCCGCTGAAGAACGGTTACGTTTGTGATGATCGCAAGGACGATTACGCCCCAACTCAGTGCATATAGCCAGAGGATACTGAGGAAACTCGCTACCATTAGTATGACCAGTCGTTCAGCACGTTCTGCTAGGCCAACCGTCTCCATCTTTATTCCAGCGGCCTCTGCCCTTGCTCGAGAGTAGCTGACCAATAATGAGCCGATCACCGCGAGAAGTCCTGCAAAGGGGTCGCATAGTCCACCAATTATGACGCCGCTCAAAACAATTGCGTCGGCGTATCGATCAAGTAGCGAATCGAGGAAGCCGCCGAAGATAGTGGTCTGTCCGTAGATTCTGGCGAGAACGCCATCTAGAGCGTCGCAGAATCCTGACGCAAGCAACAGAATGGGCGCGCCTATCATTAACGCCATGTGGGATTGCCACCGCCAGTAGGCAAGAGCCGAGAGACCTGCTAGTAGGATTCCGATGGCACTCAGTTGATTCGGAGTCAGACCTATGCAGTGGGCAAGTCTCGCCGCTGAGGTCATCCATAATTGAATACTTTGCTTGAGCTTCGTCAGCACCTTTTGTCTGCTCCACAGCAATGGGTACCCAATAGTAGAGATTTGCTGTTGCCGTGTTTGTACGCGTCAACTTTTTTGTCTTTCGAATACCCTGACATTCTAGAATCTGCAGGTCCCTAGGTTATCCAGACGGGTGTTGATGGAAGAAGTTATTTACCTTCTTTTCGCTTCTTCTCAAAGACGTCATGGACTTTCAGCAGATATCCTCGCGCGACCCAAATCTTCCTATGAGCGTCAGGCGATTTCTTCGCCGCGATATCTTCTCTAGCAGTTTCCAGCAATTCTCTTGTAGATGCCAGTAGGGATTCAATTTCGACTTGTTTTGAACCAGGGTTGACTTTCCAGCGATGTCTGGATTCTTCTCCGTTCACAAGGGAAAGAAGGAAGAGCGCATACTCTAGTTCAGCAGCCGCATGCCAAACATCTTCCCTCAATTTCGCTTCATTTTTCTTTGTCAGAGCTTCTGCTGAGTCTTCGAGATAGCTTATCGAAGAGGTTATGGCGTTGTTCACTTTTTCCCAGTTCATTTCCGGCCCTAGTGTTTTGGGAAAGCCCTCTGTTCACGGCTCGGAGTTCTATACACAGTCTTCTTCTTTTTAATGGTTGTGGGCTATGAAGAGAGCAACAAGAAGCCGCTTTGCAGGAGCTCTTACGATTCTGATTCGTAGGCTTGTCGTTTCTCCTGAGCGCGTGAAAAGAACAAAGAGAAGACTATTTGACTAACTTGGTGAGTTCGATTAAGTTGTTGATTTCTATGGCGTTGGTTCCGGTGACCATTGGAGAAATCGTGGGATTGGCTTCTTTGCCCAGTGTAAGTACGGTCTGTTCTTTGTGAGAGATGGTCACGGTTAATCCTCTTTCTTTCAATTTTTCTGCAAAGTCTGCTAGGGTCTTCAGTCGTTCTAGAATCGATTCTTCTTTCATCACTTCGAGGTTTAGAATGTCTTTGAAGACCTCTCTTTGGGGGAAGTCTACGTCTGTCTTGTTGTTTTCAATCTGCAGTAGAATGCTCTCGGTCCCGTTGGTTTGGAGCGTTATTTCTCCTTGTTTGAGGATTTGGATTAACCCTATTACTATCTCGAGAAGCCTGGCGTTAGAACTCAGGGTTTTCACTTTTTCTCCGAAACATATAGGAGATCGACGGTAATTGCACCGTTCAAAGTGGTTTTCATTCCGGCTAACTCTAGTCTCAAGTCTTTGAACGTGACTTGAAGATTTGTTCCTTTGCCAGCGAGTTTGTCAATTAGTTGTGCCAATGTTTCGCCTAAACCCTTGATTGCCTCTTCGGACAACTTCACTATCACCAACTTCAGAAAGCGTTCTGCTGGAAATAAAAGAGTTTCCTAGTTTTCGCCACGCGCCCACATGTGCAGAAGTCACCTCTCAAGAGAAATTCTGCTAACTTCGGCTGCCTTCTCGAGACGTATGACATGTTCGGCCTTTTCTGCGAAGGCTTCACTGTGAGTTACGGCGATTATCTGTTCAATACTCTTCAGTCTCGAAATAGCCTCAGCCAAGCGGTCAACTGAGCCGTCCTCTCGGCCCAAGCTTTCGGTTGGTTCGTCTAGTAAAAGCATGAAGAGTCCATGGCCGGTTCGCGATTGCATGATCAACTGGCCCAATCCGATGCGGTACGCAAATGCAAGTAGGGTCCGCTCTCCCCCTGAAATGGTTGTTACATCTCTTTCATAGCCGTCTTCGCTTTTGATGATTGGAGTGTAGGTTTCATCGATCTTGACGGTTAATATGGGGCCTGCAGCTCCGATGAGTCCATTCAAGAAGTGCTGGACTGTCTGTCCCAGATACTTTATGAATTCGCCGCGCAGCCTTGGTTGAATGCTCCTGTAGGCTCCACGTATCACTTCGATGACCTCAAGGAGCTGCCTAATCTTCTCTATGCGTTCAGTTTTCTCTTGAGCTTGATCCAAGCGTTCTTTTATCTCATCCACTCTCGTGGAGAGATCCTTCTTGCGCGCTTCCAAAACCTCTAGCTTATTTGTCAATTTGGAGTGGTTGGAGAAAGCCTTCTCGCGAAGATGTCTGACACTCTCAAGCTCTGCAACATCAAACTTCGCGATTTCATCACTTATTGCGCTGAGTTGTCTTCGTAGCATCTTCTCTTGCTTTTGTTTTCCTTCGAGCTCGTCTGAGAGTCTGTTCAGCGATTCGTGTTCGCTGGAAATTCGCTTCTTGGTTTCTTCGATCCTTGGAGTGAGAGTTCGAAGATTGGAATCAACAAGATCAACCACTTTCTTGGTTTTCTCCAAGTCCTTGAGGTTTTGCAGAATCTCCTTCTGTTTCTTTTCGCGTTCGGTTGCTTCTTCTTGGAGACGTTTGAGAAACTCGTTTCTGTAACCTTCGCCCAGGGTTTGGAGACAGAAGGGGCATTTGCTTTCCGTCTTTAAGGTCGAAATGCGTTTCTGAAAGGAGTCTGTTTCTCTTCTGTTGGACTCCTGTTCTCCTCTGAGAGTTGCCATCTGGTCTTCGACAACAGACTCGTATTCTTTTAGTTGCTGAATCGGTTGTTCTGGGTTGAGTCCCGCTTCTAGCAGGCGCTTCCGATATGACTCTTCCTGCTCGTTCATCGATTGGAGGCGTTCGTCTATATCGTTGATGGTCTTCTTCTTTTGTTCGATTTGGTTCGCCAAATTTGCGCATTTGTCTTCGACATTTGTGAGGTTTGCGCGAGATGCAGCTTGTTTCTTGCTGAGCTCTTCAGTCGTCGTCCTTAGCTCTTCAAGGCTTTCTAGGCGTGAAGTTGCTTCTCTAAGAGTGGATTCAGCTTGGACTAGCTCTTTTCGCAGTGTCCCGAGGGTATATTCAACTGAGACGAAATCTTCTACTGCTCGATTGTAGTTGTCTTGTAATCGTTCAAATCCCACTACGTCTTCGTCACGTTCACGGAAATCTCTTTCGACTTCGTAGTCTCTTTGATACCGTTGTAGATTGATCCATGCTTCTTCATAGTCGGAGAGACCGAACAGTTCATCGAGTCTTTTCTGTCGCTGCCGTGGGGTTACGTCTAAGAGCTCTTTCAGATGTTCTTGGCGCACCCAAACAATATCGCGGAATAGGTCTTTGTCGAGATCGGTGATGGCTTTCAACTGCTCTAGCACTGCTTCGTTTTTTCCACTGGCGACTACGTGCTCGCCTTCAAAGAGCTTGAGCTGATCCATGTCTTGGCTTATGTTTTTGCCCTGTCGTCGGAGGGTTCTCGTGATGGTGTATGTTTTCCCGCCGCTGATGAATTTCAGTGTAATTTTGCCTTTGTTGGCTTCTTCTCGAAGAAGGTAGTCGTAGCTTCGGCCAAGGGGATCTCCGAGTAGGGAAAAGTCGATGGCGTAGAGGATACTCGATTTTCCGCTACCTAGCCCGCCTATCAAGCAATTGAAGCCTTCCGCAAACGGGATCATGCTTTCGACGTGAGATCGGATGTTTTCCAGTCGAACCTCTTCAACTCTCACGTGGAGAGGCCTCCAGCTCTTCTTTTACTTTGGTTTCGTCTTTCTTCACCAGCGGCTGTATCAGATTCACAGCTAACTTCGCCAGTTCTTCGGCCTCCTCCTTAGAGCGGCGCTCAGAGAAAATCTCAAAGAAATATTCGAAGGCCTTCGTTTTCAGGTCTTTCAGATCCCCTGTGAATATGGAGCGGATGACCTCTTCGGGAATCGCAGTCTCTCTTAGCCTAAGGACAGGGCGCACGAGTAGAGCTTCTTTGGCGGCATCTCTGATTTTGGCTAGATCGATTTCTCCGCGGCTTGCTTCAGCTGGTAAGGCGCCTTTGAGTACTGGAATGATGACCGCGCCCGTTTCGTCAGCCTCTGCGACTAGTCTCACGGCGGTCTCAGCTATTTTTGTAGGCGTTGAGCCGGTGTAATCACGGTCTAGAATGATGAAGCGGCGTGGGGTCTCAAGTTTGATGCGGTTGAGTGTTGGCTTTCCCTTGTTGTCGACCTCGATGTGGTAGAAGCCTTTTTCGACTTCGGCGTCTTCGTAGTCTACAGTCTCGGTGCAGCCACTGTATACGAGGATACCGCCCTTCGTGGGAATCTTATAGGATTTGTGAATGTGCCCCCCTGCATAGTAGTCAAAACCATCAGGAATCATGTCCAGGCTGGCTTCGGCCTCCATCTGAGGAGGTCTCACTTTGGGAATATCCAGAGTCATGTGAAAAACGAATATGTTGAAACGAGAAGGATCCGGTTTGGGCTCGTTTTTCTTCATGAAGAGGGGTAACTGCTCTGCGGTTGTCCTTGGGGTTCTGAAATTAGGGATGCCGTAGACGTAGCAGTTCTCGTTTTGCCACGAAGCGCCCTTGTGGCGAGGCAAATGGTGAATTAGCCCAGCGCTATCCAATGGGTCTAGAATGGTGCCAGTGATGAGGTTGGGCGCCGAGTCGTGACTTCCATCCACTGTCAGTACAGGTATCCCCGCATCTTTCAGTTTCCGAAGACTTGTTATAGCGTTCTCAAGGGCCGCATTTGAAGGACGAGCATGTTGGAAAATATCACCTGCGAGAATCATGAAGTCAGGCTGCAATTCGATAGTTCTGTCCACCACTTCTCGAAAGGTTGCGCGAAAATCCTCGCGTCTAGCATCGAGACTGTACTGCGCATAGCCGAGATGCAGATCAGCCGTGTGAACAAAACTGAATGGTTTCAATCAGCCCGCCTCCGGCACGCACTTGGGATTTTCGATTTCTAATTGGAGAAATCACTTTTAAGTGTGAGAGCATCGTGAAGATATTCCTTGCTAGGGGTCTTCAGGTTGAAGCGTGAATTTCCTATGCAGCCAATTGTGGGAGCTGGGGCTCTCATAGTGCATGGGAAAAAGCTAGTTTTGGTGAAGCGGGGCGTCCAGCCAGGAAAAGGGAAGTGGAGCATCCCAGGAGGGGCGGTGGAACTGGGAGAAAATGTTCGTGACGCTGTCCGCGGAGAGGTGAAGGAGGAAACTGGTTTGGACATCGAGATGATAGAAGACAGACCTATGGACGGAGTGGACAATATCCTCACAGATGACGAAGGAGGGCTGCGATTTCATTACGTTCTGCTACAGTTTCTAGCTCGACCCAGAAATGACGTGCTAAAACCTGCAGGCGACGTGGTAGATGCCCGATGGGTCGCCCTGAAGGATGTGCAGAAATATGACTTGACACCTTCTTTTCGTTTGTTCTTCAAAAAACACAAGAACGAACTAGGCTCAATCTAATCCCTGTTTGTGAAGAACAATCTTGTTTGCCCCATTGTTTGGACATCCAAGGCTTTGACTCTAGTTACGATCGGGAAGTCTTTCACGGCTCTTCCGAGAACTAGGCAATAGTGCGGTGGCAGGTTTTGGGCGATTGACCGCACTGTCTCGCTGTCTACTCTGGCAGCTTTGGAAACCGTTTCGAGATCGCGTTCGTTGGTGAAGTTGAAGAGAAAGATGTTGTCTGCTTGGCGATAGATGTTCTCGCGGATGGTGTCTGGTTGGTTGGTTACGAAGGTTGTGAAGACTCCGAAGTGTCGCATTCGGGTGACGATGTCTTCCCAGTAGGTCTCCCGCAGATAGAGGTGGGCCTCCTCGGCAAACAAGAAGACCGCCCGCAGTTTCCAGTGTGTCAAGAGTTCCAAGAGTTTTCCCAGCGTATACTCCACGACGATCTGACGGTCAACTGTGGAAACGTCACGCAGGTTTATGACCAAGGCTCCGCCATCACTGATCTTGTCAAAGAACTTTTCGAGCGTTGTGGCATCCGTGGGACTGTCCGTGAAGAAGCCGGAGTTGAGTAGGCTGTAATAACGAGAATAGAGCGCGTCCTTCACCTGTTGGTTACACTTCCAAGTTCTGATGGCTTCACCCAGTCCATGTAGAGACAGATTATGCTGTTCTTTGAGAAATCGCCATATGCGCCGAAACTCCCGAGCCGACGTACCGGGGAGATGGAGCGCGTGAAAGAGGATATTCAACATCACCCGTAGGTCCATTTGGAAGAGCGTCACTCTGAGATTCGCTCCGGGAGTGAGTACGTGAATTCGACCATGATACTGGTTCTTTTCGCCATTCGATGAAAGACTCAAGTTCGCGTATTCACCATTTAGATCCAGAACCACAACGGCAGCTCCATGATCAATCAGGCTTAGAACGAGCAGCTTTGAAAGATGCGATTTGCCCGTCTCTTTCTTACCAGTAACAATGTTTAATCTTCCATCCAGAGCATGGGCATCGATAGCAAGTTGGGAAGCCTCTTTCATCTCGCCAAGGTTAATCGGAAGATCACCGTTAATCTCTGCAAAAGTCAAAAGAGAATTCGTCGGCAGCTTTCTGATGTTAGATTGCGATCGTGAAGGCAGCCAAGAAGTATTTACGCTTAGCTGACCGTTCTCCATGGATCCGCGTATCTTACAGACGAGCATCCATGCGTCTTGGATGTAGTTCAAGTGTGAAGAGACTTCTAGAGGATCAAAGTTCTCGCCAGATAGATGGTCATCAGACGCGGAATTTCGAAGGATTTCTTCTAGAACCCCGGGAACATTGGCGAATTGGACGTCTATGACCTGTGCTATTAGGCTTCTGTTCGCTCTGGAGTCTTCTATGAGGAGGTAGTCTCCCTTCTCGATGTCTTGGTATGGAAAGCAGAGCACTTGAACAGTATTTCCCTCCTTTTTGTAGATGCGCAATTCTAACCCTCAGGGCCTTTCCCGAACGGCCCGAAGAGAAGACGACGCACATTTGGTCGTTCAACTATTTTGAGCCCCCATTCCTGAGCCACGTAACGCTGAATGCCAATTACTTCGGTTGCTGTGAATGTGGAGAGGATATGAGCTAGGCGAAGCGTCTCCGGGTACCCTTGATGGAGCACATCATTACCCAACAGCCTCTGTGCTGCTTCGACTCGCTCTTCGTGAGAGATCCTGCGGTCAATGTCCAACCGGAAGGAACAACCTCTGGGCGCAAGCTTCGCAATATATATGTCTCCAAGACAGTACATTGGACCAGTAGAAAGGTGGAAGCCCTTACCGATTTCTAAGAGACACGGCGGTTGACACTCCCATAGAAGGTCGACTATCCAGTGACCGAGAAGCCGCAGACGACTCGTTTTGGAGAAGGCCAACACACTGTTCATACCGTTTCTAGCCGTTCCCAAGAGCTGCGACATGACGCTCACAGGGCTGTCCGTTGTGCCTGCGGTTAAGGAGCCATCCCACAAGATCAAGTTGTGTCTACAGGAACAGGAAACGCACATTTGGAGCCAACGTTCGAAGAGAGTTCCCATTCGTGCCTGTATTTTCAGCAAACTTGGCGCCGTCGAATCTTCTGGACGTTCAAAAGAATATTGTCTGAATAGCCCATAAATCTCTCTTCTGTTTTCCTCCGTGATATGGAAGGGAAAGGGCCCCAGTCGAAGATACTTGTACCGCCCGTTCTCTCTCCACACGATTGCACCTCTAATGGCGCACAGTATGCCCATGGTTGTTTCGCCGAGCTTTATGCTTGAAACGTCTATTGCAGTGACCACCGTTTCTTCCGCGATAGGCCGAAGAGGGATTACTTCTTTAGGTAGGACCCGGCCTTTGATGAAGAATGGTAAGATGTCGTCTCCATCTTCTTTCGCTGGCTTGTAGGCGTCTCCGTATGGCTGGAAGTGCTCTCCCTGCATGTTTCCCATCGATCTAAGGCTCAACTCAATGAACCGTCTGGGGAGTTGTATGTTTTCGAGGGATTGTGGAAAATTATATCTTGGTGCTGTTGCATAGTGTAGTTGCTCAATCACCAATATTCACCAATAAAGTATCAGATGGAGGCGTTTGGTATTTAAATGTTGCGCATGCACATTTTGTTCAATACAATAAACAATAAATAAGGGAGCCTGATGACCGAGCAAGAGAAACCACCAATCAAGGTCAAGATGAAAGTCGGAAATGTAGAGTTCGAGATCGAGTGCAGGGAAGACCAACTAAAAGACTCTGTAGAAAAAATCTTGTCGACCGTGACAGAGCACACAAAAGAGACAGTTGTCCTAGGCGAGCGCTCTCTCCCCACCACGCGGACCGAAACCTGCAAAGGCGTAATACAAGGACTCTGGTCGGAAGGGTGGTTCGCAACTCCAAGGAGACTTGGAGAGGTGCATAGCGAGATGGCACGGAGGGGCTACCACTATGACCGTACCGCGGTGGCCCATGCACTCGTTGACTTAGTTAAAGACGGTTTGTTGACTCGCGAAGGGAAAGCCCGCCGCTATCGGTACGCTCAGAAGAGACCTCCACCCGTTGGTTGAGCCTCTGATCTCGCTCTGGCTTTGGGTAGCACGTCGTCTTGAAGGCGTTTGATTCCAAGGGTCGTCAGCCGATATTGGCCCTCTTCCGTCTTGGAGGCCCATCCTTCTCGACAAAGCTCACCCAGCCGCGTGCTTGTAATCTTTGAGCTCTTCCCGAGTTCAGCTACCAATGCTTCCTTTGCTAATGCCTCATGATCCAGCAGGCCCATTTTGTGGCCCACATACACTGATAAGAGAAGTAGTGCCAGAGTTTCGCTATCTGTAAGCATCTTTTTGGAGATTAGAATCGTCGGTCCTTCAGGGGTGACTGCAATGACGTCCCTGCAATCGTCAATCAATTCGTTAAGATCCACCGTCAACAACACTTTGCCGATCACGTCAAAGGCGGGAATCATCTCCGCGAAGAATCGGTTCACACCGACCCAAACGTCGTTCACGTTGCCTGTGAAGGTCTGTTCCACACCTCGATATTTGACATGTACTATGACCTTTTCCTGCTCAGCCGCACTCAACCATTATACCCCAGGGAGCGTTTCTATCTAGGCCCCATTCGTCTCATGTCATGGTAGATCCAAGTTGAATTTGTGTATGCACGAGAGTTCTTAGCTACTGGGTTCCGTCAGCCCTGGCAAAACCTCTTCTTCGATCCATCTTTCTCCCTGAGTGGTCAATTTGAACTCGGGTCTAGATGGATCTGGCTTGAAGACCAGCCCTCTTTTGTTCATCTCATTAAGTCGAGCGGGCACTTGAGGTTTGATTCCGCTCGATTCGAGCAGTCGACTAATTTGAGCTGCCGTGTTGGTTCTTTCGTGTGAGGCATAGAGAACGAGACCGATGGCCTCGTAATGCGTGAGTTTCCCTCGGGTTGTTACGATGGGTCCTTCGGTCGTCAGCTCTACGATTCCTTCAAGTTGAGCCTTTATCGGGGGCTCCAGTTTTCCTGAGATCAAATCGTTGATTTCGTCCATGAACTCGGGAGACATGGTCCGCAACGTCTCAATGATCTCTTGCGGATTTTCTCCCTCGACAACTATCTCTCCAAACGACGCCGCGATTTTTAGTTGGATTTTTCCCAAGGTCACCTCATCCTCCGGCCGCTACATACACGTAGCCATTATCTGTCTTCCATCTTTTTAGTTTGTTCTTCTTCAATAGCCAAGAGCACACCCCTGATAGTGTAGTGGAAGGATAATGGACAGCGTTGGTTTTCATGACGTCTGAGAGCTCAGCCAAGGTTCTAGGCTGTCTGCCCCATTCCGAGCCGAGCAGTTTCAAGACGGCTTCGCTGCACTTCATGGTAGAGGAGAGCTCAGGATACGGTGAAGAAGGAGCGAGGTTGGGCTTCGTTTTCTTGCCTTCTGTTTCCTCAAAAGCTTTCGAAATGTTACCCACTAGAATGGGAAGCTCCTTAATCGTTTCGATCACTTCGTCACGAGTGCCGCTAATCTCTATCTCATACTGGCCGAATTTTGCGCGGAATGAAAAGGGCGTTTCCATAGAGCTCTCCAAAACGTGGATATGTTGCAGTTCCTTTTAGAATTTGCCAGAAGAGAAATCTCGTGTTTATCCCAAGTCTAAGCAGTTATTTGATTAAGCTTTCAAGTTTTCTTTTCAGAATCCCGCTGATGGATTGCACCTTTGCGCGACCTCTAGCCTTCGTCATGATGATCCCCATGAGTGGTCCAAAAGCATCTGCGCCCTTTTCTTGCACGAGATTTTGGTTCTGTTCTATCGCGTCATTCACGATTGTGTCAAGTTCCGTCTCCGTCAACACGCCGAGTCCTAAGTCTTCTAAGGCTTCGATCGCCGTCTTTTCCTCATGCTTTGAAAGCCACGTTATGATCTCAGGAATTGCTTCTTTGGTGGTTTTCCCCGAGCTTATGAGATGGAAAATCTCCTCAACCTGTTCATCAGCAACGCTCTCGGTGGCAATCCCCTCGCGTCGTAGGGCTTTCATAGTCTCTGTCAAGGCGACAGCAATTACAGTCGCTGAAACCTTTGTCTCTCCCGCTATCTTCTCGAAGAGACTAGTGTATTCCGAATTCATTACTTGACTTGCGAGCTTTCGGTTAACCTGGAATTCTCTCATCAGACGATTCAGCTTCTGCTCAGGCAGCTCCGGGAGACGGGTCATCAGCCGTTCAATGTCCTCCTGTGTCAGCTGGATAGGCGGAATGTCAGTCTCCGGATACATTCGAGCGGCGCCTGGTCTCGGTCGCATATATCGCGTGGTTCCGTCGGGATTTGCCGCACGCGTCTCTTCGGGAACGCCGTCAATCGCTTCTCGGGCTCTTCGACCTATGGCTTTCAGTGCGTCGGTCGCGTTTTCTAGCGTGTCCGCCATGAAGACCACAGCGTCTTCCGGTTCCCTGTTCATCATTTGGTCGAGCTGGTCTAGCTCTTCACTCGTTATGCCATAGTCGGGGAGTTCATCTGTGTGAAAGATGCCGCCGACTCTTCCCCAGAATTGGGCTACTGCTGCCATTTCAGATCCTAATCGCATTCCGGGGGCAAGTTCCCTTTTCAGCATCCCTGCAAACTTGGGTAATCTTAGTGCCAGAACTCGCTTGTTTTGTTCCAAGGCTTTCCGTATGATGCGACACTTTGTCTGATTAAAGATCGAGGTCACGTCGATGTGGTCATCCTTCAAATTTTCCTTCTTCGCCTGGCGTTCTTTCAGTTCGTCCCTTATCTTGAGAAGTCCCAATTGACGTTGGACTTCGCGCTCTGTAACCGTGGAGACGAGTTCGAGTTCTTGAACTCCTTTTATTTCGATAAGAGCTCCGTCAGGTATAGAAATGTTCAGGTCTTGACGGATGGTTCCCAAGCCGCGTCTTACCTTGCCAGTGGCTCTGAGAATCTTCCCAATGGCTAAGGCCGTTCCTTCTGCTTCTTCAGGAGAGTACAAGACGGGAGCGGTCGTTACCTCGATCATGGGAATTCCTAGACGGTCGATACGATATCGGACGGTTGAGCCTTCTTCGCCCGTTTTTCTAGCGGCGTCTTCTTCGAGACCAACATGTTGTATGGGAATCTTCTTGCCTCTGAAGTCGACTTCTCCACCCAATGCTACAACGCATGTTCTTTGGAAGCCCGTCGTATTGGATCCATCGATCACTGTCTTCCGCATCACATGTATCTCGTCGGCTGGTTTTGCCCCTATCATGAGTGCGACGGTGGTGGCGATTTCCACTGCTTCGGAATCCAGATCGTGCGGGGGCTCTTCGTCCATCTCCACAAGGCATGCAGTCTCCTTGCTGGATTCGTAGAGTATTTCTACACCCTTTTGGAATTCGAAGAGCGCCGCTGGATCAATCTGGCCCAATTCACTCTGAGTTGGTCTCAACCGTCTCACAAAGGTAGTCTCAGGGTCTCCTTGGAAGAGCTGCGGCGTGCAGGAACAGAAGAGCTTTGTTGCGGTGTCCAGTTGCTGATGAACTTCGAGACCCACTTTCAGACCGACTTCGGAATAATTTACAGTCACGCAGATTCCTCATAGAGTGTTCTCGGCGTGAACTCATGGGCTAAGTTAGTTGTAAGAAGAGCCTTGGCTTTCTCTGCGTCCTGCGTCTGTCCCAGAACCCACATCAGCTTCACGAGGGCCGTCTCAGACAGCATGTCTTCGAGAGGAATGACGCCCATTGCTAATAGGTCTCTGCCTTGATCGTAAACGTTCATATCTATACGCCCCCAAATGCACTGAGACGTCATAGCCACAATCAGGCCTTTTTCCACCGCTTGACGAATCGCGGCAAAGCAGTACTTTCCAACGTGCCCTAAGCCGGTGCCTTCAAGAATGAGGCCTCGGTATCCCTTGTCCACATACCAAGTGATGAAGTCAGGATTTACGCCGGGATGAAATTTGACGAGTGCAACCTTTTCGTTGAATTCTGGCCTCAGCAAGAGTTTTCGTGAACCATCTCGTTTATTGTAATCTTTGAGCAGCAGTTTGATTTCGCCATTTTCCAGTCTGGCCAGGGGATTGGAGTTTATGGATTTGAAGGTGTCTCGGCGACTGGTATGACATTTTCTGACCTTTGTACCGCGATGAAATAGGATGGATTGCTCAGAGATCGTTTCGTGCATGGCGACAACGACCTCGGCAAAAGGGGCTATGGCGGCTCCCTTGACTGCCGCTACGAGGTTTCTAGCGGCGTCTGAACTAGGTCGATCAGCGGATCGCTGAGATCCAACCAAGACTACTGGCGCGGGTAAGCCTGGTAATGCGAAGCTCAGCGCCGCTGCCGTGTATCCGAGGGTGTCGGTTCCGTGGGCGACCACGACTCCGGCTGCACCGTCCTTGATGTATTTGGCCACGGTCTGGGCCGTCTTTGACCAGTGTTGTGCTTGGATATTCTCGCTGAAGAGACTGAACAATATCTCCGTGTCTATCGCGGCGATCTCTGAAAGCTCTGGCACGACACTGTAGAGATCACTTGCCGAAAGTGCGGGTCTCACTGCACCAGTTCGGTAGTCCACTCGACTTGCTATGGTCCCGCCTGTACTCACAATGGCGACTCGCGGTAACCCCTGCTTCTGCTTCGGCAGTGGTGGTGAGGTGAAAGTGGGTTTGGCTCCAGTTCCTATCTTTTCTATCTTTGTGGTTGGGGCTATTCCGATTCCTATGTTGTAGCCGCTCTTCATTTTGAGCACAATGTGCTCTCTGTCCCCGTACTCTGACCTGGGAATAAGAATGCCTTCGTAGATTTCTTCGTCTTTTCTGATGCGAACCAGGTCGCCAATCTCAATCTTCGCCTTTTTGATAGCCTGCAGGGCCTGTCCTTTGTAGCCTGGATACTCTTCGCTCATTTCGATCTATCCAGCGTTCTAGAAACTTAGTCTACGATATTCCCTTATAACGGCAGTGCTGCGCGCCCTTTAGAGCTAGAAAATGCCGTTTGTTCGGTAGTAGTGGAACCCAGTCTACGACGTAGCTTCTAAGTGCTCTCTTCGCTCATTTTCTTGAAGATGCTGCCTAAAGTAGTAAGCTATACAGAGCAGAAACATCCAGTAGATGAGAAGCAGACTGAAGAGAATATCGAACAACATCACAGTACCCTACTTCAATCAATCGCCGTCTCGATAAAAATCGATTATTTCAGCGGGAGAATATTCCGCGAATTGACACACAGGCGGTGCGATGCAGACTAGACTAGGGCACTGGAAGGTAGATTCCGCTAATTCAAGACTTTGGAGACGTAGGGGCCATCATAGTCGTAGCCAAAATGCTTGTAGTACTTCTTGGTCCCAAGTGCGCTCGTTACAACTACTTTCCTGCAATCGTAGTCCTCCTTCGATATTCTCTCCGCCTCAGAAAGTAGGATTCCCCCGTATCCTTTGTGTTGCCAAGCGCTAGGCAGATGTTTCCCAACCGGAACCATGGGACCGTAGACGCGGAGTTCCCGCACTACTGATGTCGCTCCGGAGGAGATTTCAGATCGATGGGCTTTTTCCGATGGAAGACGCAGCCGCAGATAGCCAATGAGAACGTCATTAATGGAGTCTTCAATCGATAGGAATACGTCTTCGCCTTCGGACGCCTCCTCCGTGAGTGTGTGTACCTGAACATTCTCCGGTTGTGGCTTCGCGCGATCTTTCAACCATCGGTGTCCAACTTCGCGACACCGTATACATCGACAGTGTATCCCGTGCTTCTTGAGCCTACGCAAGACGAGTTGTCGCAGGTTACTCCGGTTGACCCCAGCTTCGATTAGATAGGCGGGAATGTCTCTCTGAACCCGCATAACCCGAACCCATGGAGGAATCATCTTCTTGACTTCGAGAATGAGTTGCACTGCTTCCTCGGTAGTGTAAGGTTGATAGTTGCCCCTTTTCCACCATTCGTAGGTCTTGGTTCCTTTGAGAACGAGGCAGGGATACATTTTGATCATGTCCGGCTTGAAACTGGCATCTGCGAAGATTCTTTGGAATCCTTCTAAGTCTCTTCTGAAGTTGGAGCCGGGCAATCCGGGCATGAGATGATATGCAACCTTCAGTCCCGAATCTTTCAGTATGCGGGTCGCTTCGGTGACGTCTTGAACACTATGCCCGCGTTCGACGAGCTCATAGACATCATCGTAGATGTTTTGGACTCCGAGTTCTACTCGGGTGACTCCCATAGCCAGCATAAAATCAACGTGTTCTTGTCTGGACCAGTCCGGGCGAGTTTCAACCGTTATTCCAACGTTGTGAATTCGGCTAGTCTCGGCGAGTGACTTCGCCTCTCTCAGGGAACAAGATTCGTTCTGGATGATTGCGTTCAAGCATTGTCGGACGAAGTATTCCTGATAGTCCGGAGGCATGGCAGGGAAGGTTCCGCCCATTATGATAAGCTCGACTTTGTCTACAGAGTGCCCAATGGCTTCAAGCTGCTCGATACGATGCTTAACTTGCTGGTAGGGATCGAAATCGTTTTGGACCCCTCTCAGGGCCGCGGGTTCGTGTCCTGTGTAGCTCTGGGGAACGCTGTACGGGGGTCCGCCTGGACAGTACGCACAGGGAGTTGTTTTGGGACAAGGATACGGCTTAGTCATGACGGCGACTACGCTGACCCCGGAAATCGTGCGCACCTCTTTTCTGCGGAGAAGAGGAAGTAGCCTAGCCCTCTCCCCCGGTTTCATATAGCGAATTAATTCGGAGTTCGCAGGAACTCTGGTCAGATTCGTTTCACGAGCAACTTCAAGTTTGGCGGCATTGACATCTTCTTTTGTAGGTCTGGGGAATTTCATTAGACGTTCAATGATCGCTCTGCAAGCTTCCTGGCTCATTGGGCTGTCGATAGATAAGCACCGGGGGTTCTAGATAAATACTCTACTGTGCTAACAGCGCGCACAGAGACCCTTAGGGCAACTTCTATTTGGTCACTGAAATCTACTTTCGCATTTCTGCTAAATTCGCGTTTGCCTCTTCTGCAGAAACCGTTCGAAAGCTTCCCCAGAGTTTCTCAAGTTTTCCACAGGGAAACTCGCTGCAATAGGCACAGTTATCAATGTTTCTCAGAAGGCCGCATTTTCTCACTTCGCAGACTTGGCAGAATGAGTATAGCCGTTTTCCCGCGGTGCAACCGTCACAGTCAACATCCTCGAGGCTGAGAGGGTTCTCCTCTGTTGACCAGACTTCAACAACCTTCGCTCTTGGCGTATCATCGTTCTCTGGGCTGCGACAAACGCCATGCAATCATCGCAGACAAGTCCACACAAGGCAATCATTCTGCGCATCTTCCCTTTGTTACCAACTTGAACTCCCTGGATTTATGAGTTTCCAAACAAGGCAAAAGGCCTGCATGTCGCCCTTCCGTTCGCAAGATACTCGAGAGATGGAGGCAAATCTTGGAAGCCATAAATCGTGATACTCGAATTCAGTTTGCGTACATCAGGGGGCTGATCTCATGTATGGGTTTGCTTCTGACCAGCTTCGGTGATCTCTGATGGTCTTCAGCTTCTCAATGCGCGCGCGCATGCGCCATCAAGAAATGCCATCAGAATAATCCAGTATGCTAACATTATCAACGTACGTTAGCGTTTTAGGCGTCCGCACTGGAATGTACTAGTGACCTCCTATTGGAATATACTGTGAAAAGCGTAACTTGGAGCAGTTGGCAAATATGAAGGAAAGCTCGCCCAATATCAAGAAGCGTTCACCTGGAAGATTATTTCTGCCCTCGCTAATCATCTCTTCATTCGCTGTGATGCCACCAGGAATTCTGGTTGGACTTCTTCTAATCGACATTGCACTTACGTTCGATGTGTCTGTCGGTGTTGCGGGGCAAGTCAATACTTCTTCATCTATTGTGGCAGTCATCTTTGCCTTGTTCATGGGTGTGTTGAGTACCAGGTTTAGACATAAATCGTTATTGATCATGGGCTTATTGTTCGTTGGTATCTCAGCCTTGGGCTGTTCGTTGGCTCCGAACTTTGGTTTCATGTTAGTATCCTATTCTCTGACTGGCTTGGCAACGGCTACGGTCATGCCAATGGCTTTTGCACTTATCGGTGAACATTTACCTTTAGAGAAGAGGATGAATGCGGTGGGATGGACCAACGCAGGAGCATCTCTGTCATATTCTATTGGGGCACCAGTCATCGGTCTGATCGCAGATTCTGGTGGTTGGCGCTTCGCCTTCATAGGATTCGTGATGCCTA
>CAYFZQ010000024.1:0-20639 GCA_964347825.1 uncultured Candidatus Bathyarchaeia archaeon | reverse complement strand
ACCTTCGTTGCGCGTAAGTTGAGGCACGAATTCACACGTTGAGCAACATAAACTTTTAAATCGCGGACGTTTAGAATTGGAGGCGATTGCCTATGGAATTGCTGATAATTGCGCCCATTGCCGGCGTAGTGTCAATCGTGTTTGCGCTTTACCTGTTCTTTCATGTGAGCAAACAAGCAAGCGGAACCAAGAAGATGCAGGAGATCTCCGACGCCATAAAAGAAGGCGCAACGGCTTATCTGAAAAGGCAAAACATGGCCTTGGCAGCTTTCGTTATAGTCGTAGCCGTCCTTCTGGGAATCTTCTTTAGCTACCACATGGCGCTGGCCTATGCCGTCGGCTCATTCTGCACTGCTTTAGCTAGCTACTTCGGGATGATTGCGGCAATAAACGCAAATGTAAGAGCATCAAATGCTGCCAGGAAGGGGTTGAACGAAGCACTTCCAGTGGCGTTTTACGGTGGAGCAGTGATGGGATTGTCCATAGTTGGAATAGCTTTGCTCGGAGTGAGCCTTCTTTACTACGTCTATGGACCAGAAAACCTGGACATTATTCTAGGCTTCAGTTTCGGCGCAAGCGCCTTAGCGCTCTTCGCCAAGGCTGGCGGTGGCATCTACACAAAGACTGCAGACATAAGTGCTGACCTCGTCGGCAAGGTAGAGATCGGCATTCCTGAGGATGATCCGAGAAACCCGGCAGTCGTAGCTGACAACGTTGGCGACAACGTTGGCGATGTGGCAGGGATGGGCGCCGACCTTATCGACTCCTATATAGCTGGCACAATAGCGGCCATGATCATTGGCGCAACATTGGGGATAACTTATGTCATACTTCCGCTATTGATCAAAGCTACCGGGATATTCGCGTCTGTACTCGGAATGCTCTTCGTGAGGGTTGGGAAACGAGGTAATCCTGGGGCGGCGCTCAATAGAGGAACCTATGCGACATGTATCATCTTTGCAGTCTTAACGTTTCTAGTTATTGATTCTTTGGGAATGGGAGACGCTGGACTAGGGATATTTTTCGCAACGGTTGCAGGGTTAGTTGCAGGAGTGATTATTGGGATCACCACTGACTATTTCACATCAATAGATAGACCACCAGTTTTGAAGACCGCTGAAGCCGCGAAGACTGGAGCGGCCACAAACATCTTGTCTGGGTTTTCATATGGCGTAGTCAGCATTGTACCACCTGTTGTTGGAATAGTGGCTGCAACCTTAGCTTCTTGGTATCTTGCCGCAATCTACGGGGTCAACCCTGTATACGGCGTTGGGATGGGCGCTGTAGGAATGCTAGCTACGTTGGGAATGGTGATTTCTGCGGATGCCTACGGTCCTATAGCGGACAATGCAAAAGGAATTGCCGAGCAATCTGGCTTGGGGAAGGAAGTAGTTGCAGTGACTGACCGACTAGACGCTGCGGGAAACACTGCAAAGGCCATATCGAAGGGCTTCGCAATAGGCGCCGCTGCACTACAGGTTCTCGCATTATTCGCTGCCTACGCGTTGGTGGTGAATATCACAACAGTTGACCTCATGAAACCAAGAGTTATCGCCGGCGTGTTTGCCGGTGGCATGATGCCCCCACTGCTTTCGGCTCTACTAATCTTATCAGTTGAGAGAAACGCTTACAAAATGATTGAAGAAGTTAGGAAGCAATTCAGAGAGATTCCAGGCCTAATGGAAGGAAAAGCAAAACCCAACTACGCCAGAGTCGTTGACATGGCAACAAAAGGCGCCCTGAAAGAACTCCTGCTACCATGCATACTAGCGATTATAGCACCCCTAGCAGTCGGCTTTCTTCTCGGAAAAGAAGCACTCGGAGGATTCCTCGCCGGCAGCATAGTCACAGGGATCATCTTCGCATTGTTTATGGCCAACTCTGGCGGCGCTTGGGATAACGCTAAGAAGTATATAGAAGCTGGAAACTTCGGCGGTGAGGGCTCAGACGCGCACAAAGCTGCGGTCATAGGTGATACGGTTGGAGACCCGTTCAAGGATACAGCAGGACCTTCTCTCAACACTATGATTACGGTTATGGCTCTGGTTGCTTCAGTTTTTGCTCCTCTAATCGCGGCCTATGCTTTGTTCCCTTAGAAGACTAGAGGGGAAGCCAGAAGATTTCGTGCCCCACAACACACGCTGTTTCCAGAAAACGTGATTTATTTTGCAGAAGTGCTAGATAGAGCCTATAAGAAAGACTATGACCACTATGAGCATCCCTGCGGCAACAGTCTGAACGCCGTACAACAAAATATTCTCCTTCGCGATTCTTCCAAGATAAACGCCTAAAGCGAACAATGTGGTTAGCGTGAGAACTAGTGAGATAATGTAGGCATCCCAGATGACCAACACTCCCATCAACGCGAGGATGAAGGGAATGAGGGAAACAATCGCCGTTAACATCGGTGATGCACCATCAATGAACGCAGCGTATATGGAAACAAAGTCAGAAGCATCACTCTGTATAGAATTAGTAAGATCTGTGAGCATAGCAGCCTCAAGCGTCTTTAGGGTCCTCTTTCTCTCAGCTCTTTCAGTCATATAGGCACCGAAAAGCCCAGACACGCCCATAGCTAAGCATGCAGCTAGTCCTGCGGTGACGATTATCTCAGGCTGTGTTACGTCCACTATCCAAGAGCCTATAATAATGCCGAGTACAGTCATTGAGCCGTCAAAGCCGTTCTTGACAAAGTATCTTCTAGCAATGGGACTCATCTGCGTAATCCGTAGATACGATCTGACTTTCTTAAAAAGAGATCTTACGCCTTCAGTCATGGATTGACCACGCTGAGAAGACAATGCTTCTCATATCCGTCACTCATTTGCGGTATAGGAGTAGGGCTAGCCTAATTATAAGTCTTCACATGCGCTACTGGAACATCTTCAAGAGATCTAGTCCCAATAGGATCAGAATGACATTTGCCCCGAGAATGATCAAGGTGAGGTAGATGAGAGTTCGTTCAACTCCATGGATCATGCCTAAATCTTGCAGACTGAGGATGCTGTCCAGCGCGTTGTTGTTCGAGTCCAGAAGAGAGAGTTCTCGCGAGATGTTGTTGATAGCATGACTTATCGTAGGTGTGATCTCTTCGCTGGGTTGAAGGGTTGGGACCACCCCTTCTCTCATGTTTAACATCAGCTCTCGTTGGGACCATAGAACCCTTTCGAAGGTGGATACCTCTCGCTTCAATGCGAAGACAGAGCGACTGATCTTCTTATCTCTCGGGTTTGAAAGTGCTTCTTCTTCGACCCTATCGATTCGCTCTCTGAGAAAGATGATAGCATCCAGATTCTCGTTGGTTGCCTCATGAAGCAATCTGCTGAGGACAAAGGGTGAACTTATCGCTTTGACTCCTGAAGGACAGATGATCCCCGTAGCACAGTCGTGCAAAGTCTTCAGTACGTTTTCAATCGGTCTAGAAGAATTAAGACTTCTCACAGTCACAAACGATTTCTCTTTCAGAAAGGCGTAGATTGGATGCGTCGTTAGTTCACTCTTGAATACGACAAGAGGAATCGAGATTCCAGTATAATCATTTATCCTCGCGTAGCGGGAAAACGGCGTCTTCTCCTTGATGTCCTTGATTGCTCCTGTTTCTCCGAGAAGGCCTGCGATAATTTCAAGTTCTTCATCATCGGGATCCAGACAGTCAACCCAGAGCCAATCAACTTTTCTACTTAGTTCTTCGATTTCCTTCAAAGAATCAGCGTCGAAGGCCTGCAATTTTTCAGATTTTAGGGTGTATACCCATATCATCTATTGACCGTTCCATTGAAACTGACTACAACTCCCTATTACACGCTTATAAAGCTGCGTTCCCTCGCAGGTTCCAATCATCTGTTGCGAATTTCGCTTTACAGAGTCTGTGGGCTAAGTCTCGCTCAAAGCTTGTCAGTTTTCCTGCTTCAAGTTGCATATCCAAGGCTTTTTCGAAACCCTCAACCAGCGCTCGGCAGGCTTCTTCAATCGAAACTCTAGCCCCGAGTTCCCGCTTGAGAGAGGTAAGTTTTCGCTCAGCCACGCTCATAATGTCTATGCTTGTTTTCACCCAAGGGACCTTAAGATAATTGAACATCTTCTCAAAGTCTACATCCATCAACAATGTGCCGTGTTGCAGCAGGATTCCCTTCTTGTGCGCCTGGGCGCTACCTGAGAGTTTTCTGCCGCTTGCAGTAATGTTTGGACACTGTCTTGGGTCGCCAGGGCTAAAACCGGCGTGGACTCCAAGCATCTCAATCGTCTCCGTAAGGCCCCCGCATATCCTCCGGTAAGCCATGAACACATCATCGTATCCCACATCCTCGCTGCTAACGATTACACTATACGTTATCTCGCCGTCACAGTCGTGGTACACTGCGCCCCCACCGCTAATTCGTCTTACAACGTCGACGCCATGTTTCTTGCAGCTTTTCAAGTCAACCTCGTTGAAAACGTTCTGAAAGCGACCAATAGACACTGCTGAGGGGTTCCACATGAAAAAACGCAGCGTGTTAGGCACCTTTCCTTGGATCCTTGCGGTCAGAACGGCTTCATCGATAGCCATGTTTGTGAAAGCGTCTCTCGTCTCGAGCCCGAGCAGTCTCCAAACTCCCAATTCCAGCACAGCTACATGCAGATCTGACGCGTTTATTCCTATTGACTGGACTAAGAATAACTTTGCCGAAATCAGAATTTAAATAGGAGACTTCACGAATACGTAACAACAGAGGAAACTGTCGCATGGGTTCAAAATCCCCTAAAGGAGAATTCGCGGCTAGAAAACTCGAAGAAAAACGCAAGAAGCTCAGATGGAGCGACATCTACTACAAACGCCGCATGCTAAGACTGGACGTTAAATCAGACCCGCTACAAGGTGCTCCTATGGGTCGAGGAATCGTCTTGGAAAAGGTTGGAGTCGAGAGCAAGCAACCCAACAGCGCTATCCGAAAGTGTGTGAGGACGCAACTCATCAAGAATGGGCGAGTTATCACCGCCTTTCTGCCAGGCGACGGAGCCCTCAACGTGGTCGATGAACATGACGAAGTGATAGTAGAGGGAATCGGAGGCTCTAGAGGAAGAAGCATGGGCGACATCCCGGGCGTTCGATGGAAGGTCATCACAGTCAACGGAGTTTCGCTCAAGGAGTTAGTCCTAGGCAAGAAAGAAAAGCCTATGCGTTAACCTCTGTTATCACGCGGTCCATTTATGATATGAGAGTTTGCAGGACGACAATAAATCGACATACACACAATTGCCTGCTCGTTGCCAAGGACTTCTCAAGAAGAAGGAACAACCCTTAAATAACGGCACCTCAACCCAAAAGTCTTGTCAAGGTGAAACGCTTGAGCAAAAGTGAAGAAGTCAAACTCTTCGAGAAATGGAGTTTTGCAGACGTGGAAGTTACCGATCCCGGACTCAAGCGTTACATCTCGGTCAAGCCGGTCTACGTTCCTCACAGCATGGGAAGACACGAACATAGCAGGTTTCGCAAATCCGGCGTTAGCATCGTCGAGAGACTGGCAAACAATCTCATGCGTCCCGGGCTGAGCGCGGGGAAAAAGATCAGAGTCATCAACCTCGTGAGGAATGCCTTCGAGATCATTTATCTCCGCACCACGAAGAATCCCATACAAGTCCTTGTAAGAGCCATAGAAAACTCAGCGCCCGCCGAAGACACGACTCGAATCAGTTATGGAGGCGTAGCTTATCGTATGGCTGTGGACATATCACCCCAAAGACGCGTTGATCTGGCCCTAAGACATCTCTCCGAAGGAACCAGAAAAATGGCCTCAGGCAGCCCGCAATCCTTAGAAGAGTGTTTAGCGGAGGAAATCATCCTGGCAGCAAACAAAGATGTGAAGAGCCACTCGGTAGCCAAACGACACGAGATGGAACGCGTCGCCCTATCCTCTCGCTGAACATTGGCTCGCGGGCGTAACTGGTTTGGAGAGGCAAAGCGTGGAAGAGAAGGCGCGATTCAGGTGGTACCTGCTCTTCGTCTGCATTGTATCATTCATTCTAACCCTCGTAGGTCTGGCAACCGCCTTCATGGAGGCCTTTTTGGTTTTTTTCTCGATTTGCGCCTATGCTTACATAATGCTGTTCTGGAACGAGAACAAGAAATAGCTAAAACTGAAAAGCGATATCCGCTATACTGTTAATAGCAGTAGACCTGAAGTGGTGATGATTGTTGACTGATGATAGTACATCACAAAAAGTGATTCTAATGACTTTGTGGAAGGCAGGCAAACCGTTGACCCCCAAGGAAATAGCGACCAAAACTGGGTTACGCTTTTCCTCCTCTATGACTCACCTCCAAGCCCTTGTCAAGGCAGCACACGTTTCAACGCCCAAGAGAGGGTTCTACGAAATAACAGACCGCGGACAAGAGAAGATCGGTGTGAACAAAGCTGAAATAAGACACGCCTTGGCAATTCTGAGTCCAGTATCTTCAGAAAAGGCTTTCCGCTTCTACAAAGGAATGGATAATTATCTTGGTATCGACGCAACTAGCCTCAGCGACTTTTGTGAAAAGATCCGCGCCATCGACCTGAACTCCATCAGATTCCACCTTTTTCGAAAGGACTTCGAATCATGGATTAGAGAAGAGCTGGGAGATCCCGAGTTGGCAAACAGCATTGGTTCAATTAGAACAATGGACTTATCAGGTGAGCCCCTCAGAAAGCGACTGCATGAGACTGTGGAGTCAAGATGTAGACAGCTAGAAGGACTTGGTCCCTGAAAGCTCTTGGACCCGTGTTGATTTGGGAAAATCTCTCCTAGTCGCTGGGCTTTGTCCTTGGACCATCTCAATTGGCCCATAGTTGCTCGTGCAGTGTCATCTGAATAGAGCTGAGCTTTCGGTTCTAACTCCCCCAGTAAACTTTATCTAATGGTACAAACAGTTGGTTGTACGAATTCCATGACAAATGGAGAAATAGGTTAACAAGTATGGAGGAAGAAGGATGAGCAAAACCGAGAAACCTCACCTTAACCTGGTCATCATCGGCCACGTAGATCATGGGAAATCCACTACGGTAGGCCACCTGTTCTACCTCTCCGGAGCAGTCGACCAAAGGACTGCTAAAACGTACGAAGAAGAAGCGAAGAAGATGGGTAAAGAGACCTTCAAGTTCGCGTGGGTCCTCGACAGGCTCAAAGAAGAGAGAGAACGCGGCTTGACGGTTGATTTGGCGCACCTCAAGTTCGAGACGCCGAAATACTTCTTCACAGTCATAGATGCCCCAGGACACAGAGACTTCGTAAAAAACATGGTTACCGGAGCCAGCCAAGCGGACGGGGCCGTGCTGTTTGTCTCTGCCAAAAGGGGCGAGTTTGAAGCTGGCATCGGCTCAGGTGGACAGACGAAAGAACACGCGTTCCTCGCCTTCACTTTAGGCGTAAATCAGATGATTGTTGCAATCAACAAAATGGATGACGCCTCCGTCAACTGGAATGAAGAAAGATACAATGAAATCAAGAACGAAGTCTCTCGCATGCTCAAAATGGTTGGATACAAAGTAGACCAAATCCCCTTCGTCCCCACCTCCGGATGGACAGGTGACAACCTGTTCAAGGCCAGCGACAAAATGCCTTGGTACAAAGGACCAACGCTGTACGAAGCTCTTGATCGCTTTGAAGACCCCCCGAAACCGCTGGACAAGCCCTTGCGACTCCCAATACAGGAAGTCTATACCATCACCGGGGTTGGAACTGTTCCAGTTGGCAGAGTAGAAACAGGCGTCGTGAAAGTCGGCGACACGTTGGTTTTCATGCCATCAAACGCCGAAGGTGAGGTTAAATCCATTGAGACTCATCACGTCAAGATTCCTAAGGCGACACCAGGTGATAACATCGGATTCAATATCCGAGGGATTGCCAAGAAAGACATCCGAAGAGGAGATGTGGGTGGCCACACGAACAACCCCCCCACCGTTGCAAAAGAGTTCATCGGACAAGTAATCGTCATTTATCACCCCACAGCCATTGCTGCCGGTTACACTCCAGTGCTACACGCACACACCGGCCAGATTGGATGTACTTTCGCAGAGCTCATCAAGAAGATTGACCCTCGGACGGGACAGACTGTTGAGGAGAAACCAGATTTCCTGAAGACCGGCGACGGGGCGTTGGTTCGCTTTGCGCCGCTACACCCGATCGCTGTTGAAGCCTACTCCGACTTCCCAGAGCTCGGCAGGTTCGCAATTCGCGACATGGGAACAACCGTTGCTGCTGGAGTTATCAAGGAGATCACCCAGAAGGGATAGACACTCCGCTTAGCATTCCAGCATCACGTCATATCTACATCTTAGAGAGTTCAGCTAGGGAACAATATCGCGAACAGGCTTGTTCCAAACAGCATAAGCAGCCCATTAGCTATGCACACTAGACCTAAGACGATAGCCACGGGTTCAAAGGTCAAGACAATTCGTATAAGCCGTAACGCGTCTTCGATGAATTTGAAGAGCAGATACGTGATCAAGGCCGGGACAAGAAAGACGATGAGATAAACCCATCGCACCGAGACCCCTAAGACGGTTTCTGGAAGTGGGACAAACAGAACAACATAGGCAGCACATGCACACCCCACCGTCAACCCAATCAACGCGGCAATAGGAAAGTTCTTAATCGGCTTCAAAAACAAAGCGAGACCAATCACAACTAGGAGATACTTCGTACCAAGATCCCAATCAACCTGCTGTGACCAGCCAACCGCCGCCGTAGCCAACAGCACAATTCCTACGAAAAATCCAAGATAGGTTAAAGCCTTAGGCAACCAAGTGACGACTTCCCAGCCATTGAAAAGCACGCTTCCAAGCTTTCCGAAAAGCCACGACGCCGCAATGAGACCTCCCAAGATCAAAACAAAAGGTGCCACGTCTACCAGAAACTCGAAAACCAATCCCAGTCGGTCTCCAACAAACCATAACGGAAAATCCTTAAAGACTTTTGCAGAGCTATTCTGACTCTTGAAGCACTCAGCTTTCTCTGGAGACTAGGAGAAATCGATTATGTCTGGAACCGAGACGCTGATACCCTACGTTAAAGAGAACGCCAAAGAACAGCCGACTATCATTGTAGATAGCCGCGAAGCGAGCTCCGCCTCAAAAATCGTCACGAGATTAAAAGAGCTCGGAGCCGAAGTCTCGATACAAGCCCTGGAGAAGGGCGACTACATAATATCGGACCTCTGTGCCATTGAAAGAAAGACCGTCCAAGACTTCGTATACACCCTTACACGTAGATATCTATTTGACCAACTCTTCAAACTCAAAGATGCGTATACGAAACCCTTCGTCCTTATCGAGGGGTATCTACCGATTATTTACAGGTTCAGCAAGATTCGACCTTCCTCTGTTTGGGGCGCCATGTTCGCCTTGGCAAAACAGGGGATTTTGATGATCCACACGACAAACTACAAGGAGACCGTGGATTTCTTGTACACGGCGGCCCGACAAGAGCAGATCATCGAAAAGCGTGTGCCAACGGTGCATCCGGTCAAAAAGCTTGACACCCTCGCGGACGCCCAACTATTCTTCATGGCAAGCCTTCCAAATGTCGGCCGGGAAAAGGCAACAGCTATCCTTGACTCCTACGCAAGCCCATTGAACGCCTTGATCAATGTGGACGGCTGGGCAAAAGAAGTCCACGGCTTGGGACCGAAAATCACGAAAAGGGTGAAGCAGGTCTTGCATACACCCTTCAAGGAGTGAGCTGAATTGGAGGTGAAAGTCACCCCGACAAGAAAAATCGTCGTCCTGGGGGTGGACAAACGATCTCTTGAAAATCTTGCGTGGTGCGCCATGACGTACGATTTGCACCGACTCTTCTGGATTGATGGGTACGTGCTTTGCGTTGAAGTATATGATAAATCCTTTGAGCAAGAACTCAAGAAAAAGGAGTTTCCGATCAGCCAAGTCTGCTATGCCCGCTACCCAAAATACACCCGCGTTTTCGAGGTGGAGAAAGGGATGCAGATTCCCATCGTCAACGTCTCAGACATGCGCATGTACCGAAATCTATTAAACGCCGTATTGAAAGCTAACGAACAATAGCTCATTTCGTCAGGCGGGCTCGTCTATCCGACGCACCCTTGCATAATATGTTACACGCTAGGTAACATCAGCCTGAAGTTCAGGAAGCACCTTTTCAAAATAATCCAGCGATTCGGGGTTAGTCAAAGCATCCCTATTCAGAACAGGCCTGCCATGAATTATGTTCGTAACCGCAATCTCAACTTTCTTCATGTTGAAGGTGTAAGGAACATCAGGCGTTGCCATGATTATGGCCGGAACATGCCGTGGAGACGCCTTTTGGCGCAGGCACTTTCTGATCTTGCTCTTCAAAGCCTCTGTCAGCTCATGCCCCTGAGCAAGTTTGACAAAGAGAATGATTCGTTGATCGCCCTTCCACTTCTGCCCCACGGCCAAGCTGTCAGCAATCTCCTCTAGTTTCTCGACAACATTGTAGATTTCCGCGGTACCGATGCGGACGCCGGAAGGCTTCAGGACGGCATCTGAACGCCCAAGGAAAGTTACGCCGCCGGTGTCGCTATGAATTACTATATAATCGCCGTGTCTCCACACGTTCTTTTCGGGATAATAATTGAAATAGGCTTCTTTGTATCTCTCGTTATCCGGATCGTTCCAGAAACAGAGTGGCATGGACGGAGACGGCGCCTCGCAGACCAGTTCTCCTCGTTGATCAACTACCGGATCTCCCTGCGTATTGTATGCCTTGAGTTTCATTGCCAGAGCCGGAGCCTGCAATTCACCAGCGTACACTGGCAGGGTTGGGCTTCCTGCGGCAAAACAGCCGTTGATGTCGGTGCCACCTGAGATGGAGTTGAAGTGCACGTCGTCCTTAATTTCCTGGTAGACGTACTCGAATCCTTCCGCTGAAAGGGTTGAACCAGTCTGGGAGATTTCCCGCAACGATGACAGGTCGTAGCCCTGCCCAGGCTTGAACCCTACACGTTGAAGGTAGTTTATGTATGCTGCGCTGCAACCAAAGATGGTTATCTTTTCGTTTTGAATTAGATTCCACATGGCCCCTGAACTGGGGTAGTTCGGATTGCCGTCATACAACACGATGGTGGCTCCGATGACCAAGGAGCTTAGGAGCCAATTCCACATCATCCAACTGCAACTGGTTATATACATGATCGTGTCGTCGCGTTTCAGGTCTGTGTGGAGCATCAACTCCTTCAAATGGTTGATGAGGACGCCGCCAGCGCCCTGCACCATGCACTTTGGCTTGCCGGTTGTTCCCGAGGAGAACATGATGTACGCAGGATGGGCGAAGGGCAATTGTTCAAAACGGATTTTCAGATGTCCTTTTGAAGCGAGGAATTGATCATAGTGTACGGCGTTAGGGATATTGTTGATATCAAGTTCTGTGCCAGTGTATGAGGCTACGACAACTTTCTCTACCGAAGGGATCCCCCTAGCAACTTCTCGAGCTTTGGCTAGAACATCAAAGATCTTGCCTTTGTAGTAGTATCCATCTGCGGTGAATAGGACCTTCGGCTCAACTTGGCCGAGACGATCCAATGCCGCTTGTGTGCCCAGCTCAGCTCCGCAAGAAGCCCACGTAGCGCCGATGCTGGTGGCGGCGAGCATCGCAATTGCTGTCTCGATCAGGTTGGGCATGTAGGCGCACACGCGGTCTCCGGCGACAACCCCGACGTCGCGTAGCGATTTGGCCAAACGTGCTACAGAGTCATAGGCTTCTGCATAGGTCATCCGAACGGCCTTCTGAGTCTCTCCTTTGAAAATGAAGGCTGGGCGGTCGTCTCTATACCTCAGAAGGTTCTCGGCGAAGTTCAATCGTGCGCCGATGAACCACTTTGCTCCCGGGAATTTGCTCAGGTCATCAACCACTTTGTCGTAATCAGCGGAAGCCCTAATTGTTCCATACTCCCACATCGCTGCCCAGAAATCTGGTATGTTTTCTGTCGACCAGTTGTAGAGTTGCGCATACGAGTCAGTCTCAGCACCGTATTTTTCATTGACAAAGTCGATGAACCGCGTCATGTTGGCCTGGCTTGTACGCTCTTCAGAAGGTTGCCAGAGTAACTTTCCCAATGATCTTTCACCTTTTTCTATGATCCACCTTTGCATTGTTAGTTTTGCTCTTTGTATAAATGTGTTCGGCGGAAATACGGAGGAACTTGGGCATTCCACAACGTTGTGTCTTAGATGCCAAGGCGTTAGAAATAAATCGGCATGGGATCATTCTAAACTAGTGCTGTCGGGGCAACCAGTAGAAGGAGCCCAGAAGAAGAACATGAAAGAGAAAAGACCAACGATTGGAATAATCGGCATGGGGCCCGTAGGCTCTATCCTAGCAGCTCATCTAGCCAGAAGTGGAGAAAACGTTGTCGCTGAAGACATCGTTGAAGATCTTTTGCTGGAAATTCGAAAGCAAGGCTTGAACGTATCTGGAATCACGGAGCTAACTACTACCATACACAAGACCGCCAGATCCATTGCGGAACTAGCGGAGTACAGGCCGAACATAGTCTTCATAGCCACAAAAGCCTGCATCCTGAAAAACGTACTCCCACGACTCAAGCAGATATACACACCTGAGATGAAAATCGTCAGCTACCAGAACGGACTCGGCAACGAACAACTCATTACCAAGACCCTCGAAATCGACACGACCTACCGCGTAGTCATCAACTACGCAGGAAACAGAATAAGCCACCACAATGTCAGAATGAACTGGTTTCAACCCCCCAACTACATTGGAGCCCTTAGAAATGGGCAATACACAACTGACGAGACAACACAATACATAGCACGCGTCATGACAAATGCCGGGTTGCAGACCGAGGAAACTGGCGCCATAAAGGAACACGTCTGGAAGAAGACGATCATGAACTCTGCGCTCTGTTCAATATGCGCAGTAACTGGACAGACAATGAAGGAGGCCATGGAGTTCAGACCCACACGCAATCTTGCAGTAAAGATACTGGACGAAGGCCTAGAAGTGGCAGAAGCAGATGGATACGACTTTGGCGATGAAGCGCTCGCTGAGTTCACGTCCTATCTTGAGAAAGGAGGAGCTCACAAACCATCCATGCTCATCGATGTGGAAAACAAAAGACCGACTGAAGTCGATTTCATGAGCGGGGCAATAGCCCGCTATGGAGCAGAATACGAAATTCCAACACCGGTCAACTCCACTTTCACAGGCTTACTGAAAGCCCTGGAGAACAAGTATCTGGGTTCCTAGTCACACCCTCCCTTCAGCAGTTCCTCAATTGCGTTCTGCGGTTATTGAAAGCAAAGAAAACTACCACGCGTAGTACATCACCCAGCGAGAAGAGAACTCGTAACGAAAGCTAAAAATGAAGGATCAAGCCTTCTCTTTCTTTCCACAGACTCTGCTCAAAACTCATCTCAAACGGATGCTTCAACTTGAACGTCATAGAACCCTTCAGAAACTTGCTCGCGTCAAGACACACTATAGCAAAACAGTGGAAAAGCAAGCACAAACACGTAGTTGGATGGAGCTGCACCTATACCCCTGAGGAGATTGTCTACGCTGCCGAAGCTCTACCTGTCATGGTTCTGGGAGACTTAGGCAGTACATCTTTGGCGGACGCCTTGTTGCCACGCAACGTCTGTTCCTTCGCCCGGAGCTGCCTCGACGCGGCGTTAAGGAGCGACTACGAGTACCTCGATGGTTACGTTGTGTCCAATTGCTGTGACAACAGTGGTAAGATGTACGACCTGTGGAGATACCACACCAATATTCCCTATTTTCACCTCATCAACACGCCCCACACCAACACTGCAACCGCTCACAATTTCTTCTACGAGGAACTCCAAAGATTCAGAGCTTCATTAGAAGAAGCCCTCAAGTGCCAGATCTCAGATGCTTCCCTGAGAAAAGCCAGCGAAATCTACAATGAGAATAGAGCTTTACTGAAGAAGGCCTATGATTTGAAGCGAGAAGCCCCTCCCTTGATTTCAGGAGCTGAAGCATTAGAGATTGTCCTATCAAGCCTAGTAGCCCCCAAAACCGAACACACCAAGCTGCTGCGTCAACTTGTCAAAGAAGTCGCTGGTCGCCCAGACCCTCCAAGAGAAGGTGCACGGCTTCTGGTCTCCGGAAGTGAGATGGACAACGCCGAGTTGATAAGACTCGTGGAGGATCTTGGTGGAAACGTAGTCGCTGACGACCTAAGCACTGGAACAAGATACTTCTGGAATCTAGTTGGTCCCAACACCGACCCGATGCGGGCGATCTCGAAGCGCTATCTGGACATGATTCCCGGTCCTTTCATGTATCACCACGAGGAGCGGTTTCAATATGTCAAGGAGATGGTGAAGAGATACGATGTGGAGGGTGCGATAATCTTTGTACTGAAGTTTTGCGATCCCCACTTGTTTGACGCGCCACTCTTGTTGGAAACACTAGAGGCGTTGGGTTTGCCAGTCTTGTACCTTGAGTGGGAACACTCGCTTGGTGGAATAGCTCAATTGCGAACTCGGATCGAGGCCTTCTTGGAGATGATTGGTGGAGTGAAGTAATGATGGTTGAGGCGCATCCGGACCGGAGACTGCAAACCCTTAAAGGGTTCTACAGAAACTACATAAGGCAGTATTATGACGACGCTCACCGAGCTAGGGCTGAAGGAAAACCTGTAGCGTGGGTTGCTTCCACATTTCCAGTTGAAATGCTCTTAGCCATGGACGTGACTCCCATATGGCCAGAGAATTATGCTTCGGTGTGCGCTGCCAAGCAGGTTTCTGTTAGACTTTGTGAGGCGGCTGAGAGAGAAGGCTTTTCCAGAGACTTGTGCTCCTATGCCAGATGCGTCCTTGGCTCACTCTTTGAAGCGAAGGAGTTGCCGGAAGGAGGGATGCCGAAGCCAGATTTTCTAGTGGCATCAACGGGGGCATGTGACACCCATCTCAAGTGGTTTCAAGTTGCGAGTCGACGCTTAAAGAGCCCGTTGTTTCTTCTGGATGTGCCCTATGGTGTGACAGGGGCTGATTCGGCAAACGTCGAACGCCATTGTGTCGAACATTATGTAAATCAATTGGAAGAACTGGTGTCGTTTCTAGAAGAGCAGGCCGACAACAAGCTGGACCCGGGCAGGCTGCAGAAGACCATAACGCTGTCAGACCAAACCAGCAACCTTTGGATGAAGATCCAGAATTACAGAAAGATCACTCCTACCCCGATGGGGGCGCGAGATGCCTTTTCAGCCGTTTTCTTCATGCTCTGCATTCCCGGCACACGTGTAGCCGTCGACTTCTATGAGCGGCTGGCTCAGGAAGTTGGGCAACGCGCTAAGACGAGGTTTGGAAGAATTGAGAATGAGAAGCATAGGCTCATATGGGACAACCTTCCCATGTGGTTTGACCTGCAGTTTTTTGATTACCTGAACAGTCTGGGTGCAATCGTGGTAGCTGAGACGTTTTCTCATGTTTGGGCAGGAGCCCTAGATCCTTCCAACCCTTTTGAAAGTCTGGCGAGGAAATATCTTCCGAACTTTGCGAACTGCGTCATCGAGAGGAGACTCGATCTTATGCGCAACCTCGCGAAGGAGTTCGGAGCCGACGGAATAATCATCCCGACGAACTGGGGTTGCAGAATGATGTCGATAGGCATGACCATTGTGAAGGATGTCATTAAAAAGGAACTGGGTGTGCCAAGCCTGATAATCGATGTTGATTCGTCTGATTGGAGAACCTGCGACAAGAACCAGGTTAGAACCAAGCTCGAGGGCTTTTTGGAGATGCTTGGCTAAACGCATAATAGGGATTTCTCCACTGTAGAAGATGGGGACCGAGCGTGTATAGTGGCTCAGACACGTCGGCGTTGCGAGGGAAAGACTACGGGGAAACGAAGACCGGAGATATAAGAATTCGTCGATGAATTAAGAAGTGGAGGATGAAAAGTGGCGAACTGCGAGAGATGTGGAGCCGGACTGCCCGACGGGGCACGGTTCTGTCCTAGCTGTGGGACTCGAGTGGGCAAGGTGATCACAGAGGAGTTTTCAGTCTCTGCCGATGATCTTGTCAGCAAAGTCAAGGAGTTGATCCGTGAAGGAAACGTTACGAGGATTGTCATAAGAGATGAAAAGGGCAAGACTCTTCTGGACATGCCTGTTACGGTTGGAGCAATCGGGGTCGTGTTGGCGCCTTGGCTTGCAGCCTTGGGGGCAATAGCCGCTTTGGCTGCCAGATGCACCATCGCAGTAGAAAGAAGAAAATGACATGTCAACTGGAAGGTCCTCCGAACCTTCCGCAGCAGGATCATTCATTTCGTATTCTTGCTGATGCAGAAAATTCTTGTTGTCTTGGGCCTAGGTTCGTTGAAGGAGAAACAATCATAGATATCGACAGGGACAAGTCCAGCGTCTACTAATGCCTTCCGTATTTCGTTCACTGTGTAGCCCCGCTGTGCGTGCTCTTCAACGATTCTCTCAAAGATCTCCTGTCTTCTTCTCACAAAGAAGTTGAACCTCTTGGTCGTCGTCTTTTTCTTGGGATCATGAAGGTTGCTCTCTACCACAAAAATATCGTCGGTGGCCCAAAACACTCGAAAGCTGTTGTCCCATCGATATTTTAGGAAGTATGGAGTGTTCAGGTCAAACATGAAAACGCCATTCTCATTCAAGTTCGCTTTCACTCTGGCGAACACGTGAACGATTTCTTTTGGATTAGTGATGTAATTCAGCGAATCAAATAATGACAACGCAAGATCCACTTTTTCCGGAAGAGAGAACGTCCTCATGTCGGAGAAGATGAATTCGACGGGAACTCTCGCCTTTGACACTTTATTCTTAGCTACTTCCAGCATATGCGGGGATCCGTCAACCCCATAGACTTTCCATCCCTTTCTAGCGAGGAGAACAGCTGCGGTCCCCGTACCGCAAGCAAGATCCAAGACACTTCGGGGTCCAAAGTCGAGGCGTTCCAGATTCTGATCGATATAAGGCATAATTCGTTCGCTGAACGCGGAAAACCCTGCCTGGTCATAGACTTCGGCAAATCCCTTGCCATAGGTAGTGACGGCCACAATACCTTCCACCGTTGCAGACCACATGGATAACGAGCGGAAAATCCAATTCGCCTAACATTAAGCGGTAGCCTCGTTATTGAGCATATCGCTCTCGCAGTTTTCTGTGTAGAATTTTCCCGGTGGTGGTCCTTGGCATTTCAGTGTCAGCGATGAAATCGACAGACTTGGGCTTCTTAAATCCAGCCATCTTTCTTCTACACCATTCGATAATCTCGTCTTCCGTCGCGGTCTCACCTTCCTTCAAAACCACGACGGCTTTCACTGCCTCGCCCCACTTGTCATCCAGCACCCCGATCACAGCAACGTCGAAGACTTTGGGGTGCCTAGAGATGATCTCTTCGACCTCCGAGGGATAGACATGCTCCCCACCAGTGATGATCATGTTGTCCTTCCTGTCCACGATGTAGTAGTACCCCTCTTCGTCTCGTTTCACCATATCTCTGGCTGTGAAGAGCTTCCCCTTGAAGGATTTCTTGGTCTTCTCAGGCAGCTTGTAGTATTCATCAAACATCATGGGACCGCAGGAATACAATTCACCCACTTCGCCCACAGGCACCTCCTTACCACCCTCATTAAGAAGCTTGATCACGTCAGTCCCGAGACACTCCCGCCCCATGGACCCCAGCTTCTTCAGTTGGTCCTCAGGTTTGAGGATGGTGACAAGTCCTGCTTCCGTGGATCCGTAGGCTTCATACAACTCGACATTTGGAAAACATGCGAGAATTCCCTTCTTGATGTGACTTCTCACGGGCGCAGAGGAACACAGAAGCTTCTGTAAGGAGTTCACTTCGTACTTCTTCCGCTCCTCCTCGGGAACATTCAGTATTAGATTATAGTGCGTCGGTATCAGCGAAGTGAAAGTCACCTTCTCCTCACTGATCACGCGCAAGAGTTCGACGGGGTCAAATCCTTTGTCCCGCCCAACGTATAGAGACGCCCCGAGGTACAGGAACAAGGGACCGTAGAAGGTTGAGTTCACGTGATACAACGGCATGACGATCATCCCGTAATCCTTCTCAGAAAAGCCAAACTCCACAGCGTTGATTAGGTAGAACGCGATGTAGGACTCGTGGGATCTAACCACCCCTTTCGGTATCCCAGTAGTTCCAGAAGTGTATATTTGAGTCCACGTATCCGCGGAGGCAACCTGCAGATCGGGTTTGCTACGTGAGCCGCTAGCGAGAAGGGCCTCATAGTTGACGTACCCTTCTGGAGTCGCATTCCCGATGACGATGTAGCGTTGAGGCTTAAGCTCCTGTAGGTTGGAGCGAATCGGATCCACAACGTCAACGAACTCTTCGCCGGCTATGATTGCTTTCGCGTCAGAATTGTTAACTACGTACTCGATCTCTCTGCCAATATACCGCCAGTTGAGTGGAACCGCTACTAAGCCGATCTTCGCGAAGGCGCAATAGATCTCCACGAATTCGGCGCAGTTGTGGAGCAAGACCGCAACTCGGTCGCCCTTGTGCAGACCTAGATGCAGCAACCCGTTTGCCAACGCGTTCGTTCGCGACTCTAATTCCTGATAAGTCAGCTGCGTCCCACGCCAATCTTTCAGCGCGATTTTGTTTGGAGACTTCCTTGTATGCGTCTCCAAGATCTGCCCCATGTTCAACCAGACCATGCGCTCTTCCTCCGACCTGATCACTGTTCACCAGAAGTATGGTCCAGTTTTTAAAACGTTTACTTCCTAACAGCCCAACATTCGATCGGCTTCGCTTTGGGAGCGTCCTCAGAAATTATATATTCCCTCCCCTGTCTAATCAGAGCAAAGAGGTGCAAATGTTGAAGGAGATAAGGAAAATCGCGGTTCTCGGGGCTGGGTTGATGGGTCACGGAATTGCTCAAGTTGCGGCACAAGTTGCCAAGTGCGAAGTAAATCTAAGGGATATAAAACAAGAGTTTCTCGACAACGGGATGCAAATGATAAAGGGGAGCCTTCAAAGATTCGCGAAAAAAGGAACGATCTCAGAGGCAGAGATGTCGCAGACCTTGGACAGAATCCACCCCACACTAGATATGAAAGAAGCCGTAGCAGACGCCGATCTCGTAATCGAAGCCGTTCCTGAAATCGTCCAAATAAAGAAGAGCGTCCTCCAAGAAGCAGACAAACTTGTCAGAAAGGACGCCCTGATAGCCTCCAACACATCCTCGATCAGCATCACCGATCTGGCATCAGCAACACAAAAACCTGAAAGATTCTGTGGCATGCATTTCTTCAACCCGCCACAACTGATGCGCTTAGTAGAGATCATCCGCGGAGCCCAAACATCAGATGAGACCGTCGCAGACATAGCCGCCTTCTCTAAGAAAATGGGAAAAGAGACGGTGATCGTCAAGAAAGACTCCGCCGGCTTCATCGTCAACAGAATCCTTGTTCCCGCGTTAAACGAAGCCCTCTACCTCCTCTGGGAGGGCATCGCAGACAGAGATGACATCGACAAAGCCATAACCCTTGGCCTGAACTGGCCGATGGGTCCTCTAAAACTCATGGATTATCTCGGCTTAGACACAACGTTATCCATAACAGAAGTCTTGGAAAGAGAAATCGCCTCAAAATACAAATCCTGCCCACTCTTGAGACAGATGACGCGCGCAGGGCTGCTTGGGAGAAAAACGGGCAAGGGCTTCTACGACTGGGAAAAGAAATAGAGCCGTTCGAAAGGAGGAATTGAAATGGAATTTGAGAACACACTATACGAAAAACGCGAAGGAATAGCGACCATAACCATCAATCGTCCCAAAGTAAATGCCCTGAACAAACAAGCTATCCAAGAAATCTCAGCGAGGCTGGATGACGCCGAGCAAGACGAAGAGGTAAAAGTGGTCGTCGTCACAGGAGCTGGAGACCGCGCATTCTGCGCTGGCCTTGACCTTAATGCGGCAAGGGGTATGCACGCAGTAGAAGCGATGAATTTCACCGTATTCGGGCAAAGGCTAACGAAGAAAATAGAAGAACTCAGAAAGCCCGTAATAGCGGCCATAAATGGCTATGCGCTAGGAGGCGGCCTCGAGCTAGCCATGTCCTGCGATCTCAGAATCGCCTCCGAAAATGCCAAACTGGGACAAACGGAGCTAAACGTAGGATTGATTCCAGGCTGGGGCGGAACCCAACGGCTTCCCCGACTTGTAGGTAGAGGAATAGCTAAAGAACTGATCTTCACAGGCAAGATGATTGACGCAAAGACTGCCAAACAACTGGGTTTACTGAGTGCCGTTGTGCCCCCTGACAAACTGAAATCCGCTGTCACGGATCTCGCCAATGAACTCATGACAAAGCCACCTGTAGGCCTCCAGATGACCAAGCAATTGATCAACAACAGCATCGAAATGGACTTGACCAAGGGACTGCTGCAGGAAGCAGAGGCTTTTGGAGTCATTGTCTCCACGGAGGACTTCAACGAGGGCGTCGCTGCGTTTCTGGAGAAAAGAAAACCGAAGTACAAGGGAAAGTGAAAGTCTTCACCTTCAAGAACAAGGGCAAACCAGTGAAACCACGCTGTTGATAACGAGGTGAACTGAATGAGAAAGGTTGCGATTGTCGGTGGAGGAGCGGCGAAGGCTGGCAAGAGAATGGCCAGTTGGAGAGATTTGGTGCAAGAAGC
>CAYFZQ010000023.1:0-20937 GCA_964347825.1 uncultured Candidatus Bathyarchaeia archaeon | reverse complement strand
TCTCCCTCCCGCATGAACCCATGATCGACAAAGACCGCAGTCAAGTTGTTGCCTAGGGCCTTGGCGGCTAACACCGTGACTGTTGCTGAGTCAATGCCTCCACTTAGGGCTACGATGGCGTGTCCATCGCCAACTTTTGCCTTCACATCCTGAACTGCCTTTTCTATGACGTCTTCGATCTTCCAGTTCGCTTCGCATTTGCAGACCTCAAAGATGAAATTTTTGAGCATCGTCATTCCATTTGTCGTGTGGATAACTTCCGGGTGCCACTGCAAGCCGAATATTGGCTTTTCTCGATGTTTGAAAGCGGCTACTGGCGAGTTTTCAGTGTGCGCAAGGATTTCAAAGGTCTTTGGCAACGAATAGACGGTGTCTCCGTGACTCATCCAAACTTCTTCCTTCGCGCCCAGATTTTTCAACACGCCTATCGGCTTGTCAATTGTTGCGTAGGTCACTCCATATTCCTTCTTCTTGGCAGCCTTCACGATCCCGTCAGAAACATATGCTATGAGTTGGTGTCCATAGCATAATCCAAGGATTGGCATGTTAGAATCCAGAATCTGCGGGTGGAGTTTTAGGGCATTTTTATAGTGGACGCTTGATGGACCTCCAGACAAGATTAGCCCCTTGACCTCAAACTTCTCTTCGAGTGTTTCGATGTGTCTGGGTGTTATGGTGTGGGGCACTATCTCCGAGTACACTTTGTTTTCCCTAATCCTTCTGGCAATTAGGTGGGCGTATTGACCACCGAAATCAAGGACCAGTATAGTGTCCGGTCTCATGGGTTTTCGCTCCGTTGTCACATCGGGGGTTTTTTCTCTTACATGTTTCCGGATATAAACGAGGTTATATGCAAGTGCTTGAAGCGTTCCTTTAAGTATTTATATGGCGACTGGCTACCAGTCAGAAAGCTGAAGTGACATGGTGATTTCGGTGGCTAGTCCTGCATCCAATAAGGTTAAGGTGTTCAGGGTTTCAGGGGAGATCAATAAACCGAACTACCAAACGAGTTTTCGCAAAGAGGTTCGTGCCTTGAAGCCTGAGCATGCAGTGGAAGAGGTTTACAAGCAGTTGGGGAGCCGACACAGGGCCAAACGCTTTCAGATCAAGATTGTGGATGTGGCGGAGGTTAATCCACAAGACATCAAGGACACGATTATACGAAGACTCACATTGGGAGAAGAATAGGGTGTCCAGTGAAGAGGAAACCTTCCGTCGACTAGTCGTCGAGCTCCGAATCTTAGAAGGCACGGCCGAAACCCTGCAATCGAGAATGAATCTCATAGGCGCAGCCCTAGCGGAATTCAGAGTAGCCAAAACAACCATGGAAGGCGTCGAAAAGGAGAAAAAAGATGCACCTCTCTTCGTCCCAGTTGGTGGCGGGTCGTTCGTGAAGGCCAAGCTTGAGAGTGCTGAGAAGATGATCGTGGGCATTGGGGCGAACGTTGCCGTCGAGAAACCCATTCGCGAAGCCAAAGAAAGTCTGGAAAGTCGGATAAGCGATTTGGAACAGACCCGAACATCCCTTGGTCAGCAATTCAATCAAGTACTAGCAAAAATACAAGATGGTCGAACCAAGCTTGAAGAAGTGACGGCCAAGTTAAGGGAAAGAGGGGCCTCCAAAGATGTTCGAGAAACTAAGGAAGGGCCTTAGCGGACTCGTAAGCAAAGTCGTAACCACGGAGCTGACGACCCAACAGCTTCATCCTATTCTAGAACAGTTTAAACTGAACCTGATCGAAAATGACGTTGCCTTCCCCGTCGCTGATCGTGTTTGTGAAGAGATGGAAAAGCGACTCGAAGGGCTGCAGGTACGAAGACTCGAGGACAGAAAGGAAGTAGTGAAGGAAAATCTGGAAGAAGTCTTACTCGGCGTTCTTAGCACGAAAGAAGAAGTCAGCCTATTGGAAGTTGTCGAAAGGAGAAAAGAAACGAACGAGCCTTGCACAATCCTTTTCGTCGGGATAAACGGTACAGGCAAGACCACCAGCATAGCGAAAATCGCTAGGATGCTGAATAAGAAGGGCTACTCAGTCGTCTTGGCTTGCAGTGACACCTATCGTGCTGGTTCGATCGAACAACTAGAAGAACACGCGAAACGCCTTGGCATCCGCATGATCAAACACAAATATGGTGCCGACCCGGCGGCTGTTGCCTACGATGCCGTGAGTCATGCAAAGGCGCGGGGGACAAATGTGGTGCTCATTGACACTGCAGGGCGCATCCAGACAGACAGAAATCTCATGAATGAGCTAGCAAAGATCAAGCGAATCATTAATCCGGACTTGACGCTTCTCACGGTTGATGCGCTCACTGGAAATGACGCCGTCATGCAAGCTGAGGAGTTCCACAAGACGGTTGGTATCGATGGCACCGTTCTGACAAAAGTGGATGCTGACGTAAAAGGGGGAACAGCCCTCAGCGTAACCTATGCAACTGGCAAGCCCGTAGTATTCGTTGGGACAGGTCAAAGATATGAGGATCTGGAAGAGTTCCAAGCGGAACAGTTTACGCGAATGATTCTGAAATAGGCCGAAACTTCAGGTTCTACTCAAAAGATGCAGAAGAATTCCCTTCGCAGAGTAGAGTCTGTTTGCGCTTTGTTCATAAATCATTGAATTGGGGCTCTCAACAGCGTCGCTGCTAATTTCGTAGCCCCGATGAATAGGCATATCATGCATTATGAGAGCACTACTGCCCCCCAATAGCTCGCTGTTGATCTGGTAAGGCTTCATCACCCGTATCCTCTTCTCCTTTTCCTTTTCAAACTTCGGATCGAGGAAGAATTCCATGTCAACCCAAGTATCCGTGTATACAAAATCGGCATTTCCAACGACTCCTCTAGCATCCATCGTGGTGGAATACAAGCCAGTCTGCTTAGCCCTTTCAATTAACTCCTTGTCAATGGCGGCTTCATTTACTATTGGAGTTACTACGGCGATCTCCATTCCCACCTTAGTACAGCCTTCGATCAGGGAGTTGCAGACGTTATTATGGATTCCGATGTAGACGAGCTTCAACCCCGCCAAGGATCCCTTCTTCTCTTTGATGGTCATCAGATCGGAAATGGCTTGGCACGGGTGGTACTTTTCGTCGCATCCGTTGATCACCGGCACCTTCGACGATTCAGCCATTGCCTTGAGATCGGCATTCTTCAGAAGACGCGCCATGATTCCTTGGACATTGCGTGAGAGGTATTTTGTCTCGTCCCGAATATCCGCCAAGACGAGGTTAGTCGATCTCCAGTCCATGTAGAGTGCATGTCCTCCCAACTGGGTCATGGCTACTTCGAAGGAAGTCCTCGTTCTGGTTGAGGTCTTCTGAAAAATCATTGCCAGGGACAGATCTTCGAGGACGGTTCTGTAAGCCTGAGGATCGTTTTTGATCTCGATTGATTTGTCAATCACGTTGCCGATCTGTTTTGGCGTCCAATCTTTGAGGGTCAATAAGTGCATGTATATCCATCAGCCTTGCTCCATCCGCTTGACTTCCGTTCGGATATAAGTCTTGTGGAGATCATGATTCTTCACCCTCCCGAGCATCCCGATTACCAGAGAACACCATCAAGACACATTAAGAAGGTCCGCTCTAATTCTATGCGCTCATCTTCAATCCATTGCTGGAAGACTCCGTATGATCCTTGTTGTATCTTCAACTGAAGACATAGCGAGCACGAACATCGCTAAGAAGGTCATAGATCACTACGGATTCACAAAGGTTTCACAAGTTTTCCGAGGAAATCCCGTTTATTCCAAAAGGCTCGGAGAACAGGAGGTCAGACTTGTTTCAGTCAACGAAGACATAACCGACACACAGACCATTACGAATTTCTTCACGCCTAAACTTCTGGTCTTCATCTCCCGACACAGCAGCACAAGCGAAAAACCTACCCTCTCAGTTCACGTCCCCGGCAACCTGACCACCGAAGCTACACTCGGGGGCATCCCAAGAAAGGTGTCCGTAGCTGCCCCATGCGCAATGAGAGAGGCATTGACGGAAATGCAACGCCTTAACGAAGCGATGCAGTTGGACTATGAGGTCTCCTACGAATGCACTCATCATGGGCCATCATTGGACGTAGCTGCCATGTTCACAGAACTTGGCAGTTCGCCCAAACAGTGGAAAGATCCGAAAGCGGCCGAGGTCGTAGCCCACGCTACAATGGCAGCAGTTTCAAGGCAGTCAGAATGCCGAGCAGTCTTGGGAATTGGCGGTCCACACTACAACAAGAAATTCACCAAAATCGCCCTAACTACTAGGACGGCCTTCGGGCACATAATACCCAAATATGCTATTGCTCAGGTAGATGTCGAGATGGTGAGGCAATGTGTGAGAAGAACCGCTGAGCCTGTCGCGTCGGCGGTCCTCGAATGGAAGGGAATTAGAGGTGCAGATAGAGGCAAATTGATCGCGGCATTGGACAGAATTGGGGTCCCCGTAGAAAAAATCTGAAGGCCTTGTGGAAGAAGTCCATTCACTTCGAAATCCTTTTTATATTAGAAATCATTCTTGAGAGTGCGAACAACCTTGGGTTTAATGTCATTTCTTAAATCAGCTTCGAGATTGCTGAGGCTTGCCACGAAACCAGGAAGAAGCGAATTGTGGCTCTCGATAAAGGTATGTTTCCTCGGTACCCTTGCAATCGGGGGCGTCGGCTTCATCATCAAACTGATATCCTTTGCATTGCAGGGCAGTGCTCCAACAGCCGGGGGCTGACCATGGGAGCAGAAGAAAGAATTCCCACAGCGATTTTCGCAGTTCGAACTACGGCTGGACAAGAGAAAAGCGTGGCGAACCTTATCGGGGCAAAGGCTGAGATGGGCAACCTGCCCATAAAAGCTATTCTTGTGCCAGAAACGCTCAAGGGCTACATTTTCGTCGAGGCCGATGGTCCCCATTTCGTAGAAAAAGCCATCGCTGGAATAAAACACGTTAGATCCCGGGTTCCCGGAATGGTCACGTTCTCGGAAGTCGAAAGGTATCTAGTAGTAAAACCAGTGATAGAAGAGCTCGACGAGAATGATGTCGTTGAAGTCATCGGCGGACCCTTTAAGGGAATGAGGGCTAAGATTACCAGAGTTGACAAGACAAAGGAGGAAGTGACCCTCGAACTACTGGAGGCGACCTTCACCTTGCCCATCACCGTTCATGCGGACTACGTAAAACTGGTAGAGAAAGCCAAAGGAGAAGAAGCATAGATGAGCGAAAAAAAAGTGGTTGATGCACTGATAAACGGAGGACAAGCAACTGCGGGACCCCCACTTGGACCCGCTTTGGGACCTCTCGGAGTCAACGTTCTGGCGGTAGTGAACAAAATCAATGAAGCCACAAAAAGCTACTCTGGCATGAAAGTTCCTGTGAAAATCGCGATCGACACTGAGACAAAAGAATTCGAGATAAGCGTAGGCACACCAACAACCCCAGCCCTGATCGTCAGCGAATTGGGCGTAGAAAAGGGATCAGAAAATCCCAAGACCAACAAAGTAGGAGATCTATCACTAGAGCAAATTTTACGTGTGGCCAAGGTCAAACGCGCCGAGCTTCTGGCCGGAAGCCTGAAAGCTGCCGTGAAAGAGGTTTTAGGAAGCTGTGTCAGCATGGGTGTAACCGTGGAAGACAAGGACCCACGGGATGTACAACGAGAAATCGATGAAGGAAAACACAACGAGCTACTCGAGAGAGAAGGATAACCTTTTATAAACCGCCTTCATAGGTGACTCGCACGAGGCTTCAATGATGCCCCTGGAAAAAAAAGCCATCTCTGATGCGATCAAAGCGCTCAAAGACAAGTCGAAGGAACGGAAGTTCGTCCAGTCGATAGACCTAGTCATAAACCTGCGGGACATTGACCCCAAAAAACCCGAAGGCAAGATTCAAGAACTTGTCGAATTACCTCATGTGCCTGGAAAGAAAAACCGCGTCTGCGTCATAGCATCTGGTGAGATGGCCTTGAAGGCCAAGAGAGCTGGCAGCGATCTTGTGCTTGGCAGATCGGACCTCGAAGCTTTGGCCGGCGACAAGAAGAAGCAGAAACAACTGGCAAAGACCTACGATTCGTTCATTGCAGAGGCGCCATTGATGCCTTTAGTAGGTCGAGCATTAGGGGCAACCCTAGGGCCTAAAGGGAAGATGCCTACGCCCGTGTCCCCCGCAGAGGATATAGCGGAGCGGATCGAAAGGCATCGGAAAATGGTCCTAATAAGAATGCGTGGGCAACCGGTCCTGCAGTGTCGCGTAGGAACAGAGGACATGGGCGCTGAGGAGATAGCTGAAAATGTCCGAGCCGTGATCACACGGATTGAGCGCAAACTCAAACGAGGCATCAAAAACATTAAGACAATCATTTTGAAGACCACAATGGGTCCATTAGTCAAGGTAAAGCCGTAGGCGAGATCGATGGCACAACGTGAAGCACTGCAGACGAAAACTCAAGAAGTCGAAGAAATGAAGGTTCTACTCAAGGAGTACAACATCATAGGCGTTGCCGGGTTAGAAAAAGTGAGAGCCGCTCAGCTTCAAGAACTGCGAAGAAAGCTGAAGAACGACGCAAATCTCCGTGTCGTCAAAAATGCGCTGGTGCGAAGAGCCATTGCGGAAGTTGAGGAGAAACCAGGTCTAGAGAACCTGAAAGATCACATGAGCGGGTCAAACATCTTCATCTTTACCAATCTGAACCCATTCAAGCTTGCACTCCTTCTCCAAAGAAGTAGAGTCAAAGCAACCGCAAGAGCAGGAGACCTAGCGGCTCATGACGTAACAGTCCCGGCGGGAAACACTGGGCTGCCTCCTGGTCCGATTATCAGCCAGTTTGGCGCAGTGGGGATACCCACGAGAATAGAAGCGGGAAGTGTATGGATAAATCGAGACACGTCAGTTGTGAATAAAGGTGAAGTCATAACGGCCAGAGTTGCCGGCATCTTATCGAAACTGGGCATGAGACCAGTGGAAATCGGCCTAACACTAAAAGCAGCATATGAAGATGGCTTGGTCATACCGGAAGAGCAGCTACTATTCGATCTTGAGCAGGTGCGACAAAGCTTTAACGAAGCCCACATGCGTGCGCTCAGTCTTTCCGTGAACGTGGCATATCCCCTTCCAGACAACCTCCCCATTCTGCTTCAATTAGCACATCAAAAAGCTTTCACGCTGGCTCTGAACGCGAGCATTCCCACGGCAGACACAATCTCTGCACTCCTAAACAGGGCCCACGTAGAGATGCTAAGTTTAAGTACAACGCTGGCTAAAGTTACGGAAAGACCAGCACCCAAGACTGCAAATGAGAAAGGTTGAAAAAGCAGATAGATGTAAAGGATGGAGGGAAAGAATATGGAGTACGTATATGCTGCCATGCTTCTTCACAGGGCAGGAAAGGAAATAGACGAGAAGAATCTGGCTAGTGTACTAAAAGCCGCAGGCATAAACGCGGACCCAGTGAGAGTGAAAGCTCTAATAGCTTCGCTAGAAGAGGTTGACATCGAAGAGGCAATCAAGGCTCCACCAGCATTTGCAACAGCGCCTGCTCCAGCGGCTCCAGCGCCAACCAAAGAGGAGAAGCCTGCTGAAGAGAAGAAGAAGGAAGAAGAAGAGAAGGAAGAAGCGGCGTTAGAAGGTCTCGGTGCTCTATTCGGATAGAGGACAGCATTCCCCCTCTACTAGGGGACACCTCGAAAACACCATTTGAAACAAACGGCGCGAAGAGGTCTCCCTATTTGGGACCTCTGTACGCTTCGAAAAGGCGTCAAAGGATAACGTTTTCGTTTCAATAGAAACGGAATACTGACTAGGAAGTCGTAAATTATTTATAGAGCTAACTTGCCACAAAGTTGCTGTAGAAGCTGGTGATGCCTCTTCTGTCTGAACTCCTTTCTCTCTTCAGCAGCTATTTTGCTTGTATAAGCAGGGGCACTCACCAGCTTTTGCATCCATTCGTTTTATGAACGATCTGCGTAGCTGCGACTATGGACTGAATGTATGTTCAATGTACGAGGCCCTGACAGGAAGCTAGCTGGTTGCTTTTAATTTACATGCAATCTTTTGAGCACGGAAGCCATCATGACCAAAGAACGACCCTACTTCACTCATAACTATACGCTTGTAGAGCTGCCAAAACTGCTCTTGATGACAAAGATGAAGCTCGCGCTGACACCTCCAGAAGCCTTTTAATGTTGCCTCAAACCTTTACTTTTTAAGTTGTCTAACATGCTCACGTTGGAGGATGCACTTTGAAACGATTTTCGAGGGACGAGTATCACGTTCCCTTCTTTGACGAGCTTGGGTACGTCCGAAAACGCTGTGGTGTTTGTAAGACTTACTTCTGGACTCAGACCCCTGATCAAAAGACCTGTGGAGAATCGACAGCACAGGGTTGTGCGCCATTGACTTTCATCAATAAGTCGCCCACACGCAAGCGGTACAGCCTTCAGCAGATGCGAGAGGCTTTTCTGTCTTTTTTCGAGAAGAACAAGCATGCTCGGATCAAGCCGTATCCTGTTGTAGCGAGGTGGAGAGACGATTTGTATTTCACCCACGCCAGTATAGTCGACTTTCAACCGTACGTTACAAACGGGATGACTCCTCCTCCAGCGAATCCATTAGTTATAAGTCAGCCTTGCATCCGATTTGTGGACGTTGACAATGTAGGGCCAACCTTCGGGCGTCACTTGACAATCTTCGAAATGGGCGGGCATCATGCATTCAATTATCCAGAAAAGGAAGTTTATTGGAAAGACCAAACCGTGCGTTACCATCACGAGTTTGCGACGACGAAGCTGGGGATAAAGTCTGAGGAAATCATTTACAAGGAAGATGTTTGGGTCGGTGGCGGAAACGCTGGGCCAGACCTTGAAACGGTCGTTGGTGGTCTAGAGCTCGATACGCTGGTGTTCATGAAGTTCAAGGTCGTTGACGACGAGTTTGTCGAGCTTCCCATACGAACGGTTGACACCGGATACGGGATTGAGAGATATACATGGCTCTCGCAAGGATCTACTAGTTGTTTCCACGCCGTGTATGGATCAGTTGTAGACGATGTATTGAAGATGGCAAGTCTGGAAGGCGTTGATGGAAAACTCCTAGTCAAGGTCGCGGAAGCCTCCGGCGTCATGACCTTGGAGAAAGCCTCTGACCGAAGCGAAGCCAGAAAGCACGTTTCAAACCAGGTCGGAATTGGCTTGGAAGAGCTCAACGAAGCACTGCTTCCTATCGAAAGTGCATTCGCGGTAATAGACCACACAAAATGCTTGGCGTTCATGCTTGACGAAGGGGTAGTTCCATCAAACGTCCGTGAGGGATACTTGACAAGGTTGATGCTACGAAGAACCTACAGGCTCCTAAGGAAGCTGGAAATCCAAGACCGCCTACCTGACATCATGAACCTGCAGATAGATTATTGGTCATCCGATTTTCCTCGGTTGAAAGAAACGCGGGACGAAATACTAGAGATTCTTTCTGTCGAAGTGGACAAGTTCAAAGACACGCTCAAAAGAGGCAATACGCTCGTCAAACGCGTAATCCGTGAACTGAAAGCGAAAAAGGTTCCGTGGATCCCCACAGAGAAGCTGATAGAATTATACGATTCCCACGGGCTTCCGCCAGAAGTGGTTGAAGAGACCGCGAAGAAGGAAGATTTTGATGTCAAAATGCCCGATGATTTCTACGAGCTGGTCGCCCAGACACATGCAGGAGAACCCCGAGTGAGGGAAGTATCGAAATTTCAGGAACTGGAAACACTGCTTTCAGGAATTCCGAAAACGCGGATGCTCTATTATGAAGATCCCTACATTTCGACGTTCGAGGCTGAGGTTCTCAAAGTGGTGAAAGAAAAACATGTTGTGCTAGACGCAACAGCGTTCTATCCTGAAGGAGGCGGCCAGCCAGCGGACCATGGCTTCTTGACGTTCGGCGATGCCACATCCGAAGTCTCTGACGTTCAAAAGGTTGGAAACGTCATTGTTCATATCATGAAGGGCCGGGTTCCCAAACAAGGAAGTCCAATCAAGGGGACTATCGATTGGGAGAATCGAAGTAGCCTCATGAGACATCATACCGCTACTCATGTTCTAATGGGGGCAACAAGGCGTGTGCTTGGCGATCATGTTTGGCAGGCGGGAAGCCAAAAGGGTATTGAGAGATCCAGACTCGACATCTCGCATTACAAGCGACTAACCCCGAAAGAGATACACAAAATCGAAAGATTGGCAAACCAAGCCATCATGCGGAACATACCTGTGGGGACCAAGTGGGTTCCGAGGGAAGAAGCGGAGAAGGAATACGGTTTTCGACTATACCAAGGCGGTGTCGTTCCAGGAAGAGAGATCCGCGTTGTGAAAACAGGAGATTGGGAGGTCGAAGCCTGCGGTGGAACCCACCTAGCGAGCACGGGAGAGGTAGGATTCATGAAGATCATTCACACAGAAAGAGTCCAAGATGGCGTAGAAAGGCTAAACTTTAGCGTCGGAATCCCAGCCTTGAAAGAGATTCAGAAAAGCGACGAAATGCTCTGGAGACTCTCTGAGATTCTGAACGCCCCCAAAGAAAAGCTCGTAAAGACGGCGGAGCGTCTGGTAAGAGAATGGAAGAAAGTCAGAGGGGACAAGAGACGCCTAATCAAGGAAATTGCTGCTGCCCGAAAAGGCGTTATGCCCGGTGCAAGAAGAGAAGTCAAGGAAATCGGCAACGTGAGGCTTGTTTTGCAGAAGTTTGAACGATTAGATATCGACCGCATGATCGAGACGGCAAGCGAAATGACCGCAGCCAATCCCAATGTAGTCGCCGTGTTTTCTGGAACTGATGAGAAGTCCGCGCGGATCGTAGTGATGTCTGGCGAAGACGCTGTGAAGCTTGGGGCCAACTCTAAGCAAATCGCTGTAGAAGCAGGAAGAGTGCTGGGAGGTGGCGGCAGCGGTAGACAGGACTTCGCCCAAGCTGGAGGAACAAATGTCAAGAAAATTCCTGAGGCACTGAAGACGTGTGAAGCGGTTCTGGCGAAGCAGATAGGCTGAAATGGTTCCTGAAAACTGTAAGCGCATTGCTGAGCGCTTACTGATCCATCAAGGGCGCACGCCAAAATCTAGCTATTGCTTTACGTTGCATATCTGACTCGGCCACCTTGTTGTCTGAACGGCCGAGCTGGAAGTCAACGCGATCTATCAAAGCACAAGGAATTTAAAGAAGGGCGCCATTCCTAGAGGCTTGGTTGTGCGGGACATGAGGGATCGTTTCCTCCGTAGAAGCTGACAAAACTCTTAATAACCCTCAAGAAAGCTCAGAAGATTCCATGGGCGTTTTAAGGCAGATCGAACCTAAGTGGCAGAAAGAATGGGAAAAAGCCAAGATCTTTGAGGCCGAACCAGACCCAACCCGAGAAAAGTGTTTCGTCACTTTCCCATACTCCTACTCGAATGGACCACTCCACGTGGGGCATGCCTTCACAGCCACCCGTGTTGATGTCTACGCGCGATACAAACGGATGCAACGGTTCAATGTGTTGTTCCCATGGGCTTGGCATTGGACTGGACAGACCGTTGCTGGAGCAAGCGAAAGGGTGAAGCTGGGAGACGAAGAGTTCATTCGAGCTTTGAGGGAGATTGATGGCGTTTCTGCAGAAGACCTGAAAAACTTTGTGGATCCAGTCTACATGGCTTCCTACTACACTGACGAGAACAGAGAAACAGTGAAGCGAGTAGGCTTCTCAGTAGATCTTAGAAGAGAGTTTAATACGACGAATCCGACGTTCAGCAAGTTTATTGAATGGCAGTATGAGAAGCTGCGTGAGAAAGGATACGTTGTGAAAGGCACGCATCCAGTAGTCTGGTGTCCCCACTGCGAGAGCCCAACTGGAGACGCTGACCGCCATGAAGGCGAGGGCGTCTCACCAGAAGAGTACGTGCTGATCAAGTTTAAGCTTGGAGACGCCTACCTGCCTGCCGCCACCTTTCGACCTGAGACGATATTCGGTGTGACAAACATGTGGATACATCCAAACGCGGACTACGTGAAGGCGCGGGTGGACGGCGAAGCGTGGGTGGTTAGCGCAGTTGCTGCTGAAAAACTGAAAGAGCAAGCAAGAGAGGTCGAAGTTGTCGACAGGTTCAAGGGCAGAGAGATCATCGGGAAAAGCTTCACAAACCCCATCAAAAAAGAAGAACTTCTGATACTGCCCGGCTGGTTCGTCGACCCCCAGCACGCAACAGGAGTCGTCTACAGTGTCCCCGCCCATGCGCCCTTTGACTGGCTTGCATTGAGAGATCTGCAAAAGAACCCGGAATCGCTGAAAGAATTCCACATTGATCCTGAAGTAGTGCGAAGCATAGAACCCATCTCCCTGATTAGTGTGGAGGGGTTGGGAGAGTATCCAGCTGTCGAAATTTCAGAGAAACTCGGGGCCAAAGATCAGTACGATCCGAAGGCTGAGGAAGCAACGAAGCTATTGTACAAGAAGGAATTCCATAGCGGTGTTTTGAAAGACATCTGCAACGAGTACTCAGGTAGAGTAGTATCAGAAGTCAAGAATGACCTGATCAGGAACTTCAAGGAGAAGCGCATAGCGGATTCCATGTATGACCTACCAGAACCCGTGGTTTGTCGTTGCTTGACCCCGTGCATTGTCAAAGTCTTGGAAGATCAGTGGTTCTTGAAATATTCAGATGAAGCTTGGAAGACCAAGACCAAGCAAGCCCTGCAACAAGCGTCCATTTTTCCTGAATCCGCCACTAACTGGTTCAGTGCTGTAATCGACTGGTTGAAGGAGTGGGCCTGTGCCAGACAAAGTGGCTTGGGGACCCCTCTCCCTTGGAGTCCAGACTGGGTTGTAGAAACCCTAAGCGACTCCACCATCTATATGGCCTTCTACACCATAAACAGACACATCAAACGCCACAACATAAAGCCTGAGCAATTACCTCCCGAAGTCTTCAACTATATCTTCTACGGCGAAGGGGATGTAGACAACGTCTCTAGTAAGTCCCGCATTGACAGAGAAATCCTGGAATCCATGCGGACTGAATTCCTCTACTGGTATCCCGTGGACCTAAGAAACTCCGCCAAGGAGCTAGTGCCGAACCACCTGACCTTCTTCCTCTTCCAACACGTTGCACTGTTTCCGAAGTATCTGCCAAAGGCCATAGGCGTAAACGGAATGCTCATGATCGAAGGAAACAAAATGTCAAAGTCCAAGGGCAACTTCGTAACGCTGAAAAACGCCATCAAGCAGTACGGTGCAGATGCGACACGTTGTGCTCTGCTATTAGCGGCTGAGGGCATGGACGACCCTGACTGGAGAAGTGAGAACGCCCAAGATGTTAAGAACAAACTTCAAGCCTTCCATTTATTGACCAATGACATAATCGAAGCATCGGAAAAGGGGACTAGAACGCTTTTGGAGCACTGGCTGATCAGCACGCTGCAACGAAGAATCCGAACTGTTACAGAAAACATCGAGGTCATGAAGACTAGGACCGCCGTCGAAAACGCACTCTTCGAAATCTGGAATGACCTCCGATGGTATGTCCGAAGGAAGCGAACTGGCGATTCGGAGGTGCTACGAGAGTTCCTCGGAACTTGGACCCGTCTACTTGCTCCCTTCGCGCCCCACCTATGCGAAGAGGTTTGGAGCAAGATGGGAGCGAAAGGCTTTGTTTCTCTAGCCGAATGGCCAATATACGATGATGCTAAAGTTGACGTTCGAGCAGAAGAAGCTGAAGCTCTGGTCAAAAACGTACTGGATGACACCTCCAACATCCTTCGAGCAACAAAAATCGTTCCCGAGAAGATCTGCTATTACACTGCAGCTCCTTGGAAGTGGAAGGTCTATTTGAAAATGCTCGAAAGATCAGTCGGCGCAAAGCTGTCTCTTGGCGACCTGATGAAAGACTTGATGCAAGACCCAGAATGGAGAGCGATTGCGGAAGAAGTTGCAGGATTCGCTCGCCAGATCGTTGATGAGATCAACAAAATGCCAGAAGACACGAAGCAGAGGCAACTCGAAGTTGGAGATTTGAACGAACAGCAGGTGCTGGCGGAGGCTAAGGCCTTCTTCGAACAAGAGTTTGAGGCACAAGCCTTTGCCTATTCGCAAGAGGATCCAAGGTGCTACGATCCGAGGAAGAGGGCCAAATCCGCAATACCGTACCGCCCAGCCATCTATATCGAGTGAAGGACTGGGGAAACGAAGTCAGCGAGGATGATTTGACAAAGGTCCGTGATGTGAGGGCGCTCTCGAAGATGGATTCTCTGGAAGTCTATTCTGACGGGGCCTCACGAGGCAATCCAGGGCCTGCAGCAATCGCCTTCATGATTCTGAGTGAGGATCGAAAGATGTTGAAGAGATACTCAAAGCGCGTAGGAGTGAGGACCAACAATCAAGCGGAATACGAAGCCCTGATATCGGCTCTTGAATTTGCTTCTACACTACCTGATCAACAAGCAGTCTGCTATATAGATAGTGAGCTTGTTGTAAAACAATTAAATGGAGAATACCGAGTTAGAAATCAGAAGCTGAAGATCTTGTGGCAGAAGGTAAACGCGTTTAAGCAAAGGTTCAAGAGGATCTCTTTCAAGCATGTCTCGAGAACAAACCGCTACATTCAAGAGGTTGACCAACTGGCCAATGAGGCTTTAGGTTAGAGAACACCCCTGAGTGAAGACCCCGTTGCGCTTCAGGATAGAAAGTGAACTCAAACGAACCGACTACAGGCGCCTCCGAGAATCTCTAAGAAAGGATTCGCAGATTTCCATTGAACTCTTTCCAGGCGCAGATTTTGAGTTTGTGTCTGTGAGCGCCATTGTCATCGCCGCCGAGAAATTCGGCTATAAGATAAAGACCGAGATCTCGCTCAAGCAACCGATAGGCTTTGAAGTCTATGACTATCTAGCGCTCGATGAAGACGTACATACTAATCTGGTCGTGAATCGTCGCGGGCTCAGATTATCGAGGATAGTAATCGAACCCTCTGATCTCGATAGGGATCTGAACAAGCTGCTGAAGACAACAGCACGAATTGTTAATCACGTCTGTAGCAGGCATGATCGGTTGGTTAAGAGAACCTTTGTGCTTGATTCCGGATGGATAGACAAGCAGCTAGAAAAGGTAGCCGATCAACAGGAATTGGCAAAGAGGGCTGAGACTCCTAAGCCCTTCGGGACCATCCACGCGCAGAGTTCTAAAGAGGCGAAGAAACGTGCTAGTAATCTGATTCCGTTGTACAAAGAATACGATAAGACCTATTTGTACGCTGCTAAGCGCGTCTACTTTCTCCTACCCCACGATTTTGTCGCGAATCTGTTGCGATGTGATGCAGTTACCATGGTAAGAGAAGAGGAATTCGACAAGAGAGGAATGTCCGTTCTCAGAGATTTGGTATACAAGAAACGTCTTAGGAAACATGAGATGCTGGACGGGATCACATGCTACTATGACCTTGATGAAAAAACTCAGCGATATCTGAAGAAGCATCTTGAGCATAGGAACCCATGATCAATGAGGAGCAGAGCGTTCAAATCAACCGCAAGAATTGAATAGTGGAAAAAAGAAAGCACTCCAAACGAGAATTTCCGTAACGCGGAGGATAGGAAGAAGGTTCACGCAATGAGTGAGACGAGAAAACTCTTTCAGAAGTTCCTAGGACTGTTGAAAGAAGCTAGCTCGTTCGGCTATGCGAGTAGTCTTCTGCGATGGGATCAACTGACCAAAATGCCACCGGGAGAAGCGGAAGGGAGAGCGGAGATTTTTGCAGCCATAAAAGCCGAGTGGTTCAAACTCTTTACCTCCGCCCAAGTGGGTGAGCTCCTTGAGAAACTAACAAGCAAGGAAGAAGAACTCGGCACAGATGAACGACTTCTCGTACGAAGAATGAGAATCATCTGTGAGCGAACGAAAGCCATACCATCCGACCTTTTTAGGAAGTTCAACATAGCCAAATCCCGGGCGTATTCTGTTTGGGTGGAAGCGAAGGAGAGATCGAATTTCAACCTCTTTCGTCCCGCTCTACAAGAAATAGTAGAATTCGTTCGCCAGTTCGCAGAGTTATATGGATATGACAAGAATCCCTATGATGCGCTACTACCCGATTACGAACCCGGAATGACAACAGACAATCTGAAAAGGATCATTAAACCTCTCAGAGAGAAACTTGTTCCCTATGTAAGTTTGCTCACAGAGCAACCCGACCAACCCGATAAGACTATTCTCCGGGGTCACTTTCCCAAAGACCGTCAGGAGGAGCTCTCCCTGGAAGCATTGAAGGCGATCGCTTATGACTTCACTCATGGAAGACTTGACGTTACTGAACATCCTTTCACGACCACCATCGGACCAGATGACACCCGTGTTACAACTCACTTCAAATTTGGAAAACTAGCCCCTGCCTTATTCGCTACTCTACATGAAGGAGGCCACGCGCTCTACGATCAAGGAAAGGCGCCCCTCTTGAAGTGGGTCTATCTGGATAGCGGATATTCACACGGTCTGCACGAGTCACAGTCGAGGATGTTGGAAAACATGGTGGGTCGGAGCCTACCCTTCTGGAGGTTTTTCTATCCAACACTTCAACGGATCTTCCCCTACTACGAGAGTATTACACTGGAGGAGTTCCATCGCGCCATAAACACTGTGAAACCCTCACCGATTAGAATCTATGCAGACGAAGTCACATACAACCTCCACATAATGTTCCGATTTGAAATCGAGGAAGCCTTGCTCCGAGGGGAGATAGAGGTCAAAGATCTGTCGGAGATTTGGAATGCGAAGATGCAGAATTACCTAGGCATCCTCCCCGAGAATGATGCCAAAGGCGTACTCCAAGATGTCCATTGGTCTTCAGGATACTTCGGGTACTTCCCAACCTACATGCTGGGAAATCTCTACGCAGCACAACTCTTCAAAGCGATGAAAGGCGAGATCACAGGTTTAGAGGAAGAGATCGCTAGAGGTAATCTTGCCCCGCTCCTAGAGTGGCTAAGGGTGAAGGTCCACAAGCTAGGCCTGGTTCAGGAAGGACCGGGGCTTCTTCGGGAAGTGACTGGCGAGATCGCAAGCTCTCAACCTTGGCTAGAATATGTCGAAGACAAATTCAGTCAGATCTACGGAATGGGGTAAGGGGAGACGAGCTAAGCGCTATCTTCGAAAGGGCCCATTTCCTCAAGTAGCGGCGCCAGAATTTGATGAGTGATAACCCCTTCATCAACGGCTCTTCCATCTGGGTCATACAAGCCTCTGCAGCACGGAATAATCTTCAGAACAATGATGTTTGGGGCTTCTCTGTCAAAACTGAATGGATACAGTCTGCACAAGAATGGTCTGAAATCGTAGATGGAGCAGTCGTATCGGTCTTGATCTGCGGAGAATCTGAGGAAGATACATGATCCATCTTGTTTCGCTTTCAAACTGGCAACGTATGTTACGCGTTTGTCCTTGCACCTGCAGTCTAGGGGTTCAAGAAAATCGTCTTCATCATGGTCAGCCTGCTTTGTCCGTTGGACATCTTTCTCGGTCAGAAGCGGGCCGCCAAGTCTGCAGCAGAGAGTGGCACATCTTTTGCATTTGAATCGGAAGAGTTTTTGGTGAAGAGAGACATCTCTGACTTGCCCTGACTCGGAATCTGTAGTGATTGTAGCTAGGATGTCGTTCAACTGCGTTCAGGCAATGGGATAATTGTAATCGTTCTTATAGATTGGGGAGAAATGAGTCCAACTAGAGCCGCCGAAAATCTACTTGCCGCGTGAAGGATTGTGAATGCACGCATGCTGCGAAACTGCTGGCCACATGTTTGGAATGTTGATGAAAGGGTTATATCCTAGCTTGGTCAAGACTATGGCGGCACACGGGGCTCGTGGCGCAGCATGGATTATTTGTAGTACAGAAAGCGCGTCGGCCTTCTACTTATAGATGAGGAGAAAGCCGAAGATCCGGGGTTCAAATCCCCGCGGGCCCGCCACCAATCAGTGAACACCAAGACCGGCCCAGAGAGCACGAAAAGGGTCGCGCCTAGGTTTTGAACAGCCTTGGAACATTGGGTCGTTGTGGGTGATCTCTGACTGAAGAGTCCAATTCGTTCGAGCGGATACGTAAGTTATATATTGCCAGAGTTAAAAGTAGGTATCTGCAACGTCATCTAATTGACTTGTTTGTGACTAAGGGATAGAAATGAGCAGCACGCACGCAGAAGACCTGAAGTTTCGCTTGATGACCATTGACCTGCTTCGGACCGCCAAGAGGCAATATACATACCGCGAACTATCCGCCAAGACAGATCTGCCGGTGACAGTCCTAAGCAGGTACGCGAAGGGCCATGTGTTGCCAAACTCTGCGCGGGCCCAGGAGCTCTGGAAAGTTTTGAAGAGACTCGTGGGGCTGCATTCAGAGCTGCGTAGAAGAATACGGTTTAATGATGATGGATATTTTGACAACACGACGATCATCGGTGACTTCAACATACTTGGGCAAGCGGCTCATCACGCGCTGGCCACGTTTGCTGGAAAACGGGTGACAAAGGTCCTCACCGCAGCTGTTGATGGCATACCCTTGGCAACCATGGTTGCCAACTCCCTAGGTGTCGATCTGATAGTTGCCAAGAGAAACAAGGAAGTGGGGGTTCCCGCGTTTCTCGAAGAGACCTATGCGCTGAGAGACTCTGGGGTGACGATGATGCTCTTCATGCCCAAGAGTGCCTTGAAGCGAAGGGACAGCGTACTCATTGTGGACGACATGATAAAGACTGGGGAGACGCAAGCAGCGTTAGTCAACATTGTCCACAAAGCAAGAGCAGAGGTGTCTGGGGTCTTCTCGCTAATAGCTGTTGGAGATGAATGGAAGGAAAAGATAAGTCTGCCTAGAGGATGTCCAGTAGAAGTTGTGACGAAAGTGGCACCGAAAAAGAAGAAGTAACTTGATGGTTGCCTCCAAATCTCTCGGGCTGCTCTTTTCAATGACAAAAGCTTCCCTAGTAGGGGCGAATCGACTCACACGACAAAGATAAGAGTAGAACGCGTTCATACTGATTTCTGGCGATGTCTGGAATGAGAACAATAGAGTGGAAGGACGGGACGGTTACCACTATAGACCAATCGAAGTTACCTAGCGAAACTCTCGTTTTGAAGCTTAAGAATTGCGGCGAGGTTGCTTCGGCCATTAGGGAGATGAAGATGAGAGGCGCACCACTCTTAGGTGCTGCGGCAGCTTATGGATTGGCCCTTTCAGCCTTTCATTCAACCGCGGCGAACAGGGAGGATTTGATGGGGGAGATTGAAGAATCAGCTGAGATGCTGAGGAAAACTAGGCCGACTGCAGTGAACCTCTTCTGGGCTATTGATCGAGTCATAGAAAAAGCTCGCAGAACCACCGGCGACGCAGAAGCCGTCGCGAAGGCCATAGTTGCTGAAGCACAGGAGATAGCTGACGAGGACGTTGAGGCCAATCACAAGATTGGTGAACATGGATCAGCGCTCATCCAGCAAAGGGACAGAATCCTCACACACTGCAATGCTGGAAGTCTAGCCACGGTTGACTACGGAACCGCCTTAGGTGTCATACGGGCCGCTTGGGAGCAAGGCAAACGAATCCAAGTATTTTCTTCGGAGACTCGACCGAAAATGCAGGGCTCTAGACTCACAACTTACGAGCTCAAACGGGAAGGTATTCCAGTCACATTGATCACAGACAACATGGTTGGATACGTCATGTCCAGAAACCTGGTGGACAAGGTTGTAGTCGGAGCCGACAGGATAGTCCGAGACGCTGTCATAAACAAGATAGGCACCTACACTGTTGCAGTATTGGCTCACGAGCATGGCGTCCCCTTCTACGTCGCTGCTCCCACATCCACCTTCGATAGCTCCAGTTCGGCCAGCGAAGTAACAATCGAACAGAGAGATCCAAAGGAAGTCACCCACATCATGTCCAGAAGAGTTGCTCCAAGGAATGTAAAAGCCTTGAATCCAGCATTTGATGTCACCCCCATGAAGTACGTAACGGCAATCATCTGTGAAACTGGCGTGCTATCCCCAGCGGAATTCCGAAAGCTGATAAAAGACTAGACCATTTCCACGTACGAAAGCAGTGGGCTCACACTATTACTGCCTAGCGGGTTGCCACGTCGTTCTATGCAAAGAGCAGTTGCTTAATCGGTTGCCGATATATAAAGCGCTTCAAAGAGACTTATAGGCACCTTGCGATAGTTAAGATACCTTTGAGCACTTGTGCATACCCACACGATGACGCAAGTACGGATAGGCTAGATAGGTGATCACTCTGGATCAAGCCAAGGATGAAGCTGAGATACTTGAGGAGAAGATAAAGACCACGCTATCGGAGAACGGTGTTGTAGTTTCTTCCCACGAGGAAATCGAAGGGCTCTCTTCGCGGGGCTATGGCGTCTCTGAGAATGGGTTGCAGAGGCTCTCATTCTATGAAGCGCTGTTTCTGCTGAGTAAGGAAATCATTGAGGTTAAGGAGGAGACAACGGAAGAGGAAGTGAGCTTCCAAGAGCTTCTTAGACGTTTTCAGATGGTTGACGAGAACGCGTGGGTTAGATATTTGATCTATCGAGATCTGAGGAGCCGTGGCTACGTGGCGCGAGAAGGCTTTGGTCTGGGAATAGACTTTCGCGTCTACGATCGTGGCGAGTATGGAAAGAACACCGCTAAGTATCTAATATTCGGCATGCAGGAGGGGCAGCCGGTGACGCTGGAAGAATTGGCAAGAGCGTTAAGGTATGTCCAAAGCCTGAAGAAGAGACTCGTGCTGGCGGTCCTAAACCGGAGGGGCGAGGTCGTCTACTATTCCCTGTCAAAACTATCGCTAAAATGAATGATGAAGTCGGATGTGACGAACTTGTCGGGATTCATACCGGTACGCGGAATGCGGGACTTCCTGCCCAACGAAGCTCGAAGGATTAGACATGTTGAAGAGCTCTCGAGGAAGCTGGCTCGGCTCTACCTCTACGA
>CAYFZQ010000022.1:0-23113 GCA_964347825.1 uncultured Candidatus Bathyarchaeia archaeon | reverse complement strand
AGTGCGATATAAGCGATTTTGGCGAGAATACCAAAGAACGCCGTGCGAGGACGGCTTCTCTCGAGGTCATGTTTTTTCGCAGATCGGAGTTGTAGGTTGAACCGAGAAAGCAGCAGTATGCGTATAGCTTCTCATCAAATGTCTCGTCGAAGGCCTTATTCGCCTCCAGATCTTGAAGCTCTCAGGTAGGTAAGACCGATGAAAGTCGTCTATCACAACATGTACACTCAGGTGTACTCCTCAGATCCAGCTTCGACGGCTGGGAGAATAGAAAGCATCTACGATGTATTGCATGATGATTTTAAATTCGTTGCGCCCAACCCAGCTAGCGAAGAGGACGTGCGGCTGGTGCACCGAGATGAGCACATAGCGCGCATTAGACAACGCGATCTGACCTATCAGGTGGCGATGCTAGCAGTCGGTGGAGCCATAAGAGCGGCGGAGCTAGCTGTACACGGTGAAACAGCCTTCGGCTTGATACGACCTCCAGGGCATCACGCTAATCGAGATTCCAGCTGGGGCTTCTGCTACTTCAACAACATAGCGATATCGATAGAAAAGCTTCGATTGACGAACAAGATCAGCAGGGCGCTGGTTGTGGACATAGATTTGCACTATGGAGATGGCACTGACAACATTTTCAGCGGAACCCCGCAAGTGTCTTATTTCCACGTACCGGGTGGAAGCCGACAAGAATACTTGGAGAATCTCCTCCGGCGTTTCAAGGCCGAAACAGAGTGCGAGGTGGTCGCAGTGTCCGCTGGGTTTGACCGCCACGTACAGGATTGGGGTGGACTTCTTGAAACAGAGGATTATCGAACGATTGGAGAAGTGATAAAGGAATTCTCTGAAAGAACGTGTAGCGGAAGGCGATACGCGGTGTTGGAGGGTGGATACAATCTTGAAGTCTTGGGAAAGAACGTTAAATCTCTGCTTGACGGCATGCAGTAGAGACCCAAGACACCTTTGTCAGGTTTGGCTCCTTTTGAGTTTCTTCCGATACTTGATGGAGTACAATCGTCTTGCGAGTTCTTCTATGTAGTCGCCTCTCTCCAACGGGATTCTCCATTCCTCTGGAATGGCTTTGATTCCATGGTACGCCCCACTTATTGCCCCGGTCATAGCAGCGATTGTGTCAGTGTCTCCACCCAAGCTGACGGCGTAGACAATCGCTTCTTCAAAACTCTCATGATGACGCAAGAATGAGTAAACAGCGGTTGGAACCGAGTTGAAAGCTTCAACACCGTTACCCAGTTCTCTAGCCGCCTGCTGTCTGCCCGCTTCTTCCAGTAGCTTCCTTGCGGTCTGCAGTTTTTGCTTGTACAGTTCATTGGGCGTGAAGTCGATCAAACTCCTAAGAAAAACCACCGGGGTTCCTCTGAAAGACGGTTGGGCGTTCGTGGCTAGCGCGACCGTGTAGGCCTGAAGGGCTGCTCCTTGGATTCCAAGCTCATGGGTATGCGTGATACGGCTCTGGCTGCAAGCTACTGAGCGCAACGCGTCTGGGTCGTCATGCCAAAGAAGGCCGACTGGACCAACCCTCATAGCCGCTCCATTCCCGAAGGACCCCTCCCCGTGGTAAAGCTTCCTAGCGGCTTCATTCCACGCGATGCCAGATTTTATCCAGCTGAAAACCATTGGAGGTCCCGAGGCATAGCCCCGCCAAGGTTCACGTTCATAGTTTCCAATGAACGTCTGGGCCATGGCCTTTCCATCGAATCCTTCGTTTTCAATTAGCGATTCTGCTACTCCAATCATCATGTGGGTGTCGTCGGTCCAACGCCCCACAGAAGGTAGAATTCTTTGTTGCGGAACCCGACAGCCTTCATGCAGGCTGCCGACCGAGTCACCAATAGCGCTGCCAATCAGGCATCCGAGAAACTTCGATTTCAATGAAATTTCGAGCAGAGGCATTTTCAGGCTTCCAGGCATCACCAAATGGAGCATTTGCACGGCATTGTGAACCTTGCATCAATCCCAGATATAGCTATTCTTAGTTGCCAATTCAGAGTTCCTCTTTGAGATCGAGTATGTCCCACAATTCGTTCAGCAATCTCCCGGTTCCGATGCAGCTCAAAGGCAAGACAAGGCAGCCGTCCCCTTCTTCTTAAGAGCCTAATCCGCACCTTTGCAGTAGCAGTGTCCCAAAAAACTCTTTTAAAGAAGAGTGGTTTTCAATAAAACTGGACAGTTTTTGTCCAATCAAGAAAGGGACACAAAAAAAACCCTGCGAAGTCAACAACGAGACTTATTGAAGGTGAAACGCTGGAGAAGAAGATCAATGACTCCACGGCTTACAGGAGACCTGAAAGTAACCACTCTGAAGCTTATTGAGCGTATCGCAGCTTCTCACGAGAGTCGTGTCACTGCTGCGAGCTTCTACGGTCCTTGGGTCTCTGGATATGACGACGAAAGAAGCGATTTGCACATATTGTTGGTGCTTAATGGCTATCGTCTCCGGTTGAGGGCTTATCATAGAACCTTGAAAGAAGCTGAAGCCTACATACTGACAGTCGATCAAAGCGCTTTCGAGAGGGATGTGAGACAGGGGTGGCTGGGAGAGTTTGCGGCTGAAAAGCTCACGGTCCCATATGCCCCCCTGGTTGGTGGAGCGTATCTGTCCGATCAAGAGGTGGAAGTCAAGAGGCGAATCGTCTCGGAGCTTCTGGAAAACCTCATCGTGGAATTCCCAGAGCTATCCCATGAACTCCGAATCCATCCAGAGTACTTCATGTATGAGTCTATGATGCGCCGAGCTCGACTATTCCCGCCCCTGACATTCCGTTATCTCAACATGCTGAGAGACGGTCTAAGAAGAAAAAACACAGAGGCGATGATGAAAGGTTATTTGAAAGCGCTCCATCAGCTGGAGGCCGCGACTCATGTGGAATTTGCCAATGGATACATCAGGATCAGCCCCAAACTTATCAGAGCGACAAAGAGCCAGAGAGTTCGCATTCCCGACTTCCTGAAGACATTTCAGCGGGCGATGCTATTCAACATACTGAGTATTCTTCCCAAGATGATGCAAGCACTACTACACGAGGAAGAGCTATTCTCGGAGTCCCAGCAATCACCAAGACCGCGGTCGCCCCTCTTGCAACTGGAGAATCCTCGGAAATATCTGCTAATGCCGACACCACTCGGTTCAGTTGCGCTTTCAGACAAGACAACCATCGGCGACTTTGTGAAAAAGGCCTTTCCAAATGAAGAAGCCTCCAGCATTGAGATTGAAAAAATAGGTGGCATCATAAACGATGTCTATCTTCTCAAGACGAGAAGAAATGACACAGAGAAAAAAGTGGTGATGAAGCGATTTATCGATTGGTCAGGCTTCAAATGGTTTCCATTGGCTTTGTGGACACTAGGAACAAAGAGCTTTGCAGTACGTGGGCGCTCCAGATTGGAACGCCACTACACAATGAGCAAATTCTTACATTCCCAAGGTTTTGCAGTTCCCCAAGTCCTCTACGTAAGTCTTCAAGACCGTTTGATTTTTGAAGAGTTCGTGAGAGGCGAAGTCCTCGTCGAGACTATCAAGCGCATCATTGCCTCTCAAGGAGATGCCACACCGGAAATCGCCTTAGTCAAAGCTACTGGACAGTGGTTTGCAGAGGCCCATCGACTCAGTGTTGCTCTGGGAGATTCCAAACCAGAAAACATTGTCGCTACAGGAGAGGGAAGAATCTACTTTGTCGATTTCGAGCAAGCGACTAGAGATGGAGACCAAGTCTGGGACATAGCTGAGTTCCTATACTATTCCGGACATTACGTCTCGCCGGTTTCTCCGGCCACAGGGGCCGAAATAATTGCGAAAGAGCTCATCAACGGATACATAGCAGCCGGAGGAAAGGCGGAAACGATCAAGAAAGCCGGATCGTCGCGCTATGCAAAGGTCTTTGGCATCTTCACGCCTCTCCATGTCATCCTTGCGATTTCAAATGTCTGCAAGACGGTTGGTAAGACATAAACACGCTAACAGACTGTAGTCGGCAATATGCTATGAGGAAACGCAATGGCGAGAAGTAGAACGACACTCACCTTCTACGGCGGAATAGGGGAGATAGGCGGAAACAAGATTCTATTAGAAGATCGGAAAACCAAGATATTCTTAGATTTTGGGCAATCCTTCACCATGGGCGCAGACTACTTCGCTGGATGGCTTACACCGCGAGGGATCAACGGCCTAGGGGACTACTTCGAGTTCAACCTCTTGCCCAAGATAAAAGGAATATACAGCGAAAAGCAATTGCGGTTCACTGATCTCCCATATTCTAGCCCGCAAATCAACGCAGTGTTCCTATCTCACGCCCACATAGATCACCTGGGACACATCGGATTTCTGGACGAGAAAATACCAGTCCATTGTGGGTATGGGACACGGATTTTCATCAAGTCAATAGAGAAGACCAGCCCTGCCAACTTTGGCGAGCATTCGTATACGACTTTCCGAACCGGGGACCAGATAAGAATTGGACACCTCTTGATCGAACCGATACATGTTGACCATTCCATCCCTGCAGCCTACGGTTTCATAATTCACACCTTCCAAGGTGCGGTCGTGTACACCGGCGACCTCAGAGCCCACGGTCCACGAAAGGAGATGACGGCGGAATTTGCAGACAGAGCACGGAAATCTGAGCCTATAGCGATGATCAGCGAAGGAACCCGCATGGCTGAGACGGAACGGAGAAAGAACTACTCTGAATCAGAGGTGCGGAAGCTGAGTGACGAGATTGTTTCGGCAACGAAAAAGATAGTCTTCATCACCCGTTATGGTCGTGACACAGACAGATTCAGAACCTTCTACAGTGTAGCCAAGAAAAACGACAGAAAACTCGTCATAACCCCGAAAACCGCCTATTTGCTCAGCAGACTTGTCGAAGACAAACGTCTGGATCTTCCTGACCCCATGAAAGATGAGACCATTCTAGTCTACTACAAACGGAAAAGGACAGGAGACTACGTAGAAAAAGACTACTACGTATGGGAACGAGAATTCATAGAAAAGATGGTCAACCATGAGTTTGTGCACAAACATCAGCCCGAGATAATCATGGATCTAGATTTCTTCCAGTTCGCAGAACTCATCGACATAAAACCGGATCCTGGCAGCCACTTCATCCATAGCATGAGCGAGCCATTCAGCGAGGAAGATATCGAAGACCGGATCATGCACAATTGGCTGAACCACTTCAAAATCAAGTTCCACCAACTTCACGCATCCGGCCACTTGGACAAAAGACAACTAGCAGAGCTAATCAGCCACATCAAACCAAAGAAGATTTTCCCAATACACACCGAAAATCCGAGACTGTTCAGTAGGATAAACAAGAACGTGCAGCTGCCAAAACATGGCAAAAGATTTATGATTTAGACAACCAAAAGCGCCGATGTCTATCCGAATGGTCAGCGACCGCTCTACTCCACGAGACGCAAAATCGTGCCGTAGCGCAGAGCGGAAAGCGACGACTTGACGGAAGACACAAAGGTTGAAAGCGCTTTCACAAAACCTCACTGAAGGTCTTGGCCTCGGTTTCGGAAAGCCATCCCTCTTTCTTCAACTCTCTTAATCCCTTCTTAATCGATTCGCGTGACTCTGTTGTTCCCAGGATGTTAGCTTGTACTCCCGCATCATTTGTCTCGCGTTCGAATACGGGGTCTTCTGCGAGCAGGGTAGCAAGTTGATCAAGCAGAGTCGCGATGGCCTTCGAACGATGCTGAAGAAACGATTTCATCTTGGCCAGGCCGAACACCCCCTTTGCCTTTGTGAAGAGGCCCATGCTGCCTACGATCGACGGCGGATACACGATATACCTTCTCTTTTGCTTTGCTTCATAATCAGCTAAGTAGAGCGGAATGTGTACTAACACGTTGCTCTCCTGTTTCTTGGACATTCCCATTTCTTGGAGTTTGTCCAACGCCAGCTTTTTCAGCTTCACTTTTTCATCTATTTGATCTATAATTTCAGCTGTCATGTCTTGAAGCGACTCTCTTTGCTGGTCTTTCATCCTAATGCGGCCGTCACGGGAATCCTCAAGTTCATCAAGTTCCTTCTTCGCTTCCTCAGTTTTTGTCTCATAATCCGACCTAATCTTGGCTATCTCAATCTTCTTTGAAGCTTCGGCTTTCTTGATCTTCTTGTCCATCTCTTCAATTTTTTTCTTCACAGCAGGCAGCTCTTTCTTTGTGCTCTTCAGCTTTCGTTTCCACTGTACTTCGCCTCCCTCATCTTTACGGAGCTTGGCAGATTTTATTTCAGTCTCGCATCTTTCGATCTGAGTGAGCATCTGCTGCCATTGCTTGTCCAGTCTAACCCGATCTTTATGAAGATCGCGGAGTTGTCCCTCGTGCTTCTTGGAAAGCTGGGTGATCTCTCGGTCGCACATCTTCTGGATCTCCTCCAGTTTCTGCATAACAATAGGCTCAACAGTTGCGATCTTCTCGTCAAACTTCTTGCGGACCTTGCGGGTTTCTTTTCGAATAGCTTCCACATTTTCCTTGGTTGCTGTACTCAGCGATTTCATGCTTCTGCGCAAGTCTTGAATATCCTCTTCCAGCGATCTGCTAAGATCTGAGAGTTCTCTGAGGGAGCTTGAAATCAAGGGTTCGCTGATGCTTGGCGACAGGAAAGCTTTTCCAACTACGGGTTTCTTGATTTTTGTTGCTTCTTTGAGGTAGGATGTGAAGTCCTTGGTGAATTCAGGGTCTGTGATTAGACCTTCAATCGTGCTCTCTTCTTTCCCTGCGAAGTTCTGGAAGTAGTTAAGATTGTTGGACAGTGTGGCGGAATAAGCTTCAGGAGTTTCCGCGCTTGCTTGGATGTCCGTCTCGAACGTTCTGACTGCCGGAAGAACGTTGTAGTATATCGTATGTCCCGTAACTCCGAAGCCGTCAAATAGCAGCGTTCTTCCTTTCCATGGGATCAGCCATACTGGATAACACGTCTCGGCAAGGAAAGCGATTTTCTCGACCGGCTTCTTCAAAATGAGTTGTTCCCCTTTTTCTCTCTCTGATTCCGCGAAGTAGAAGACCGCTGCCATTTCCATATCTTTTGTGAATGCTTCAGTCCGATCTTGAGCCGGGACTGCAAAAGGGAGAATCAACCGCTTCTCTTCTTGAGACAAGTTGTTCACCTCTGGGGTAACCTGTCATATTATCAAGGCGTAAGTTTAAATGAGTTGTGAAGCGGTGATCGTAACGGTTCCATAGCTCCAATTTTTATACAAGCAGACCATAACAGATTCTTTCTAATGGAGGTAACAAGTTGGAAGAAGTTAGAAAAACGATGGAGAAACACGGAATACCGGGCAGAGACCTATACGAGTTGCCGACATCCACGAAGAGATTTCCCGACGGCTGCCACTACAGAATGGAGATTTCGGGGGTCGAACGTCCATCAACTCTTGAAGCTTTGATAGACGAGATGGAAAAGCGCCGCGTTCCGGTCCACAGATTGATTTCCATGGTGATGGGGGCAACTCTGCTCTCAGATGACGAGCTGGAACGGTTTGCGGAGTTGGCCAAGGAAGCCAAGCTTGAAGTTATAGTGACTCCTGGTCCGAGAACCCTGTGGGATTTGGGCAGGCAGGTCGCAACTCCTGAAGGCGCGCTTTCCGGAATACGCTTCCGGGGGTCTGACAATCTTGCGTACGTGATTGCAGACATTAAAAGGGCAATAGAGTTTGGGTTTAGAGGTTTCTTGGTCGTAGATGAGGGGTTGCTCTGGCTTTTGAATGAGATGAGAAAAGCAGGAGACCTCCCGAAAGATGTGGTCTTCAAGGTCTCAATTCTTGCCGGTCACGCAAATGCCGCGGGCGGCAAGGTCTTAGAGATGTTGGGCGCCAACACGTTCAATCCGGTTGCGGACTTGCCGATTCCGATGTTAGCTTCGATACGAAGCGTCATTGACCTTCCAATCGATGTGCACATCTACTTGTTTGATGCTTGGGGTGGGTTCAACCGCTTCTGGCAAGCTCCGGAGATTACTAGGACGTGTGCACCCTGCTACTACAAAATAGAACCTGGAGCGGGCATGGGGGCGCTGTACAAGCCTTGGGTGAACCCTGATCATCTCGCCTTCCTCGCGAGAGAAAAGGTGAAGCAAGCGGAGATAATCATCTCTCTGATCGAGAAGAACTACCCCGAAGCCAGACTATCTCAGGTCGGGGCGAAAGATCTGGCGATTCCGAAACCTCCCAAATGATCTGATTTCGATGGTCTCTCTTCACTTCTAGGCTCTGATGATTACTGCTCAACCTGTTTCGTGAAAGATACGCCCAAATTGTGATGAAACCAATAGGAGTTGCGCTGCTCCTAGATTGATAAGATGCTGTATTCGTGTTTCAGATCTAGTTGGTCCACTCTCTCCGGTGTTGGAATGCCATTCTCATCCCATCCCCTTAATGCGTAGTATTCATCAAGCATTTCATCAAGTATTCGCTTGGTTATCCGTTGCCCCTTCGCCACACCATCTAGCAGCGATTCTTTCATGAATCTGGGTGGTAACGTATCATCTTCCCGCGTGATGCCTTCTCGGACGTTGAAGAGTCTGGTGAGGTTCCATATTCTTTCGCCTATTTTCAGGTAGTCCTCAGGAGTGAAATCGAAGCCCACCGCTTTGTTCAGCAGGTCGGTGAAGTGCGTGCGTTTGAGCGGCATGAAGTCGCATAATACCAGCGAGAAACACAGTGCTCGATTGTCTTGGGCGTGCTTCACGTAGCTTGCTCTTCCAGTGGATGAGTATCTGGGTTTCAGCCGTCCCTCAATCTCGGCGCTGACGGTCCAAGCTCTCTGGTGGCACGCTCCCCGATCTGATGTTGCATAGGCCAGTGCCATACCGAAGGCTCCACGAGGATCATAGCCAGGAACCTCTAGCCCTTTCACATGGACTGCAAACTTCTCTGTTTCTTTGCCGATTTTCTCAGCAGCTCTTTTGACGCCTTCGGCGAGGGTGTCTCCCAAGCCGTTACGATGAGCTATGTCTTCGATGATTTCTATCATGGAGTCGGCGTTTCCGAAGCGGAGCTCCTCGCCTCCAACATCATCTTTCTTGATGAAGCCTTTCTCGAAGCACTCCATTGCGAATCCTATGACGTTGCCCGTTGAGATGGTGTCCAAGCCAAGATCATCGCACAACAGATTTGCCTGCGAAATACTTTCCAGCGAGTTCACGCCACAGTTAGATCCCAGCAGCGCGATTGTCTCGTACTCAGGACCGACAAGCTCCTTGATCTCATCGTCGTCTAAGCCAATTCTGCTGTATTTCCAACACGCTATTGGACAATTGTAGCATGCCCCATTCTTCGTGACGATTCTCGCTCTCATAGTCTCTCCCGAGATATCTTCGGCCCTGTCAAAGACACCCGTCTGAAAGTTCCTTGTCGGGAGCAATGCTGCTTCATTCACCGGGCTAACCCAAACCGGGGTTCCATAATTACGTCTCAACGGCGTGAAGGCATGCTCCCGAATGATCTTGGAGGCGTCCTTCGCAGACTCTCGGAAACCCGCAGGATCAGCGTACGTGATTTCACGCTCACCTCGTACGGCGACAGCTTTCAGATTCTTGGAGCCCATCACAGCCCCGGACCCACCCCGACCCGCCTGCCTGAATAGATCAACAGTGATGCAGGCATATCGAACTAGACGTTCTCCGGCAGGCCCGATGGAAGCAACCCTGAATTTTTTCCCAAACCTAGCCTTCAGTCTTGCTTCAGTGTCAAAACAGCCCTTGCCCCATAGGTCTTTGGCGTCCAAGATCTCAACAGCATCTTCGACAACTAGCAACAAGGTGGGGACCTCAGCTCTGCCCTGTACAACTAGGCAGTCAAAGCCTGCTCGTTTCATTTCGACGCCGAAAAAACCACCTACATGTGAATCTAAAAAGATCCCTGTGAGGGGCGATTTGGTCACGACTGTGAACCTGGCTGAGGATGGGGCCAGCGTGGCGGTCAGGGGTCCCGAAGCGAAGATGATCGCGTTTTCCGGGCTAAGCGGATCGATATCTGGTTCGAGAAGGTCGTACAGGATCTTTGCGCCTAATCCTTTTCCGCCGATGAATTTTCTCGCGATCTCCTCATTCAGTTCCTCGACGTGTGATTGTCGTTTGGTCAGATCGACTGTGAGGATTTTTCCCATGTAGCCTTGGAAGATTTTCATCAACTTCCTTTTCAGCGCTTGTCTAGACGCCTGTTTATGGCAAGCATATCGCTCAGTAATGCATATCCCGCCTCAGTGCCACCGGCTCCACGTCCTACGACGGTGAGATCCCCGAGCAAGTCGGTGCTGAAGGTCAAAGCATTGAGGCTGCCGTTGATGTGCGCTAGGATATCTGACAGTGGAACCTTCTCGGGTGCGACTTTGGCCTTCACTTTTCCGTCTTCACGCCAGGCTTTGGCGATTAGCTTTATCTTCACGTTTTCGCGCTGAGCGTTTTCAATATCTGTGGTGGTTATTCTTGTTACGCCAGTTCGCTTGACATCTTTAACCTTGACATCGCCTCCCATTGTTACATTAGCTAGAATTATCGCCTTCGCAACTGCATCCCACCCTTCCACATCCATCGTGGGGTCAGCCTCTGCGTATCCACGTCGCTGCGCTTCTTTCAGCGCTTCTTCGTAACTGTTTCCGATCTCCATCTGGGTCAAGATGTAATTTGTGGTGCCATTGACGATCCCCCTTACCGAGTGTATTTTCACACCAGCTAGATCTTCCAGGGTGAGACTGAGTGTCGGCGTGCCACTTAGCACTGTGCCCTCAAATCGAAGGAAAACGTTGTTGGTCTCAGCGAGGCGCTTGAGCTCATGATAAGCCACCGCTATTGGACCTTTGTTTGTTGTAACGACATTTTTGCCAGCCGCAAGGCTTTTCCGTATGTGCGTTAGTCCCGGCTCGGCTGTTTTCAGATCGGTCCACGTAGCCTCCACAATCATGTTCGCCCCGCTTTCTTCTATGATCTCGAGGCTTGACAGTCCTTTCTGTCTGCTTTCATACGCGCGGATGTTGCCCGTCTTTTCTACGAGGCCTAGAACCTTGGAGAGATCTATGCCTTTTTCATTGAGCACAGACCCTTTCTTCAGGTCAGATATGGCAACGACGTTGTATTCAAAGCCGTATTCCTTTCGCAGGAAATCCTTTTTCTCAACTAGGATTTGCGCAAGGCCTTGCCCTACGATCCCGAATCCGATAAAGGCAACGTTGAAGCGCATCTGCAATTTCCTCAATTCGGTATCGTTCTTCTCGCAGCTTAATTTTTGTGTTGCCCTTCCTGCAGGAACACGGAGCGAGTTGTACGCGAATGCTCCACAACTTTATTATTTCGCTGGCAGTTTAGAGGGGGCAAGGTGGATTTCATGTTGTCGCGGGCTATTAGTGATGGAGATAATGTTCTGCTTTTCTTGGATCGGAAGAGAACTTATCTTGTCAAAGTGGAGAGCGGGAAGGACTTTCACACGCACAAAGGCTTTGTCAAGCTGGGTGAGTTGCTTGGGAAAGAATTCGGCTCCCGAATTGCCAGCAGCACAGGCGTCGGGTTCGTGGCGTTGAAGCCTAGCCTGCGAGACTACGTTTTCAAGATGCAGAGAAGGACCCAGATAAGCTATCCTAAAGACATCGCGCTTATTCTCATGTTTAGCGGGACGGGTCCGGGTAGCCGTGTCGTTGAAGCTGGGACGGGGACTGGCGCTCTTACAACCGCCCTCGCATTCCACGTCAAGCCTGATGGGCAAGTTTACAGTTACGAAGTTCGTCAAGAGTTTGTTGGATTGGCGCTGAAGAACTTGCGGAGAGCTGGCTTGTCAAAATTCGTAACCATCAAGAACATGGACATTACGCACGGTATCGAAGAGGAGGCTGTGGATGCTGTCGTCTTGGACATGGCGACTCCTTGGTTGGTAGTCCCTCACGCGTACACGGCGTTGAAGGGCAGCGGAACCATAGTCTCTTTTAGTCCCACAGTCGAACAGGTCGTCAAGACGGTGGAGGCCTTGGAAGGAGACGGTTTCGTAGATATTCAGACTGTGGAGTCTCTCCTGCGTAGGATGCAGGTTATCCGGGGGAAGACTCGCCCCGAAACCTTGATGACTGGGCACACGGGCTATATTACATTTGGTCGCAAAGCCATCAAAGAACCGCCAAATGGCTAGAGGAGCTCTATTTGCGTGATCTCGGCCAAGCTTTCCAAGTGGTTCATCTTGATTTTTCCATCTGAGATCGTGTCGAGCACGTCTTCAATGTAAAGGCACGCGCGTTTCACCTGCAGTCACGCGCATTCCGAAACTTGAACAGCGAGTTAACAAGCCATCGGTGCCAGCAGAAGTGAAGCTCTCATACTCGGATATTTCTGAAAATAATACTAGAAGAGCATCGGGAAGAGACATTCCGAGATTACGCATGCATCCGCTTCTTAGTGTAGAGGGAAACACCCAATGCGAAGAGGAGGCTGGGTATTACAATCAGCCCTGTAGATGCAAGATTCAGAGGGCTCACACTCCTTCCAAATGTCTGTCTGTCATCTGGAGCCGCTTCCTCCCCGTCTAATGCCTCCAACAATGCGCGATAGGATTCTTCATCTACATTTTTCAGTTGGGGTAAGAGGTTTTCTCCACCAGAAGAAGTCAGTAATTCGTAGTATCTGGGTTTGAGTAGTACTAGTGGAGAAACCATGGTCAATATGCCAAGCAGGATTGCCATCACAGGGTAGAGCACAGTTTTCTTCATTTGTCTTCACCGATTCTGAGGATGCAACGTACTTGATGGTTCGGAGGCTGCTCCGATCCCTTTGAACTCATCAAGATAAGTCAATGGAGAATGATATATATAATTCTACATTTTAGAACGGCACGAGCCAGCAGGATTGGTGAAAGTCGAATAGAAAAGGCACCTTTTGCGAACGATCAGTTTCGGCTTGAGAATACTTGACTTTGACAAGCAGATACCTAGAACGGTCTTTCTCTCCAAAGCCTCACGGTTTCAAACCAAAGGATGACGTTAGCTACAGATCCAAAAAGGATTGCAGCTAGATTGTGAATGGAACCAGTTGGCAGGTATAGGATGAGATACACGACGAGCATGGTCGAGAGCCACAAGGAATAGAAAAGATAGCGGGGAACAAGGAAACGGCCCAGCCGCGTGAAGAACCGCAAGAGTCCTACTTTAACTTCTTGCTTAAGGAAATATTCACCCGTCATAGTCTTCTCTGCCAAACCTAGCGAAAGGAGTTTCTGAAGATGGTGGGCCGCGACGCTGGGGCTGGAGAGGCGCAAAGAGCGTTGAACCTCACGTACGCCTACGCGCGAGTCTGGAGATCCTAGCATGTACCAGTACACTTGGAGGGTTTTCCCCTTTAGCTTGGACTCAACAACGGCTAGATCCGATGAAGAAGCCTCAGACACGAAACTCGCCAAGATCCAATATGGGCATTCGCATAATAAACTATTGCAGGAAGATTCTCCAATCGACGCGAAACATTCTCTTGCCGGACATGGCAATTGCGCAAGCAATGTTGCTGTATGTTTCGCTTGTAAATGTGAAGCGACGGATGGTTGGAGACCCTCTTGTCCGTCAGATTGCTAGAACCGCCGAGGTTTCTTTGGATAAGGTTGAAAAGGTGTTCGTGGTTCTGTGCTTAGCCAGTCTGTTTCTTTGTCGAGTCGTGATAATGATCGTAGTAGATCAAAAGTCACCCAACGTGAAACCTCGGGATGGCGTTGGTATTCCCACAGCCCGTAAGGACCTTGGAGTTCTTGCACAAACTTGACGTTGTCCGCGACACGTCCATCCTCTTGGCTCGCCCCCACCCTCCACGATAGATCCAACATCTGTGCAACATCATACCGTTTGAAATAGGTGAAACCTCCTCGGGGACGTTCCGCTCCGATAATGCGGGCAACTTCAAATCCGAGAGTATGCACCTGTCGATGTTCGTGGGCTAATAACAAGTCTAGACCACGCCTGGCGGCCTGACTCGTTCGTCGTTTAGGATGTAACGCCAACGCGCTCACTACGGCTGTCGTATTGGTTCGACATCCATATTTCGAATGCGCCAGCCGGCGATAGCCCGCGGCAAAAATGTATTTCCTACGATGTCTTCCAGACGGCCACCCGCCTTGTGGTAGCTGTTCCTCAAGTAGCCACTCATAGGCTTGTTCAGCACGAGGATCGGTGGCATAACCTGCCCACGCCAATCCCAGTAGCGGCAAAGCAGTCTGGAGTGGGATCATATGGTATTTGACATCAGATGCTTTAGCCCCGTTCAATAGCGCCCCCCGCGTGACTATTGGCCATGACCCATCAGGCTGCTGCTGTAAGAAGAGGAACTCAGCCCCTCGCTTGACTGCAGAGTGTTCAGGACCCAGTCCTAAGTAACCCAGCCCCATAAGCGCCTGTGCCGTTAATCGGAGTTCTCCCAAGGTAGTCCCGCCGCCTTCTCCCTCCCTCCACGAGCCGCTTTCATTCTGTAATGCTAAGAACTTTAGAATCACTGGGTCTTCTTCCTGAAGTCTCTCAAGCTCCCGGACTTCTTCATCATCCTCCGGACGATTCATGAGATCTCTCAACACCAAAAGCCGTAAACTGGGTGAAGGATCAGCTAATAGCAACGGTGCCCACGTCATGGTCTGGCCTCCAGCACTTCTCGGAGATATGGCGCGGTAGGGGTATCCATCTGCATCACGTCTTCCGGGGTTCCGGTGGCAATGACTTCTCCGCCCTCAGGGCCGCCTCCAGGTCCCAGCTCGATGAGCCAGTCACAATTCGCCAACAAGTGGGGGTGGTGTTCCACCACGACTACGGTATGTCCTGCATCGACCAATTGGTTCAAGACGTTGACCAGTCGAGCGACATCCTCCATGTGAAGGCCAACGGTGGGCTCATCTAGGATGTACAACGTCCGGGTTTTCGTCCGTTTATGCAGTTCCTTCGCAATCTTTAGCCGTTGTACTTCCCCACCGGATAACGTATACGCTGGTTGATTCCACACCAAGTAACCCAAGCCGACTTGTCGGACAACACTTAGGGGGTGTGCAATCTGCTCTTCATCTCTGAAGAGTTCATAGACTTCATCCAAAGTCATCGCGTTAATCTCAGGTAGGGCTACGCCGTTGAAGCGAACCTCCCAAGCCTCGGGGTGATAGCCCGTACCCTTGCAGGTCTCGCATTCCACGTACTCATCGGGCAAAAAGCCCATATCAATCCGTATTCGTCCACGTCCCTTACAGGCCGAGCAGCGTCGGCTCAATGCTCGTTTACCTAATCCGAGGGCGTGCGCATCATCACTGTTGGCATAGATCTTTTGCACAGGTTTTGTCAGCCCGAAGAAGATCGCTGGACTCCGGATACCTCTCCGCGATTGGTCGACTATGAACGCGCGTTTGGGGGCGTTTTTGATGGAGTCATGTTCACCGGGATCAATAGGTTCTCGGGCGAACGAAGAGGTGTGAGTCTTCTTTACGAGCGCTCGACCGAGCGTGTCAATTAGCAGCGTGCTCTTGCCTGAGCCTGAGACGCCACAGACTCCTATAGACGTCCCTAACGGAAGTTGAACATCCTCTCCACGGAGATTGTGGGCACGTGCGCCCTTGATTTCCATCCAGCTTTTCGGTTTTCGTCGATGGTTCGGCGGAATCCATTCTTGCAGGCCTCTCCGTTTGCCGGTAAGTTTTGGAGTGGCATCTTGAAGCCATTTGCTCGTGACCGTGTCGGCCTTGAGAATCTCGTCTGGCGATCCTTCAGCGACAATCTTTCCGCCTGAAGCTCCTGCTCCAGGGCCGAGATCAATCACGTGATCAGCCGCTCGAATGAGTAGCAAGTCGTGTTCCACGACAATCACCGTGTTTCCTTCATCCCGAAGTTCCTCCAGCGCCTCGAGTAGTGCCTCTAGTTCGGATGGGTGCATGCCTCGGGAAGGTTCATCAATTAAGATTGTGAGCGATGTCAATCCGCTGCCTAGCAGGCTGGCGAGTTGAATTCGCTGGGCTTCACCCGCCGACAACGTTCCTGTAGGGCGGTTCAGGTGGAGATATCCTATTCCCACTTGGCGCAAGAATCGCAGTCGTCTACGGGCGATAGCAAGGCTGGCTTCGGCGAGAGGGCTGCCTGATGGGAGAATAGAAACGACGTTCAGATGCTTCTCTAACTCATCTAAGGGCATTTCACTCAATTCGTACATGTTGCGTCCTTTCAGAGTGACAGCCAGAAATTCCGGAAGAAGTCCCTTTCCATTGCATTCCGGGCAAACCACTTTCTTCGTGTATGTTCCATGTATGTCCCAATCCCACAACCAACTCCCCTTTCCGAAAAACCCGCGCCATTTCCACTTGTGGGTTCGCAGCTTTCCTTTCATTGGTCCAGTTGATTTGCTCTGATATGTAATTGCATAGGTTTTATTGTCACCAAAGAGAAAGGCCTTCTGTGCCTCTTCGGACATTTCGTTCCAGGGTGTCTTGAAGGGGGCAAAACCGTAGTGCTCGCCGAGGGCTGGAATGATAGGTTGATCTTTGCATAGATAGGTTCTTGGCCAATATCCAGGCGACCACATAGCTCCAGCGCACAACGGTTTTTCAGGGTGAACAATGAGTTTGCTGGGTTGAGGCGCTTGCAGGGTACCAAGTCCACCGCATTTCCCACATGAACTGGTAAAGTGTGCGCCTGAGAAATGTTGCGCCTTGGCTATGGGCGCGGTGGCACTGCATTTGGGACAGACCCATGTTTCGTCCCGTATCATCTGCGCTCCGCACTCTAAGCATTGGCGTTCGCCAAGCGAAGCCAGCAAATGCGCAATGTGAAAACTCAGCTCAGAAATGGCGCCGACACTGTTTCGTCGAGTGAATTGCGGGATGTGGCTCCACAAGTGAGCGCGATGGGGGGCTACAGCCAGGGTGACCCCTAGTCCTGTTAGGGCATCAACAGGGGCTTCGGCGCTTTCCCGGACGCCTTGTCGTTCAAACATTGATAGCGATTCTAAGTAGCGTCGTCGCGCTTCGGTCTGGAGCACGTCCCGAATTAGGCTGGATTTTCCTGACCCGGAAACGCCGGTGATCACGGTCAGAGTGCCCTTGGGGATGTCCGCGTTGACGCCCTTCAAGTTATTTGCTCGCGCGTTTCGAATCGAGATGACAGGTGTTGCCTTGCGTTCAGTTTTCCTTGCCGGTTCTCGTGGCTGGACCGCAATTTCGTCCCTGAGTGCTCGTCCAGTCATCGATTTCTCAGTGCCATAGAGCCCTTCTAATGGACCTGCATAGAGTAATTCGCCCCCTTTGGGGCCAGCCCCTGGTCCTAGATCGATAATCCAGTCAGCTGCACGGATTATGTCCGTGTTATGTTCAACGATGACGATTGTTGCGCCGCTTTGCACTAGGCGATCTAGCACTTTCAGCAAGCCATTGAGGTCTTGGGGATGAAGACCCGTTGAGGGTTCATCAAGTACAATTAACTGGTTGCTCAGTTTGTTTCGGCCCAAGTATTTGGTCAGCTTGACACGTTGGGCCTCACCGCCGGAGAGTGTGGGTGATGGTTGGCCAAGCTCTAGGTATCCGAGACCGACATCGTTGAGGGCTTGGAGAATTCGGTGGGCCGCTTCGTGGCGGGAAGGTGATAGCCATGGAGATTCTGAAATGAGATCATCAGTCTCTTGGATTGGGAGTGCGTAGAAATCGGCGATTGACAGCTTCCGATCACCGAATTCAACGGTGGCAGCGAGCACTTCGTCGTTGAACCGCTGGCCGTCACAACTCGCACAGGGAACCCAGAGGGATGGCAGATACCGCATTTTGATTTCTGTCGCTCCAAGGCCTTTGCAGGTGGGGCAGGCGCCTTCGGGGCGATTAAAGGAGAAATGAGACCTAGATAGGCTCGTAGCCTCCGCATACAGGTCACGTATGATATCAGAAAGCTTCGTGTAAGTCGCCGGATTCGATCGGGGATTCTTCCCAATGGGGCTCTGGTCGACCATTACCGGCCGGATACTGGGACCTTCGATTCCCTCACAGCCAATTGGCTTTTTCTTCGTTAGTGTCGGTACAAGCACATATTCAACAAGCGTGCTCTTTCCCGACCCCGACACACCTGTAATCGCTGTGATGCGGCCCAGTGGCAACCTGACATCAATGTGCTTCAGATTGTGTTGGTGGGCCCTTCGCACGGTGAGAAACTCGTCAGGGGAAGGACGAGGTTCGGGTGCCACGACTTGGTCTTGAAGGCTGAAATAGCGGCCTGTTGGGGTATCCGTTTTCCACAATTCTGCTGGTGAACCGGTGAAGATTACGTCGCCTCCTTCTTTTCCAGCTCCAGGACCTAGATCGATGACCTGATCCGCTTCTGTTGCTGCCACTCGGTCATGTTCGATGTAGATTACTGGTCCTGCCAGCTTTCGAAAGGCGGGAAGGAAACGACGTACATCTGCGGGATGCTGGCCAATCGTTGGTTCATCGAGAACGTGAAGCAGATCCTCCAAGCGGCTGGCTAAGGAAATCGCAAGGCGAACCCGTTGCGATTCGCCTCGAGACAGACTGGGCGCTGATCGGTCGAGTGAAAGGTACCCTAACCCGACCTGATCCAAGGCCTCAAGGCGTCGCTGAATTTCGAAGCGCAACCGCTTCGCTGTCGAAGGCAGTTCGGCTTCGAGAAGTAGTTGGCGCACCTCGTCAACGGAGAGTGCTAGTAGTTCGGGAAATCTCAGGCCTTCCCAGCGGACGGCGGCTGCTTGTGGATGCATTCCAGTTTGGCCGCACCGTCCACAGCCCCTTCCTCTGCAATATGGACAAGGCTGATTGAAGTAGGTAGGTCTTAACTCGCGGAACCCAGCGCCGCAAGTACTGCAGATAGGTGTTGTTGCCAACGTCATCTCGGTCTTTTTGCCACGTACTCTGACCGCTCCTGCACCCACCGCCGTGCTCCTTTGAGCAAGCTTGCGAATGTCCTTTGCGGACATCGATCTGACAATGCGGCCGACTTCAATCTCGATGTCATGCGTTTCCATCGCGTCAAGCGGCTTGCCGTCCCAGATTTCTCCATCAACAAGGAGCCACTTCTTCCCGAACTCGTCAGCCAACACCTTCAGCAGTGTCACATGACTTCCTTTCACCTGATGGAGTAAGGGCGCGAGTAGATGGAGGGCTTCCTGCTTCGCCACAGAAGTGAGTCGGTCGACGATCTCATCCTCCGTCAACACACTCAACGGACTGCCACATTGAATACAATGGCGCACTCCATAATTCGCGTAGAGTAATCGAAAGAAGGGATGCAGCCCAGAGGCTGTCGCCAGGGTTGAAAGCGGATTGCGGTTCAGTAGATTCTGCCCGACGGCAATCGTGGGAACCAACCCGGTGAGTTCGTCTACTTTCGCAGGGGCCAGCCTCTGTCCAGACCGACCATACAAAAAGACATCTAGAAACCGTCGATGCGCTTCGTGATACAACGTGTCGAATACTAAGGAGGTCTTCCCAGAACCAGACACGCCAGTTACAGCAGTGAGTCCATCACCGAACTGCACATCGATGTTCTTGAGATTGTGTTCGCGGGCCCCGCGAATCCGAATATCCATCGCTATCTCCCGTACGACAACCATCATCACTAATGAGGGTTGTGTTACACCAATATCCTCCATATCGAAACGAGCGATAAAGGTCACAGGCGTGGGGGAGATGTCCCCCGCAAAACCGCCACATCTTTCTGGCTTTTCCTAAGTAATAATCTCTCGCTTTCTCTACAATTCATGGACAGCAATTGTAAAAAGCAGCAAGGAAATCGTGTATGTAGGACTAGGGAAGCATCATGGCGGCAAACGTTGACGACTTGGTTTCTAGGATTGATATGGGCCTATTCAGTAGTGAGGATCAACATCCTCATCCCGAGCTAGTCCAAAACGCTCTGGAAGGGCCGAAATGGCATCGCAGTCGCGAATCAGGGTATCGTCACCTCGTCTACCGCATTCCGGACAAGAAGGGCAGGGGAGTCAAGCGCATCGCAGCGATCTACGGCACCACGCTCCGAAAACTCTCTTCAACTTTGTGGCGAGAAAACAAAGTCTCCGGTATTCCTGATTTCGATTCGCTGCTCGAAATTTGCCGCGGTCTATTGGAATGCTGGACATCGGAATACCGCGTCATCGCCTTCGACTGGTGCCACCGAATGAAACGCCATTATCAGCCACAGCACTTTTCCACATTTCAAGAGTGGGTCAGGACTTATCTGACGACTTGGGGTAGCGTGGATGATTTTTGCACGCACACTATGGGCTACTTCCTATATACATACCCTCAGTTCGCTGAAGAAGTCAAGAAGTGGACGAAGTCAGCTAACCCATGGGTACGCCGTGCCGCGGCAGTCACCTTCATCTATGGACTTCGACGTGGCAGGTTCTTGGAACACGCCTTTGACGTCGCCAATGGACTGCTCACTGATGACCACAAATACGTTCAATATGGGTACGGCTGGATGTTGAAAGAAGCGACCAAGCACTTTTTGGAAGACGTATTTGACTATGTCATGCGGAACAAAGCGGTCATGCCTCGCCCGGCACTCCGCTATGCCATCGAAAAGATGCCGAAGGAATTCAAAACCAAGGCGATGAAAGAGTAATCTACACCCCACAAATGCTTTCTAAGATCGAGCTGTACATTTTCTCTGTGGTAGCACGCGAGTGGGAGATCGAGACCGCGAATGTCAGGAAAACTGGACCAGCCTGCTGGACGTAGATTTATCCTTCATGTTGACATGGATCAGTTCTACGCCGCGGCAGAGGAACGGGAACATCCAGAGTTCAAGGACCGACCTGTGGTTGTCGGAGCGGATCCCAAGGATGGAGAAGGCCGTGGTGTGGTGAGCACCTGTAACTATGCGGCGCGAGAGTTTGGGATACATTCCGGGATGCCGATCTCACGGGCGTGGAAACGTTGCCCCGAGGCCGTATACGTGCGTCCCAACTTCAAGCTTTACATTGAGGTCTCCTCTCGAATCATGGAGATTCTGCGAACACATGCAGACAAGTCTGAGCGATGGGGCCTCGATGAAGCGTTCCTCGACGTTACCTCAAAGGTCCAGGATTTCAAAGAGGCAACACAGCTTGCAGAGCAAATAAAGCGAGAGATCTATCGGAAGGAGCGGCTCACTTGTTCCATCGGCGTCGGACCGAACAAGCTCGTGGCAAAGATTGCGAGTGACTTCAACAAACCTGACGGACTAACCGTTGTCACAGAGGACGATGTTGAGCGGTTCTTGGCGCCCTTACCTGTGCAGCGGCTCTTATGGGTGGGCAAGAAGACGGCACGCATTTTAAACGAAATGGGGATGAAGACGATAGGTGATCTTGCGACCTTCAATGTCTCCACCTTAATCGACAGGTTTGGCGCAATGGGGGAGCAGTATCACAGGTTTGCCCACGGCATTGACCCATCAGAAGTTGCGGAACGCGGTGAGATCCAATCCGTCGGCCGGGAGATCACATTCGAAGCGGACACGAATGACTACGATGTCGTTTTGAAGCGCTTGAACAAGCTTGGACAGCGAGTTCACAACAACCTCGTGGATCACCAAATGCTCTTCAAGACAGTCACCGTCAAGATCCGCTACGAAAACTTCGAAACCCACACTCACGGAAAGACCCTACGCACCTTCACGAACCGCCTGGAAGACCTTCAAAAGACCGCTCGGATACTCGCGCAACCCTATTTCCGTGACGCTAGGAAGATAAGACTAATCGGCGTCCGGGTGTCGAACCTGACCTCTAGCCGAGAACAGAAGACGCTAGTATGACTGCCCACGCCTATGCACACGCACGGGAAACTCCTGGACCAATAAATATGAGCCTTCTCGTTACCAAACCACAGTGCCAAACCATATTACCACCCAACGATATAACCGTGCAGGCCGAAGGCCAGACACGAGAAAGAAACACCGCAGAAGGGTTCTGCAAGAGGCTTTTTCTCATGCCGACCACAGTTTTCTCGTCAGCAGTGATCGTCGAGCCTGACCGGGATGGAGCCGAGGAGCTTCGCCAAAACTCTGAAATTGTGAGGGTGTCAGGTATGCATGCATGCAATTCGTTTGATCACTGCAAATTGTGCTAAAGACTTAGGCATGCATGCAGCGTCCTGACACACTTTCCCCATTCTTCCATGTGGAGCGTACTGTGTCAAGCTCGTATATCACTTGGCCGTTGTCTGTGCATGCATGCATCGGGGGTGATGGGCTTCTCTTCCTATTTCCCGGAGCTACTTTATTCTTCTTTTCCCGCTTCGAAGGTATCCTGTCAACCGGATAGTAGATGGGCACACGTAAGAACATAGTCCGCAGTTAATGCAATCTTCCACGTGTAGCCTCCGGAGTCTCTCGCGGTCTCCTTTCTTGTCGGCTTCCATAATAAGTTGGGGATAGATATCTACTGGGCACACGGTATTACAGTATCCACACCTTATACAGGGCAAGGTTCTGCAATAGGGATCCGGTTCAGCAGACGTAAAAACAGTTATGGCTGAAGTATACTTTGAGGTTGGAATGGACCAGTCAGGAATAGAATTACCCATCATAATGGATCCAAAGATTACTCTTTCAATCTTTTCGGGGGATATTTTTAGGTAATTCATCACGTGACCAGCAGGAGTCCCCATTCTCAACCAGAGATTTCTTCCACCAGTCTTTTCAGAATAAAATGTGAGACTTCGAGAGATCAGGGGCTCCCCATGAAGTACCGCTCGTGCAACTGCATAAGCGGTCGCGACGTTATGTACTACAACACCCACATCTGGCGGATATCTGCCAGAGGGAACTTCTCTGTTCAGGACTTCTTTCACTAATAATCTCTCACTTCCTACTGAATAAGAAGGATGTGTCCAAACCATTCTAATATTATTCTCTCGCAGCAATTCTTCAAAATTGCCAAGTTCTCCCTTTTCAGTCCGTGTGGCAACGACAATATCTCGCGTATCAAGTGCCCGAGCCATCAGCTTTATACCGTCCACTATAGATTCAGGTCTATCAAGCATTAGTCTAACGTCACAAGCCAGATTAGGATCGCTTTCTTTGGCATTGATAATTAGGTGATCGATGTTCTTCGCAGAGAGTTTAATGTGAGTTGGAAATGCTGCTCCACCTAAACCAACTATTCCGGATTCGCGCACTT
>CAYFZQ010000021.1:0-23274 GCA_964347825.1 uncultured Candidatus Bathyarchaeia archaeon | reverse complement strand
ATAAGCGGCTGTCGCCCGCTTGACCCGGGATCGAAGCCCGGCCAGGGCGCCACCCGATAGATTCTTCACAAGACGCCCTGATGTGATGTATTTTTTGCTGATTGAGAGCTTATTAGATCGCAAGTCGCATTATGAACCAAGGTCAGTATGTGGCGTCTGGAGCTGGTGATATGAGCGAGGCCTTGCCCCCTGTCATTACGTAGTTTGGTGTGGGGGGAATTGGAGGGTTTCTGGTTGGATACGCTGTGAAAAAGATCGTGAAGATTGTCGCCTTTCTCTTGGGCCTCTCTGTTTTGCTGCTTTTCTATTTGGACGGCATCGGGCTAATCACGGTCAATTATGAACGGCTAAGCGCAGCCGCATCCGGCCTTCTCCGAGCGGCAGTAGAGTTTCTTCCTGTGATTATTGGGTATTTGCCACTGGCAACTAGCTTCACTGCCGGATTGACGTTGGGCTTAATGAAGGGTTGAACAACTATCGGCTGTAGAAAGCGTGTATCAATCTTATCCAAGATGGGTTAGAAGTCTGGATGAAAAGGATCGTTTTAACTTCCTTTTCACCTTGTCTATTGGCTCACCTAGTACGGTTATATCCTCGAGGTTGCAGGTTCAAATGCACGCGCGGAAATGATAAAAACAGAAGTGTCTACACGTAAAAAGTTGAAGATGGAAGGGTCTACATTGCAAAAATTTCGGATCGTATACTACGACGAACTTGACGATATTTTCCAGCTGACTTCTCTGTACTATCTTTCATTGAACTGGGCAGTCACACCACAACTTCTGGAAAAAAAGCGCCAAAATGATGACAGATATCTGCCAGAGTTTGGCTTGTTCGCTGTTGCTGATGACAGCACAGTGATTGGAGGTGTTTTTCTCATGCAGATTCCAACAAAAACTCTTGAGGGCAAGCTTCCAGTTGGAGGACTAAATGCAGTTGCTACTAGACCTGGATATCAAAGAAGAGGCGTGATGACAACTTTGATAAACAGATGCCATAGATATTTCGCTGAGCGCCAACTCGATTATAGCTTCCTTACAACCTCACAAACACTCGGAGCACACTCCATGTACAAGAAACTTGGATACAAGAATCTTGTAGTTCGAGGAATAGCTTTGAAAACACCCAAAAAGCCGTTGCCTCTCGCTAAAAGAATCGTTGTTGAAAAATTCAAGGAAGGAGACGATTCGGCTGTATACAGAACTTTCTTGGAAGCCACCAAAGATAGCTATGGATTTGTTTACCGACCACCAGATTTCCTCAAAGCACGAATCAATGGACCCTTTCTAAGGCCTTCACCTCAGGAAAAAATGTGGCTTGCCAAACATAACGATGAGTCCATTGGCTATGCGTACTGGGAGGAAGAACCTCATTTTGCAATTTGCACAGAAGTTCTGGCTCTAGAGGAAGCACCATTTGTATCCCTTCTTACTGATGCTGAAACTCGATTCCAGAATAAGGTCCTGGTTATTCATTGTCAGGGAATGAGCGATCGAGAAATCGGTTGGCTTCAAGCAACTGGCTATGACACGAATATTCTCACCTACGGAGTGACTATGGTAAAATCCATAGGAGGACACACAGTTTTGGGAGACATAAAATCCCTATTCGGAGTGAACATAGGGCTCTTTCGGATGGGAGTTTGGGACTCCACCTAAATGTGCGTGCGCGTATTTGGCAAAGATATGGAGGTTTTGACTTTCCGAGTGTGGATCTAGGCCAGGGCGCCACCCCGATGTGTTTTTCACAAGGAACTCTGTTGTGATGCGTTGTTTGCTGATGGAGAGCTTATTAGACCGCGATTCGCATTGTGTATCAAGATCAGAACGTGGCGTCTGGAGCTGGTGATATGAGTGCGGCTTTGCCCCCTGTCATTACGCAGTTTGGTGTAGGCGGAATCGGCGGGTTTCTGGTTGGATACGCTGTGAAAAAGATCGTGAAGATCGTCGGCTTTCTGCTGGGACTCTGTGTTTTGCTGCTTTTCTATTTGGACGGCATCGGGCTAATCACGGTCAACTATGGACGACTGACCGAAGCCGCATCCGGCCTTCTCCGCGCGGCAGCAGAGTTTCTTCCCGTGATTATCGGGTATTTGCCACTGGCCACCAGTTTCACTGCCGGATTGACGTTGGGTTTAATGAAGGGTTGAACGATTACCCGCTGTAGAAAGAGTTATCCGTCTTATCCAAGATGAGTTAGAAGTCTGGATGAAAAGGACCGCTGAAACTTCCTTTTCACCTTGTCAATTGGCTCGCCTAATACGATTATGTCATCCAATTCGCAGGTCCCGAGACCCTTCGCTTCTGCCAGCTTGAGATGTTTCACCTTGGCAGGCGGTATGCCCATTACCGCTGCGCCGACAGCATCCACGGCTACCGGGTCTGTTCCCGCAATGACCAGAGCCATCTGCACTGGATTCTTGCTGGTCTCATGACCTTCTCCAGCCACTATCCCATCGACGACGGCGATGCGAGGGCTTACAACGGACGCCAAATCTGCAATGTTTTTGCCTAAGCTTCCTCTATGCATACTTCCTTTTGAAGCCAAGACGCCCATCATGTTCTTCAGACTCAACGTAACCGTGGCGATCCGGTGGAGCTTAAGTTTGGGAACGCTGATTATAGTGCTATCCACGGCGGTTTTGGCGACTTTGACGGTCTTCAATGCTAAAGGATCAGGTGGGCTAACTTCCACGAACTCGTCGTCGTTGAGATCTGCTACCTTCACATTCCATCGCCGGGCAACCTTATCTACACCTGCAACTTCAAAGGCATGATGTGTGTCCGCGAATCCACTGCCTTCCCCAATGATAACATTGCCTTTTCCTCGCGCATGGAGATACTTGACTACTCCCTCTATAACTCGGCTGTCTGTGGTGATTCCCGTTGACGGGTGCTCAGCGTTGATGTAGTTAGGCTTTATGAGGATTTGTGTGACGTCTGATAGAACGGCATCCACGTCTGGCGCAACGAGTTCGAGGGCGTCAACAGTGACCTCAATGGGTTCAGTTCCTCGTACTATGGCAACTCTACTCATTAGGCAACACTTCTATCACAACCCTCATCCGACAATTTAAATCATCAGCAATCTCTGACTGCCTCCAACGAGACTCCTATTCTGCCGCGGTTAAGCGGCGCAAGCTTACTGTTTAAAGACGATTTTGCCCAAGACAAGAAGCATGACGTTGACGATTATCACGGACCCCGTGGTCAGTATCGCTAGTTGGTATGGATGATTTCGAGGGAAAGACACTATTGTTTCTTTTATGTGGTCGGTGATTGATGTTTTTACTGGTCCAAGGCCTTCAGAAACTCTTTCGAGTCCAAGTTCAAGGTGGGGCGGGATTTCATTGAACCTCAGAATCAGATTATCTTGCATCCAAGCATACAGCATTCCATTAATTTGGGCTTTAAGATCTAGTATTATCTCCAAATCTTCCACGGGCTTCACGGTATCGTTCACGACTCCGAAGGGGACGAATGTAGCCGTGAGGATCTCGTCATTGAACTCGTAGAAGATTCCGATATGAAGCTTGCTATTCTGGCAAATAATCAAGCCGGTGCTATCTTTTGTGTTCTTCAGTGAGATTTCGAGGCCCATTCCTCGTACTATTCGTGTAAGCAACGTGAGAGTCTCCCCTTCTTTTTCCGTAGAAGGGCGAATATCGAAACTGAATACGGTTTCGGCTGTGATTTTGGCCTCATCCAACGCCTCTGTGTCGAATCCGGCGAAGAAGGCGACAAATGGAGAAACGAAATAGAATGATGTGATGAAAAGCACCAGCGTGGGGATTTCCACCGCCACAAATATGCTAAGGAAATTAGGGATCGAGAAGGTTAACACAGAGATTGTGTAGGTAATTGGGATGAGAAAAACTCCAAAGTAGATTTCTCTGGATTTGTTCGGTTTGTTTAACAGGACTCCCAGGCCGTATTGTAGAACGAAGAAACTGAGAATGGCTATAGCCCAGATCACGGGGTTATATAGATCTGCAATTATCGCGGTTCTAGGTGGCGTCCATAGGCTGAAGATGAACCCATAGAGTGCTCCGAGTAATACACCTAGCACCGCGAAGAAGCGACTGTGAATTTCTCGTGGCATTCCGTGTTCACAGGCAAAATCATGTGTGGACTCGGAAATAATTTACGAATTGCCACTGTAGATTATAGTTAACTGAGGGCAGAGAATTCGAAGAATCGCTCCCGTTCTGATCGATAAATAATCCTCAAAACAAATAAGTAGTCACACAGAATCTCATAAACCGTTTCATCCGTCAAGAGAGGGTCGAAATGCACGTTGTCTTCATCATCGGAACAGCAGGTTCAGGAAAAACCCTCTTGACCGCCTCCCTCAGCGAATGGTTAAGACTACAGAAACAGAAAGCAACAACAATAAACTTGGACCCGGGAACAATAACCTTGCCATATGCACCCGACATAGACATCCGCGACTACATCAACTTAACCCAAATCATGAAAGAATACAAACTCGGGCCAAATGGCGCCTTGATCTTGGCAGCTGATTTGATTGCGGAAAAAGCAGAACAGCTAGGAAGAGAGGTAGAAAACCTAAATCCCGACATAGTTATCGTGGACACTCCGGGACAAATGGAACTCTTTGCGTTCCGAGCTAGCGGCCCGTACATCGCCAACGAGTTGACCGAGGACCCAAAAGCCATCGTATACCTCTTCGATTCGGTATTCTCCATCAACCCTCTCAACTATGTGTCAAACCTCTTTCTATCCGCAGCAATCCACAACCGCCTCTTCATACCTCAAGTATCCGTCCTGTCAAAGTGCGACCTACTTCCATCTGAAGAACGAAACCGGATTGTTGACTGGTCTGCCAACGCAAACCTCCTAGAAGCGGCCATTGAAGAGCGGCTGCGTGGAACGAAACGGCTTCTAAGCCGAGATATGATGCATGCTATCCATCGGCTTGGACTAAGGTTTCTCTTGGTACCCGTTTCAGCAAAAACCAATGAAGGGTTGATCAACTTGAACGCTACGCTAGAACGCATCCTTGTCGGAGGAGAGAGGTTCACAGTCTAAGGCGAAGACTGGTTTTCGTGAACGACATAACGCATAAATAACTTCCGATTATGCTTTATTCAAGGAAATAGAACGGGCCCGTAGCTCAGCAAGGATAGAATGCTACAGTGTCCACAGCACCGGGCTTTTAAAGGCCAGAAGAAACCCGGGGGTCAGGGGTTCAATTCCCCCCGGGCCCGCCACATTCTTTCGAGTCACAGTTGACGTTTTTCTGTGGTATCTAGATAGAAGCTTTGACAGGTGGTTGAAAAAAGGGACTTTTCAAGACTGCCCTTTGGGAGTTTTCAGCTGTAGCTATGTCTCTCTCTCCTTTGCCTGCGCGGTCTTTACCGTCTTTGCGGCCTTGTCTGCACCCGCAAACGCCGACAGTCCGAGAACCTCCCCCTTCACCATATCCATCGGAATGGCGAAGACGATCGTATTACTCTGGTCATAGCTGATGTCCTCCAAACTCGACAGCGTACGCAGGTACATGGCGCGGTTGCTCATCTTCTTCACTGCATTTTGAAGATTTTCAGCCGCAGTCAACTCACCCTCGCTTTTGATAATGACTGCTCGCTTTTCTCGTTCCGCCTCCGCCTGTCGTGCAATTACGCGTTTCATATCTTCTGGCAATTCGACGTTCTGCAATTTCACGGAGCTTATTTCTACCCCCCACTCTTTTGTCTCTCTTTCAACAATCTGCTCAATTTTGGCCGCAATTTCATCTCGTCGTGCCAGCAACTCATCCAACTCAACGTCTCCCACCACATCTCGCAACGTAGTCTGTGCATACTTCATCACGCTGTTCCAGGCATTCTGAATGTTAACAATGCTATCCTTGGTATTCACAACCTTCGCGAATACAACCGCGTCAACGCTCACACTGATGTTGTCCCCAGTCATAACCTCCTGTCGAGAGACATCCAAAGTGGTAATGCGCTGATCTCTTCTCAGAAAAGTCTCCGCAAAGGGCCACTTGAAGAAGAAGCCAGGCCCAACAAGTCTCTGAAACTTGCCGAAACGCAAGATGATCGCTTCTTCCCACTCCTTATTGATCGCAACGGTGGCTGGTAAGAAGAGCACAGCAACGAATGCGACGGCTCCGAACAGAGCAGCCACGACATGTGGATATGCGAGGATAGTCAACACCAGAAAGAACAGAAATAACGCGAAGAAGAAAACGAACGGAGCGGGATTACCCGAGTACGTTTCACCCCTTCCCGCTTCACGAGTCTTTGCAGTTCCACTCATTTCCTGAAGTCACCTCCTCCGTGCTACAACTACTTCCTCAAGACGTATTTCTCTCTTTTGTGCACACTAACTCCTCCGCTTTGTAAGGCGGCGGGAGGGGAATTTTAGGGCTTCAGGATTTCGCTTTGGCTGGATTAACCCTTCCCCCTCTCTCCACAATCGTCTCTGAGAGTTGAAGAAGCGCTTTGCCAACTCGCTCCCGAGCGATTATTGCATTCTTAGCCATGGTGGAGAGATGGAACTCTATTCGATGAATCCGCTCCTCTCCTTTGGGATGAGACTTGATGTAGACGTAAGGATTGTCATGCATTGCTCTGGCAATAGAAGGAGCCAGCTCAGACTCCATCACGCCCGTTGCTTCGATGCTCGTTTCAAAGAAAATCGTGTCGCCCGCTGCCTTTTTGAGAATCGGCAGGGCAGACTCGTCGAATATTGCCTTCATCTCGGAAGGAACGCCTGGAAGCGCTATTATCGTCAAGTTGTCTGTTGAGACCACCACTCCGGGGGCGGTTCCAACAGGATTGGGGAGAGGTTCACCACCTTGTGGCAGTTTGGCCATCTTGACACGGGGGGGAGTCAGCTCAACGCGTTTCATCCGGCCTTCCTCTACGTATTTGCGGTACTTCTCTCTGACCATTCTCAGAGCCTCATCATTCTTCTGAAGCCTGCGGCCTAAGCCTTTGGCAAGGCCTTCAAGAGTCACGTCGTCAAAGGTAGGCCCCAGTCCCCCCGAGGTTAGTATGAAGTCAGGGTTTCGTTGAATAGCCTCGAGGATAACGTCTGATATCTCGTTGACGTCGTCACCTACGACTATAATGCGGCGGGCGCTCATACCTAGAGAGGTAACTCGCTTTGCAAGCCAGTGTGCATTGGTGTTCAAGGTCTTACCGATGAGAAGCTCATTACCGACACAGATTATTTCTATTGACGCCGCCAAGTGGCACCACATCTGTCGATGGAAGCTAATGAGTAATGGAGACAGGTCTGATAATAATTGCTTTGTTCGGTTCGTGTTCAGCCGAAAAGGGGGTCTGCTGGGCAGACGCTCCGCTATGTACTGAGCTGCCCTTACTTTTTCTTACCGAGCCACCACTTGAGATACTCTCTTCGCTCTTTTCGTCGCTGATCTTCTTCGGTCTCAAAGCTCGGTCGGAGTTTCTGTCTCAGTTCCATGAGTTCTTGGTGAGATAGAGAAAGCCCGCAGCTCTTACATACATAGCTCTTCGTAACAGGTGTATACTTGAGCTCACCGCCACACTCTGGACAGTACCGCATTTTCTACGCCTTTTCTGAGGTATCTTCGCTGTGCGATATGAATGAGGAGGCATGAGAAATAGCTTTCGGATTTTGGGAGTCACGTTATGAAGTTGGTCAGTCCTGCCTCTTTGGCAAGCTCGATCGTTTTTTTCCTTTCGGCGGCAGTCAATCTCCTCTGTAGCTCCGGAACCTCGTTAGCCCTCCACTCGGGGCGATACTGAAACATTAGGTTCATGCGAACCCAAGTTCCAAGATTCTGAGCGATCCAATTCAATATAATTTCTGTGCAGCACTCCAAATGTTCGGGCAGAACCAAGACGCGGATCAAGAGTTCTCCATGTTTCTTGCCGTAAAGGTGGTTTCTGGTGCAGGCCTCCCAGTAGCCTGGGGCGTCAGAAATCCTTTCAGCGCACTCGTTGGAGCCATACTTAAAGTCTAGGAGATACACGTCCACGAATCCCGCTAGAAGCTTAGCGGTCTCCTCACTGTAGTAGGAATTGGAGTTCCAAACCACGGGGACATTCACGTCAACATACTTGAAGCTTTCAAGCCACTGCTGAAGCCAAGGCGTAGGCTCTCCGCCGACCAGATTCACATTTCGACACCCTCGCTTTCTCAGACGTTTAATCTCCTCCGCCAACTTCTGTGGCGAATAGATCGCACCGCTCTCGTACCACTGTGATATGGACCAGTTTTGGCAGTGGAGACACCGCAAAGTGCACCCGAGAGTGAATATGGTCCCCGAAGGAACGAGCTCTGGCTCCTCGCCCATGTGCTCAAACATAGTTGACACAGCAATCTGGGTTCCACACCTGCAGTATCCAAGTTCTGTCTCAAGCCTGTTGAGACCGCATCTTCGAGTGCAGAAGTGACAACTTCCCAGAATACGGTTCGCGATTTCCATCTTCAAGTCAAGGTACGACTTCGCCGGGACCTCTAATTCTGCCAGACGTCTTTCTCGATTGTCGATTTCCTTCTGGAGGCAGTAAAATTCTGGTGTAAGCCTGTTGTGAGCCTCCCACAGCGTAGCTAGCGGATCTTCTTGATTGAAGTCTGCAACCAACCTCTTGGCGATCAGGAACTTAGCTAGCTTATCATCCACCATGACATCGAAGTATCTCCTCAAACTCGCTCGAGCGCCCTTGTCCTTCAGCACGGTTGTTGCATCTGGTCTCCAAAAGGTCCACATCATTCATTTCTTCACATACAGTCTAACTGGAAACTCGCGTATAAGCAGTCCCCGTCACGCTGCAATATCAGAACGTTTAAATACGCCGCCGTTTTGTTACCATATGGTAACTTACCATTTGGTAAGCTCACCGTTCCTAAGCAGTATTGTATGCACCCTTCAAAAGGAAGAGACAGCAACCGTAAGGATCAATTGACAGGAGTGGCAAACGTGAAGACCTTGATCTATGATGTGGATTACAACAAGTTCATAAGCCTATTAGGTACGGCCCACTTTACCCGACGTAGTCTCCATGAGGCTAACGAAGCGGTTAGAAGACTTCAACCCACTGACCTCGCCATCGAACTAGACTTGAAGCGTTTCAAAATCTTGAACAACGCGTGTTTTGGATGTCCCCAATATGGCTCGTGTACTCTGAAGTGCGAGTTCATTGGAGCAACTGAGGCCCTAGGAAACGTTGACACTAACATATGGCTCATAGACATGTCAGAATACGAGATAAGGCAAAGAATCCAGCGCTTGACTACCCCAACGTGGATCTGCCGCGTAAGCATTCCCTTCGCTCATAGGGAAGATGCGACCAAGCGACTCTGGGAACAGGGCTTCAAAGACGAAGTACTCAACTCACACCAAAAAAGGCTAGAGCGGCTTCGCAGGTATGCGCCCCAAATCTGGCAGGTCTTAATCGATGAACGCAACACCTTAATGGCAGTGAGACTGGCGTGGATAGCAACAGAAAAGCTGGAGGCCGAGAAGCACCCCAACATACTTGCGCTTGTGGGAGCCGCTCACGTGGACGGAATACGCGACCTGCTCGAAGAGCCAACTGCCATAAAAGCCAACCTCCAGCGACTAGGCCTTAGATTCACACCTCCGACCTTAATCCGAAGGATCAGCGTGCGCGGAGACTAGCAGCCATACTCTAGATGTGCTGCGTCCAAGTGGAGCATTCGGACATCTCTGGAGTACACGATTCAGTAAGTAGTTTCTGATCTTTCATAGGTCATCGATTTTTCTAGACTTCACGCGAAGGATAGAGCTTTGCAGGGTGTGAACCAAAAATCGACTGACGGGTCTGAAAGATCGAGAAAGCAGTCCACCACATTTTGCGCTGAAGATGGTTAAAGAAGAGTGATTTCCAGCGAGGTCGTTAAATTCATATGTATTCTGGGCATAGTACCAATTGTTGATTGGAGTAGGGCTCCTTATGAATAGAACCTCAGAGTTCTCAGGCTTCTACAAACTTACCCCCAAAGAAAGGGTTCAGTTCGTAAAAGAATTCGCTGGACTAACGAGTGAAGATGTCCGAATTCTGCAATCAACAGGGTCATTAAGACTGGAACTCGCCGATCGAATGATCGAAAATGTCATTGGCGCCTTTCCTGTTCCGTTGGGCATTGCAGTGAATTTCTTGATCAACGGGAGAGATTACCTGATACCTATGGCAATCGAAGAGCCCTCAGTCGTTGCGGCCGCTAGCTACGCCGCGAAGATGGCGAGAACAAAGGGGGGCTTCTTCACAAGTAGCACCGACCCCATCATGATTGGCCAAATTCAGACAGTTGACGTAGATGACCCATATGGCGCCAAAATGGCAATTCTGGGAGCAAAGAACGAGATTCTCAAAGAGGCCAACGAACAAGATCCCTTGCTCGTCTCGGTTGGCGGGGGCGCTAAAGATCTAGATGTGAAAGTGATAGACGCCAACACGGGGCCTATGGTAATCACAGAGCTTCATGTAGACTGCCGAGACGCTATGGGGGCAAACGCTGTGAACACCATGGCTGAAGCCGTTGCACCAATGGTTGAGAAGATCACAAAGGGCAGAGTCTATCTCAGAATAATCTCTAATCTGGCCACCAAGCGACTTGCACGAGCTTGGACAATTGTGGCAAAGGAGACCGTGGGTGGAGAAGCTGTTGTCGACGGAATTGTGGAGGCGTACAACTTTGCCGCCGCTGACCCCTATAGAGCTGCAACCCACAACAAAGGCGTCTTGAACGGCATAGTCGGCGTCGTAATAGCCACTTGTAACGACCATCGCGCAATAGAAGCAGGAGCACACGCCTACGCAGCCAGGACCGGGCACTATAAACCATTAACCGTCTGGGAGAAGAACAAGGCCGGTGATTTGGTCGGGTCAATCGAACTCCCTATGGCTATCGGAATAATAGGTGGCGCAACCAAAGTGCACCCAGTTGCCAAAGTGGCACTCAAAATCTTGGGCGTTAAAACCGCTAATGAACTGGGCGAAGTGATGGCTGCTGTAGGGTTAGCTCAAAATCTTGGCGCCCTAAGGGCTTTAGCTCATGAAGGGCTTCAAAGAGGCCATATGTCACTTCACGCCAGAAATGTTGCCATATCTGCAGGAGCAACTGGAGACCTCGTTGACTTGATTGTCGAGAGAATGATTGAAGAACACAAAATTAGACTAGACAGAGCAAAGGAGCTCATAGAAGAGCTTAAGAAAGAAAAAGCATGATCGCTACTGATCCTGATAGAAAGAATATACCTTCGAAGCCTGAGGGATAGACATGATAGTCATTCCAGGTCCAGCGTCTCGAGAACTAGGTCAGAAAGTCGCCAAACTAACAAACTCAAGAATCGTGACAGCAGTTTCTAAGACCTTTCCTGACGGAGAGTCCAAGATACGACTTGAGGGATCGGTTGAGGGCGAAGAGGTTGTCATTGTTCAGTCGACGGGGCCTCCTCAAGATACACACCTCATGCAATTGTTTCTGATGGTTGATACAGCAAAAGATCTTGGAGCTGAGAAGGTAGTCGCGGTGGTTCCATACTTGGCGTATGCCAGACAGGACAAACGGTTCTTATCTGGTGAAGCAATCAGTATCGAGACGGTCATCAAGCTTCTTGAAGCAGCTGGAACCGATCGATTCCTTACTATGAATACTCATGAAGCGAGTGTTTTGAAAAAGTTCACTGTGCCGGCGGAAAATCTCTCAGCGATGGGTCTGCTTGCGGAACACTTCAGTGCTGAAGGCTTTGATGGAGCGTTCTCTCTAGCTCCAGATGAAGGCGCGGTGGAACTGGCTCAAGAGGCCGAAAACGTCCTTAAGGGCGGCTGTGGATGGCTGAAGAAAGAGAGAGACCTCTACACTGGAGAAATCAGCGTCGAAGCGAAGAAATTCGCCATCAGCGGGCAGGATGTGATCATCTTTGACGATATCATAAGCACCGGAGGAACCGTGGCTGATGCAGTAGGGATCGTGAAGAAGCAGGGCGCACGAAGAGTGTACGCTGCTTGTGCCCATCCACTGCTCATAGATGAAGCGCGGAATAGAATTCTGACAAGTGGAGCCGAAGGAATCGTTGGAACTGACTCTGTGTCCAGCCCCGTGAGCGTTGTTTCGGTCGCTCCTGTAATCGCAGAGGCGCTCTGAATGAGGAGTATAAAGAGTGAGTAGGCTTTTCTTTCTGCTCTCGGGTGAACATCCAAGTCTTCCTTTTTCAGAGTTGAAGTCAATCCTTGCGGCTGAGGGCCATGAGTATCGGGAATTAGAACGGCTGACCCAAGTCCTCCTGGTAGAGGCAAATGTTCGCAGCTCAAAGGCGGTTGCATCTAGATCGGCTATGACCCGCGTCTGTGGTTTAGAGCTTTTTAGCTGTGCCGCGGAGTTCGAGGAAATCCTTGAGAAGATGCAATCAACATTTCTAGATGCTTTCCTGAAGCCGCGTGAGAGCTTTGCTGTTCGCATAAGAAGAATACAGCGGGCTGCACCACGCCTCACTAGAATTGAGCTTGAACGGAAACTTGGTGAGCTGATTCGAGGCAGGGTCAAGGGCGCCAAAGTGAACTTGGATTCGCCTGATAAGACATTTTTTGGAATATTGAGCGACGACTGTTTCGTCTTCGGATTGAAGACGGCAGAAACTCCTACGAAGCCATTCTTCGACCGAAATCCTCAGAAGCGCCCTTTTTTCCATCCGACAGCTATGCCTCCTAAGCTCGCGCGGTGTATGGTGAATTTCGCTCAGCCAAAAAGAGGAGACCTGGTCTTGGATCCCTTCTGCGGAACAGCGAGCATGCTTGTTGAAGCTGGACTCATTGGATGCAGGGTTCTAGGTCTCGATGCGCAGCTTAATATGGTAAAAGGTAGTCTGCAAAACCTTATGCACTTTGGTGTAGAGCCAGAGGGACTGGTTGTTGCAGATGCTAGACAAGTCCCGGTAGGCGAGATTGGTTGCGTAGTCACCGATCCACCTTATGGCCGGTCAGCGACTACGCTCGGAGAAAAAACTGGGCAAATCATTGAATCCTTCTTATCATCCGTGGATGAGTTCCTTCCCAAGGAACGACGAGTCTGCATGGCTGCCCCCAAATCCGTAGAGCTTGGCGAGATGGGAAAGAGCTTAGGTTTGAAACACGAAGAGTCTCATCTCGTTTATGTACACAGAAGCCTAACAAGAGAGATAGCTATCTTCGAGAGGGTGTGAAATGAGTCTTTGCGTCATCTTTCTGGGAACTGCGGGAAGCGTCCCCACGCCGGCGAGGAGCTTGCCAGCTATTGCTGTACGTCGGAAAGGCGAGTTGATTCTCTTTGACTGCGGTGAAGGCTTGCAGAGGCAGATGATTAGGGCCGGCGTTGGATTTCATCGCAGAACGAAGATCTTTATAACCCACATGCACGGCGACCACCTTCTTGGCTTGCCTGGACTCTTCCAAACTATGTCTCTCTTGGACAGAGAAAAGAAACTGGAGATCTACGGGCCCCGAGGACTTAAAGCATTCGTACAGGCAATTAAGCGGACCGTCCAGTTCACTCTGACATTTCCAATCGAACTGCACGAAATAGTCGATTACGGCATCGCATGCGACGAGAAGGAATACCAAGTACTCACAATCTCGGCGGCTCACACGATTCCTGCTTTGGCGTTCGCCTTGACCGAGAAACCTCGCTCCGGAGAGTTTTACCCGGATAAAGCGCGGAGTCTCGGCATCCCGGAAGGTCCCTTGTGGTCAAGACTACAACATGGTTCCCCTGTACAGCTTTCTGATGGGCGACTGGTCAAGCCCGCTGAGGTTTTGGGGCCACTACGTCCAGGACGAAAGATCGTCTATACCGGGGACACGAGACCGTCAGAAGAGATCACAACACTCGCCAACGATGCCGATTTGCTGATCCACGATGCGACCTTTGATGCTGAGTTTTCAGATAGGGCTGAGGAAGATGGACACTCCACGCCAAGTCAAGCAGCTGAGGTTGCCAAGAAGGCCAAAGTGAAACAGCTGGTCTTGACCCATATAAGCGCGCGGTACAAAGATTCTCGTCGACTCTTAGATCAAGCAAAAAAGATTTTTCCTCAAGTAGAGATAGCCGAGGATTTCATGAAAATTAATATTCCTCTTTCCAAGGCTTAGGTAAACAGCCTACGCAGCTTCTGAAGGCTCTTCTCCACATGTTCCACGGATTCAAGCATGATGACCTCGCCATAATTAACCTTCTTGAAGGCTTCTGCAACATCTTCCCAATTGATTGTTCCACAGCCTATTCCGAGATGCGCATCGCTGGTGCCATCGTTATCACTCACGTGCACGTGAACGATTTTTTGTGGAAACCGGTTGATGAAGTTCCGGACTTGTTGATTTATGTGAGCATGGCCAACATCTAGGACAATCCCTAGCTCGTCGTCGAATTCGTCATAGAAACGAGAGAAATCTTCAACGCTCTTCATAAGAAACGGAAAGGGTTCAGGAAGGTTTTCAATGGCGATGTCTACACCATGTTGTCTAGCAGTCTTCAAAAGCGTGCCTATGGATTCTATATTGAGTTGCCAATCCGATCCAGGATATAAATGGCTAACGCCAGTTCTCTTACCGGAATGGAAAACCCATAATCGACACTCCAATTGCCTTGCGTAGAAGAGGGATTTTTCGAGCCTCTTCAAAATTGTACGACGCAAGATGGCATTAGGCGAGGCAATATTTATGTCTACAAAGGGTGCATGCACGGTGAATTCAGTACTACGTGATTTGGCAACTTTCCTCAGGGCTTCAACCCTTCTACCATTGAGCGCATGAAGGCCTTCGTCAAGAACTTCCACTTGCGAGGTAGTCACTTTCTGGAGACGCTCTATGAGGGTGGGAAATGGTTCCCCGAGACAGAAGAGCATGGATAGCCCGATCTGGGGGATTGGCATGTCTGGCCACTTTCAAGTGGTTTTTGGCGCCAGCCATTCAATGAGCTCTCTTGGTTCATCACACTGAATCTGCACTTCTATTGAACCAAGCGGGGATTCTGCAGTAGGTTCTGAGAAGGAGACGTGTCCAGCGTAGGCTACTTGCTTGTTCAAGTAGAAAACTATGGACTTGCCGTTTAGTCCGCCAAAAAACGCGCCTCTAGCGGCGTCACGAATTCTCTCTCTCCGAAGCAGGTTGTAGAATTTGGAGAGCGACTCTCGTCCCGTGGCCTTTCCGATGAGTCGACTTTCCCGGCCTAGAGTTTTGACCTCTGTTTTGATGTCTCCAAGAATGTTTTCTACAGCTTGTTTTACTTTAAGCGGATCTTCAGTCGGGTTTACGCTTACTTTTACTTCGACTTTTACTTCTCCCATTTCGCTATCATATCCCTCAAGGCTCCGCGAATTCTCCTCATAAACTGCGTCCTGGTTCCATCGTTCACAACCATGTAGTCTGCAGTTGCGATGGTGTTTCCTAGGCCGACGCTGAGTTCTCGTTGATCTCTTTCGAGGAACGCGTCCCAACCTGTAGGGTCATCGCTACGCCTGCGTCTAATGAGACGTTCAAATCTGGTTCTAGGAGACGAATGGATAGACATCAAAACGAATTTGGGGAAGCGCCGACGGAACGTCTGCACTTCGTCGAGGCTTCGTATTCCGTCAACCACCACCACATCTTTATTTGGTTTCTCGATTTTCGCAATGCATCGATTAGCCACGACAGTTGGACCCTTTTCCTTTCTGAGCTCAAGCATGATCATGCCGAGATTCTCTGGGGTAGGCCGAAGCTTCCTTTTTTTGGCTTCCAGTCGTATCACGTCGCCCATCACCACCACAGGATAGTCCATCTCCTTTACGATTTGTCTGACCACGCTCTTACCGGCGCCTGGCATACCAGCGACGCCGATAACGATTTTCTCGTTCTCCATTTTGGGCATTCCGTGATCGTGCTCCAAACTGTGGGGATTTGGGTTAAAAAGCTATGCGCGCAACAAGGATTGAAAAACTTCTGCGACTCTATTGAACGGAGGGCTGAGCTCACTTCTTTCGGTATTCCTCAAGATCTGCGTGCGCATAGAGTTTACCCCTCCGACCATCCTAGATGACTTCCCACGGAGCGTTTGAATTCGCGCGCGTACGCTATTTTAATTAGTGCTTCGGCGATTAAGGTACTGATCCAGATCCGTGAGAATTCGCAGAAGGGTTCCTTTATGGTGGAAACCATCAGAAGTTTCATTGCGTTTGATATAGATGACGAAGCAATTGTTAAACGCTTTTCAGGCATCCAACAAACGCTTGAGGAAACGGGGGCAGATTTGAAACTTGTCAAGCCGCAAGCCATTCACATAACTATGCGATTCTTGGGCAACGTCATTCTGCAAATGGTCGACTCCATCTACGAAGAAATGGAGAAGGTCTCCTTCTCTCCTTTTGATGTGGAAATCAGAGGATTAGGCGCGTTCCCAAATCTCAACTATCTCAGGGTTGTCTGGGCGGGGATTCAAAGAGGTGATGCAGAACTCGCAGGAGTTTTCGAACAACTTGAGTCTAACCTTAAAGGACTGGGCTTCAAGCCCGACCCACGAGGGTTCAGTCCACACCTTACGATCGCGCGCGTGAAGACTGGGCGGAACAAAAAGGCCCTGATACAGCGCATACAAGCCTCCGCAGACTACGAATTCGGAACCGTAAGAGCTGAATGCCTACGGTTGAAGAAGAGTGTTCTGACTCCGAAAGGACCAGTATATTCCACATTAAAAGAGGTCTGTCGCTGACAGCGCGATAGAGGATAATTCGTTGTGATTCTTATGGCCTCCGTCGATCTCGAAAGGGTTCGAACAACAATTCTGAAACGGGTCACCCCGAGCCTAGGGAGACGGAAACAAATTCTAGCCCTGGCTGAGGGCTTGAGAGCCAAAGTGGTAGCAGCGGCGAAGGAAGCCGGCGTGGATGCAGAGGTGAGGGTGGAGGGGTCGGTGGCGAAAGACACTTGGCTGAGTGAAGAGCCTGATATCGACATTTTCATGTGTGTGCCAACCACTATGCCGCGCGAAGCGTTCGGCACAATCTGCTTAGAAATAGCAAAGAGAGCCGTCAACGGATTCAGGCAGGTAGAGCGGTTCGCCGAACACCCCTATCTGGAGTCTATCGTTGATGGCGTAGTAGTAAACATAGTGCCGTGTTACAGAGTAGAGAGGGGTGAGTGGATGAGCGCGACAGATAGGACCCCCTTCCATACAGACTATGTGAAAAGCCTGCTGAGCAAGGAGAAGTGCGGGGAGATTCGCCTCCTAAAGCGATTCATGATGGGAATTGGTGTCTACGGCGCCGAAGTCAAGGTTGGAGGGTTCAGCGGGTACCTCTGCGAACTGCTCGTCCTCAACTATCACTCATTCATTGAGGTTCTGAGATCCGTTGCAGACTGGAAGCGAAGAAAAATTATTGATCTTGAAGGCTATTACGAGGGACTGGAAGAAGAGGCTGAGAAGATCTTCGAAGAACCTCTCGTCATGGTCGATCCCATTGACAAAGGAAGAAACGCCGCAGCAGCAGTGAGAAAGAAACGACTCAATGAGCTTATTGTTGCAGCAAGAGCCTTCCTGAAGAGGCCGGATGTAGCCTTCTTCTACCCAAAGCCAATAGAACCGCTCCAGCCCAAAAAGCTAGTGAACATCCTAAAAGATCGGGGGGCAGAACTGATCTTCCTAAGACTCGGAAAGATTGAAACGGTTCCCGACATCCTTTGGGGTCAGCTCTACAAATCTCAAAGATCACTTCGCAATATGCTTGGACAAAGCGGTTTCAATGTTATACGAGTTGGCGTGTGGAGCAATGAAGAAGACCTTAACGTTTTTGTCTTCGAGGTCGAAAAGTCGCATCTACCTCTAATGAAGAAACATCTTGGTCCGCCTGTGCGAAAAAAGGTTGAATGTGAGCAGTTTCTACTGAAACATCTGCATGCTGACCATACGATTTCGGGACCCCGTCTGGAGAACGGGCGGTGGGTAGTTGAGATGAAACGAAAGCACACTGACATCGTAAGTCTATTTCGTGAGAAACTAGAAGGCGGAGGGCGGGGAATCGGCATAGGGGGGCACGTCTCCGAAGCTGTTGCTGAGAACTTTGGAATCATAGTAGGTGATGAAGTCTCTGAGCTCTATTCGTCTGATTCGCAGTTTGCCACGTTTCTAACCGACTATCTTGATGGGAAGCCTCGATGGCTTGCGTAAGAAGCGACATGGGTTCAGTTCCTCGCAAGACTTAAGAACGACGCGACACGACTAAAGCCATCGAAGGAATATGGTAGCATGGCCAGGCACCACGGTATGACCAAGAAGACCAAGAAGAAAAAACAGAGAAGAGCTCAAAAGAAGAGAAAACGGCGGAGAAAGAAGGCCAAGTAAGCTTTAGCTTAGCAGTATCGAATCGCTTTTTATCGGGTCCATTGGAAACGTTCGGGTTCAGAGATATACCAGACTAATACACCTTTGTTGTTCCCATCAAGAAGAAACGAACTACACCAATGAGACTAGGGTGGAAATGGATCATACCAAACATTCGTTGACGTAGTCTTCCAACGTCTCCCCAGGAACTACTTCTACCTGATAGTCACGAAGATCTACGGAATGCTCGAAGTTCTTCTGCGGTATCACAACTTTCTTGAATCCCCAAGCTTCGGCGGCTTTTATCTTCTCGTACAATCCTCCAACCGCGGTAACTTGAATTGAGTTCCCCACGCCAAGGTTAATCTCCCCCGTAACAGCCACATCTTGTCTGATGGGTCTGCCTTCAATTAAGGAACACAGCAAAATCGCCATGGTGACTCCGGCAGAAGGACCATCAACTCCATAAGATTGGGCAAAATCGATGTGCGTTAGATAGTCTTGGGCGATGTCAACGCCGTATTTTTGGAGTATGACGCTTCTGACCTTGGATACGCTGTCAGAGATGAACCTCTCCTTCTCTCCTTTTGCTGTCCCTGTGACTTTGTAGTATCCTTGTAGGGGATAGTTCCTGTTGATATCGCTTCGTTTCGCCATGTTTGCCCTGACGCACATTACATTGCCAGTCATTTCTCCGCTGTAGGGGTCTGAGACAACAGCTAGGCCGTATATTTGGCCAAGTTTGCTGCCTTCGGGCTTGATTTCCATTAGTTTGCCTCTTTCGCTTATCTGATGCTCCAGTATCTGTCTCTGTATTGTCTTACAGTGTTTGTCTACAGCGGCTTGAACGTGCTTCTTGTCTACCGTTTTTAGGCCTTCATTCATAGCTAATGTAGCCGCAGTCTTGATGATGGATATGAGTGGTCTGAATCTTGTGGATAGTGCGTCCTTCTTGTTGCTTCTCCGCCTTCCTTCGGCGACGATCTCTTCACAAGCGCCTCGGCTGAATGGAATTAGGTGGAAACGTTGGACTTCTTGTGCTATGAATTGTACGTATCTTCTTCTGTTCTCCACGGTGTTGGGCATATCGTTAGTCATTCGGACGACTTTTCCGTAACCGTATATTCTGTCCATCAGAGCTGGATGTATCTGGCTGATAGAATCAAAGTTGCCGGCGCCCACGAGGAAACACATGCATGGAATTGGTTCGGTGGAAACGGCTAATGCGGCGGTTCCACTCTGTTGTAGACGGCCTCGCGTTGTGATTGGTAATTGTCCGTCTTCAAGTACTGTCAAGAGGGTGACAGCCTCGACGGGATCCAGATTCTTGATCTCGTCCATGTATAATATTCCGAGGGCGGCTCGGTGCACGTCTCCAGCGGTGACTCTCTGATGCTCAGGCGTACCCAAGCCACCAGTCTGGTAAGGGTCCCACGCTATGTCGCCGAAGAGCTGAGATGATCTGTGTCCGGTTGCGTCTAAGAAGGGGGCACGCTTCGCGGAGTTGTCTACTATGAGCTTGGGCACTGTGGATTGTTGTGCTCCACCAATGCCTGGTAGATTAACGCTTCCTCCTAGTCTTCCAAACCACCAGATGAATATGCCGAAGAATATTAGCGAACCCGCAGGGACGAAGATGACTACTAGTGATGGAAAGGACTTGGTGAAATATTCCACGAAATTGTAGGCAAAGAACTCTTGCAGTGTTAAACCGTCTTCAGTCATTATCGGGTTGAGGGTCCATGCTGTGAAGATATTGTATATTCCATACATTGCGATGAAGAGAAGTATCAGCCCGAAAGCTAACAGTATTGTTTGAAGCGCTCTTAAACCCAGAGAGAAGACGAACTTCTTTTTCTCTTGCCGAATCTTTTCTTTCCGTATTATCTCTTTGCCCTTACCTGCCCCATGCATTGAGACTTTTGGTTCGCTTGGGACAATCTTGTTCTTCCAGCAGAGGACGTCGAACAGTTTGATCTTTTTCTCCCTGTAGATCTGAGTGAGTTTGTCAGCCAATGCCCTTCCGATAAGGGACTTGCCAGTTCCTGGGTCGCCGAGAAGAAGTAAGTAAGGTCCAGGACTTAGTTTGGTCTTGGTGGAAGGCTTGTCTTTGCCCGGGGCTTTCCATTCATTGTACCATTTATTCTTTTCGAGCCATTTCAACTTGTGAGCCCACTCGTCGAGACACAAGAAACATTCTCGGAGGGCTCTATCTTGGCCGATGACCCAAGACATAAGGTTGTCATCGACAGGAAAACCTTTCGTGCTCTTGAAGTCTGCCCAATCCCATTTCACACTGGCTTTTCTGCCTTGAACAGTCTTTTTTAGAGTTTCAGCTTCCTTTCCAAACATAAGCATACCCGCAGCTATTCTCGTTCGTGTTGGGTTTTGCTTCGGACGTCCATGTTGAACATGGGGTCCGGAAATTATAGTGCTTATTTCAATCCTGGCAATATGGCAGAAACTGATAGAGACTTGAGAAAGAAGCCTCGAAACTCGGACTGCCTAATTAGCAGGCTAGCGCAATGCTTCAGCTGTTGTTCTTAGTCTTCTTTTCATCTATCAGAGACAAATATATCTCAGCAGTTTGCTCAGCAGCTTTCTTCCACGTAAAGTACTGGAGAACCCTCTTGCGTCCATTCTCGCCCCAAATCCTTGCTCTTTCCGCATCTTTCAATACTTCTTTCAAGCCCCAGGCGATGTCTGCCGGGTCTCTGCCGTTGACATGGATTCCGTTCTGGTCGGGCCCCGAGGATATGACTTGTTCACGAAAACCTACGACCCCCTTGGCTCCGACAACCACAGGTTTTTCCATGGCCATGGCTTCAAGGCTTACGATGCCGAATGGTTCATACACTGATGGGAATACACATGCGTCAGCGGCAGCGTAGTGGAGGATTCTCTCTTCTTCGGGTACGAATTCGAAGCGGCAAGTTACCTTGTCTTCTATTCCAAGCCTGTTGGAGATCTCCATGATGTCCTTCTGTTCTTCGCCTTTGCCTAGAATTATTAGCTTTGTCTTGGGATACTCCTCAAGAATCAGCGGCATAGCCTGAATGATGTTCCTTGTGCTCTTGACCCACGTCAATCGTCCTAGGAAGAGGATTATGTGTTCATCGTCTTGGATGTCGTACTTGTCCCTGATTCCTTGGATATCCTCCGAGTTGTACCTGCGTGGATTGTATTGTTCAGGATCTACGCCATTCCACACAACACTGATTCGTGATCCGTTCCATCCATGTCGGATGAGGTCTTCTTTCATTGTGTAGCTGACGGTGATTATTCGATCAGCGGTCTGGGCGGTTGCGTATTCGAGGTGAGACACGACTTCGGAGCCGTGCCCTCCAAGTCGTCCGCGTTCGGTGCTATGAACATGAAAGACTACTGGCATCTTCGTCTCGTTTTTGACGATGATTCCAGAGATGCTGCTCAGCCAGTCGTGGACACAGACCACATCAAACTGATAGCCCTCTTTTTCAACAAGACTGTTAATGAATTTTGAAGAGCTGAGAATGTTGTAGATGAGTATGTCGTTGAAAAAACGTATGTTTGTACCCCATTTTCTCAAATCATCGGTGACGAACATGGGGAATACGTTACTGGCATCTGTGATTAGCGGACGATGGACTTCGACGCCTTTCATGATCTCGCTGGTTCTCAGATCCCCCGGATTTAGGGTGAAGACCGACACATCGTGACCTAATTCGATGAACTCACGCGTCATGTATTCCGCGTAGGTGCCTAAGCCTCCCACGAGTTTGGGTGGAAACTCCCAAACAAAGAACCCGATTCTCAATGAGTAAGCCTCTAGAAATCTGTGGATACTAGTTCCAAGAGCGGCTTATATGTCCTTTTCCGTCTCATCTATGGAGTTTCTTAGGCTTTGGGCGGCCAATTCGGGTGGCGTGACGTTAATGAACATGCCTGTGCTGTTCTCGAAGCCGGCATGGATCGTTAGTTTTGGATATACCTCGAGATGCCAGTGATAGTACTCATGGGTTCCTTGGTTGGGGGCAATGTGGAAGCCGAACGAATAGGGGGGATCATTCAGGGTTCTTGTGAGACTGCGCATACAGGCATTGAGCGCGCTCGCGAAGTCTCGCTCTTCGTCTTCCTCCAGCTGCAACAAGGTTTGCTGATGCCTCTTGGGGAGCAGCCAGAGCTCGAAGGGATATACACTTGCCCAAGGAGCAAAGGCGATGAAGCGAGAGTTTTCATAAATAAGCCTATGACTTTCACGTTCTGATTTGATTATCCGGCAGTATGGACATCGTTCGCTTCTCTCAGAACTAGCCCTGCACGCGGTCAGCTCCTCGGAAATTAGGCTTGGAACTGTGGGAGTCGCGATTATTTGACTGTGAGCATGAGAGAGTGAGGCGCCCGCTTCCTTTTTGTGATTCCTGAAAATGCAGACATAATCCCATCGGGAGAGGGCTTTCAACCGGTCGGTGTAGGCTTGTACGACGCGTTGAGTCTGTTCAATTGACCCTAGGCCGAAATGTTCGTCGTGATGGGGCGACTCTATGAGAACCTCGTGCGCTCCGACGCCATCTATTCTTTCATGGAATTCGTCACCCGGAAGGGCGATGGCCGTTCGTGGTGAGAGTGCTGGGTAGAGATTTGAAACGCACCGTATTAGCCAGTTCTGTGCTCTCGGGCCATCTGAATCTCTATCCTTTGTGATTCCGCCGTTGGAGGGGAGATAGAGAAGAACCGCTGGTGGCGTCATATCTTCGTTTCCTGGGCAGAATGGGCAGCTTTTGGTTTCGATCTCTTTGTGGGGTCTGGAGGGAAAATCTATCGGGCGTTTCGCTCTCTCTGAGGCTATGACGACCCACCGGTCCAAAAGATAGTCCTTTCTAATCTCGTTTGGCATGAGTTCTCTCCTTGCAGAGAGTATATGAAAATCACTGCTTCTTTAGTCTTCACGAACCAGGAGCGCTAGAGATGAATTTTCCAAGGG
>CAYFZQ010000020.1:0-24244 GCA_964347825.1 uncultured Candidatus Bathyarchaeia archaeon | reverse complement strand
TGGGATTCGAACCCACGAACCCCTACGGGACAGCCGCCTCAGGGCTGCGCCTTTAGCCACGTACACGTCTTGACCTGGCTTGGCAACCCCCGCCTGAACAGACTATCTAACCTCTTCGTGTCAAATTAAATCTTGCTTGTCCTTGATCTACAACAGAGAGTCGTCATCTTGTCCTTCCGACTTGTAGACATGATCAGGCCGCCTACAAGGTATCGGGTCACGCAACACGGTAACCTAAGCCTGTCGATCTTGTGTGTACAATGCAAGCAGGATTCAAAAAAGATGAGCACCACGATTGATCTGCCCGAATTCCCCTTTCAAGCGATTCCGTAAATCTTAACCATTTCATGTTAAACTCAGACTTGGCGAATCCACGGCGCTAGGGGTTGAACTAACACAAGGATGTACAACACCATAATAAGCAGAGCTATACAAGAGACGCACCGTGAAACCCCATGGCTGCCGCAGTGCCCGTTTCCAACGAGGACATCACGAACCCTCACCAACGTGACACACGAACCATAGGCATCATCGGGTGCGGGCGAATCGGATTAGCAACTGCGTGCCTCCTTGCTGAAGCGGGATTCAGGATTGTCAGCAGCTCCACAGATCACAGCCTCATCCACCTCACCAAGAGGAGGAAAACTCTTTACCACGAACCGAAACTCGACCAACTAGTGAAGAAACATGTCAAAACGAATCACATCACAGTCACAACCAACATCAAAGATGTCGCTTCGGCAAGCGACGTCATCATATTCACTGTTCAATCATCCATCGACAAATGTGGAGAACCCGACTATTCATATGTCCAAAAAACCTGTAGAAAAGTGGGCATGGCAATCCGCCCTGGGTGCCTAGTCATTTTTCAGAGCACCCTTGGCCCAGGGGTAACCGAGACCCTGGTTAGAGAGACCATTGAAAAAGCCTCAGGTTTGAAAGCCGGAGTCGATTTCGGCCTCGCCTATAGCCCAGCCCGCGCCACGCCAGGCCGGATCCTGCAAGACATAGCCACGAACCCACGAATCGTAGCAGGGATCGACAAACAAAGCCTTACGAGCACGTGCCTTCTCCTAAACACCATAACAAAAGGAGAGATAGTCAAAGTAACAGATATAAAAACCGCCGAGGCAGCCAAAATGTTTGAGGACGCCTACGCAAATGTCAACGCTGCCCTTGCAAATGAACTTGCCGAGTTCTGTGAAAAAGCTGGGCTAGACTTCTTCGAGACACGAAGAGCTGCCAACACTAACTACCGATGCAGTCTGAGAGATCCAGAGATTTCCAACGGATACGCCTCCAAGAATTCCAGTCTTCTCCTTGAAGAGGCAGAAGCGGCAAAAGCGAAACTCCGCATGTTGACGCTTGCAGCAAAAACAAACGGCAGTATGCTCAGTCGTACGCTTCGCATGGTCAAAGAGGCCCTCCGTGCAGGCGGAAAGACCGTAAGGCGAGCGAAGATACTGGTTCTGGGCGTTTCTAGCCACCCCAACATGAAGGAGCACCGTGGGTCCCCCACAAAAGAACTTGTTCGTATGCTGAAGAAGCGCGGAGCGTTGGTCAGAGTCTACGATCCCTTCTTTTCCCAGAAAGAGCTGGGTCAAATGGGATACTCAGCGGAAAGGACACTGACAAAAAGCGTTGAAGGCGTAGACTGTTTGCTCATCGCGGTGAGACACGATCGATTCAAACGATTGAGCCTCAGGAGAATGAAGTTTCTGGTCAGAAAGCCTGCTGCCATCGTTGACACGGGCCGCGTGGTTGATCCTGAGAAAGCAGAGAAAGCAGGATTCGTGTACAGAGGTATAGGAAGAGGGCGTCTGAACCAAAACGGACCCGCATCCCTTTTGCAGAAGGGAATAAATTAGCAAGCCAGCTGATTCCGATCAGCTTTTATACCATGATACGCAAGCTTTCTAAGTTCGTGCCAATCCTTCGAGAAACAACCAAAGACGACACTAACCGAGCGACGGAACATGATAATCGTCGAAATCCTCCTGATTTCTCTAATAGTTTCATTCGCAACAACCCTCCTGATAACGCCGTACTTCACCAGATTTCTATACGCCGCGGGAATAGTCGGCCTAGACCTCCAGAAAAAGACCAAATCAAAGCTAGCAACCTCAGGAGGAATCTGTGTTGCCTTTGGCATATTGGCGGGACTACTGAGCTACATCGGGTTCCAGACCTTTCTTCGAGGCGCAAAACTGGAAAGCGATGTAATTCACCTTCTGGCAGTCACTGCCTCCGTCCTCATCGTCATGTTCGTGGGGCTACTCGACGATTTGAACGTCAGCACAAAAAAGGTCAAGACGAAAGAAGGCTACAATTTCAGGGTAGGATTCCCGCAGTGGCTCAAACCCCTCTTGACTCTGCCAGCGGCGATTCCGCTAATGGTGGTGCGCGCTGGAGCAACGGAGATGGTTATTCCCTTCATAGGCCCTGTTGACTTTGGCATTCTCTATCCCCTGCTACTAATACCAATAGGGGTGGTGGGTGCATCCAACGCAGTCAATATGCTCGCAGGCTTCAACGGATTAGAAACAGGAATGGGACTGGTCTACTTTCTTGCGCTTGGCATCTTTGGGCTCCTACAAGGTATAGAAGGAGAAACTTGGCCAGGCTCGGTCATATTCATCGTTACTTGTGCCGCACTAGCGGGCTTCATCAAGTATAACTGGTATCCCGCGAAGATCTTGCCGGGAGATTCGTTGACCTATCTGCTTGGTTCTACCGTGGCAGCGGGGGTCATTGTTGGAAACATGGAACGGACCGGGATAATCGTGATGCTTCCGTTCATAATTGAATTCTTCTTAAAACTGCGATCAAGGTTTAAAGCTAGTAGCCTAGGAAAGCTAAGGGATGATGGTAAACTTGATCCTCCTTATGAAAGAAGGATATACAGTTGGACCCACTTCTTGATGAACATGAGACCAATCACAGAAAAGCAGGTCGTAATGTTGCTTATTTTTCTCGAGTTCTGTTTTGCCGCTTTGGCCTTCCTATAAATAATCTAAGACTCTGCACAATGGAAATCGACTATGCTTTCTCTTTGAGATTGAACGGTTTGCCTTCTGACAGTATCTTCTTAGGGATCTTCTTCTTCCATTTCTTCAGAAAGGGCAATTCGTCCTTTTCTTTGCGCAGTTCATCGGGCAGCATTTCGGGAATCTCTTCTCTTATTGGGTACCACCGCAAACACTTTGGGCATATGATCAAACCCTCTACAATTTCTTCCTTTTCCTCAAAAACGTGCAATTCCAGCGGGTAATACTTGTCAATGGGACATGCCAAGATGTCCATCAACTTCTTCTTAATTGTCAGTCCCCCCAGTCGATCGTAATGGTAAACTGAAAAGCTATAAAAGATTTGTCAGAACAGCGAACCTGAAAACAAACGCCGAGTCACGGTAGAATCTTCGCATCAACTACTGTTTGGTACCATCGAGGTCCTGTGGTTCTGACGATCCGACCAAAAGGAACCTGAAACCTGACGCCTATACCTCGCAGCTTTTGGGTCACTTTAGCTTCTGTCTTGGTGACAGGATCTTCATCTTTGTTGGCGTGTTGAAAATCATAATAGTGGATCCATCCTCTGTGCGGCTTGAGCGCTGAAAGGGCGCAGTCAAGGTATCCGTATGCCTTCATCGGCAGTGGCATCAAAACTCGATCTGCAACTCCCTGCAACTCGCCTTCGATTACGTCCCGGGCATCTCCTTGAACCACAACCACTTGATCTTCAACTCTGTTTAGCGTCGTGTTCTCTTGCATGTAATGAACTGCATTGGGGTTGATATCTATCGAAAAGATCCTCTTCGCCTCAGAATGCTTGGCCATAATTATGGAAAAGCATCCAACGCCAGCGAACATATTGACAACGATCTCTCCTGGTTGAACCTGTTGAGCAATCCGCATCCTCTCGTGGGATAACCTAGTGGAGAAGTAGCACGTCTCCAGATCAACTTTGAACAAGCAGCCATGTTCCTTGTAAACGGTCTCACTCTTCCGCTCGCCCGCCACCCATTCGAGACCGCGCAGTCGATACTCTCGTGAAACAGGACTGGTTTGTCGCAAAACAGTTTCCACACGCCTATGTGTTCGCATCACAGCCTCTGCCATAATACGGGCTTTGCCTTCAAGCGTCTCAGGAACTCGAAGAACTGCGATGTCGCCAATGATATCATAAGATCTGTAGAGAGAGTCGATCTCTTCTGGTTCAAGCTTATCTTTGAGGATTACTCTGAGGTTACTTCGCATGTCTAGTTCCTCATTAAAGTCAATCGGCCAAGATGAGGCGATCAAGCCACACGGAAACCACTTTCAACTTCTCAGGTAGAGACTCGTTGAGCAATTCAATATCTTGCTTCTTGACGGTCCTCAAGGCGACTATGCCGCAAAAGTAGACAGCCGCACCCAATACCACGGACAAGAGAAGCAAAAGGGTCTGGGATACAATTCCTTCCAGAAAATAGGACATCGAGACTATAGCGATGGCCATAAAGAAGCACGCTAACGATGTTTTCCACAAGCTTTCCGTGTCGAACATCGTTTTGATAGTTCCTCTCAAAGCGTATATCCCGTATCCAAAAGCGGCAAAAGAGGACAGAACTCTTGCCAAAGCGGTTCCAAGCATGCCAAGGTTCAGGTATGCTAATGTAACATAACTTATCGCAGTGCTGGAAAAGATAGCTACAGTGATCATCATTGAAACTATCTTGGTACGCTCCAAAGTCATGAGAGTTGGACCAATGGCAACTCCTAAGATTGTCGGCAGGACAGAGAAACAAAGGACAGCCAGCGGTAGTGCCGCTTTCGCATAGTCTGGACCAGCAAATATGACCAGTATCGGGTATGACAATGAAACGATGCCAATGACTATTGGAAACCCGGCCAAAACTGCATATCTGGTGGAACTGCCGAAAGCTTTTGTTAGAGCGGTTTTTCCGTGTCGGGTGTACAGTTCTGACAGCTTTGGAAACAAAGCAGTGACGATGGAGGTCGCGATCAGGCTGGGGACCGCAACGGCCCGGACTGCTAGATGGTACATGCCTAAGTATACCGCACCCAAAAACGGTAAGATGAAGATCTGATCTACCCAACCTGCAATAAATGAAAGTGAGTTGGATATGTAAAGGGGGTAAGAAAATTTAGCAAGAGCTCCCATAGGATGAGGCGCCGCCAATATCCCGGCTGATCTAGCTGTGAAGAATAGTCCAATGAAACAGGCAATCACGACACTCGTCAGCCAGCTCCATGTAATGCTATAGAGCCCCAAGTCCGTGTAGAGAAGAAGGAATATGACCAAAGACTTCTGCATCAGAGTGTAAGCTAGACTCAGCGCAGCTAATTCTCTGAATTTCTGCAACCCCCGCAGAAAACTCCCGATTTGTATATAGAAGATCGTGAAGGCGCCAATGACTGCTAACATCTGGAAGAGATGAATCCACTCATGGGAGCCAAGTAGAGTCACTGAGAGCCACTCTGCCCCCAAGTAAAGCAGAATTAATAGCGCGATGGATGTTATGGAGGAAATCTGAAGCACCCGAGTTATCACAGACTTGGCTTTTTCGGGGTATCCTTCCGCCATGTATTGGGCGATATACTTGGTCGAAGCAGAGGGTAGGGCAAAAACTCCGAGTATCTGAGCCGCTGCCAAGATAAACGTTATGATAGCGTAGACCCCCATCTCTTCCAAGGAAATCAAGTGAGCGAGGATGGCAATGAAAATCACTCCTACAAAACTAGAGATCATCCCTTGTAGAAACATGTAGGTAACGCCTCTGGCAACGCGGGCGCCTTCATCTAAAAGAGTCAATTGAAATCCCCTGTGAATCAAAGCTTGATAAGTACGGCATTTAATAAGTCTGGATTAAATGTTCCGCAAAGAGCCTAGCAACCACCGCGTTGGCGAAGCAGGTCCGGAATTGCAAGTGATCTTCGTCAACCATTCCACTGTTCTTCTGAACAGCAACTCTCGATCACGCAGACACAATGGCGACGACAATATAAAATGTCACTCTTGTACAATGTCTGTGCAGGAGAGTCGATCTTGGTAGCGGGGGACCTCCAAAGAATTCTGATAACTGGAGCCGGCGGATTGTTGGGAAGCAAGCTCGTTGCGCAGGCTAGGAGATACTTCACTGTTGTTTCTACATACAGAACAGAAACTCATTTCCCCAACTCAGTGAAAATGGACGTCACCAAAGAATCTGATGTCCGACGTGTCTTCAACTCTTTCAAACCGAATGTCGTCGTACACACCGCAGCTGAGACAAACGTTGACCGATGCGAAGTAAACAAGAACCACGCTTGGAGCGTGAACGTAGGAGGGACAAAAAACATCGCAGACATGTCCAACGTGATAGGCGCTCGGACGCTATATGTTTCAACAGACTACGTCTTTTCAGGAGAACAAGGGCTCTACATTGAACGCGACGACCCCAACCCCGTTAATCACTACGGCTCCACGAAGCTTGAGGGTGAGAGATACATCACCAGACACTGCGGAGACTACGCCATTGCCCGGACCAGTGTCTTATACGGACATCACCCCTCAAAGCCAAACTTTGCGGAATGGGTAATCCAGACTCTTGAGGAAAACGAACCAATATCCGTCGTAGACGATCACTACAATTCACCAACTCTAGCAGATAACCTCGCTGAAGCAATATTAGAAATGATTCAAAAGAATCTAGACGGGATGTACCACACGGCTGGAAGCGCAAGAATAAGTCGCTTCGACTTTGCCCTCCAAATCGCCAAGAGCTTCGATTTAGACTCCAGTTTGATCAAACCTGTAAGAATGAGTGAACTAAAGGCGTGGGTAGCCAAGAGACCGAGAGACTCATCTTTGTGTATAGATAAGATCCAAAAACAGATAAAAACGAAACTACTAGATGTCAACGACGCCCTGAAGAGGATGAAAAGGGAGGCAGCATGATGAAAGGCGTGATTTTACATGGAGGGTACGGAAAGAGGCTCAGACCGCTCACGCACACAGGGCCGAAGCAGCTCATTCCAGTGGCGAATAAACCCATCTCGCAATACGTCTTGGAAGATTTGAGGGAATCTGGAATTACAGACATAGCGATCATTCTTGGAGATGTAAACCCCGAAAGGGTCAAAGAGCACTATGGAGATGGAACGAGGTTCAAGGTAAGAATAACATACATACCTCAAGGTGAGCCCAAAGGAATAGCCCAAGCAGTCGGATTATGCCAAGATTTTGTAGATGGTGATCCATTCGTTGTGTATCTGGGAGATAACCTGCTTAAAGGCGGTATCGAAAGTTTCGTCAGGGACTTTGGGCAATCAAAAGATATCGGTATGGTTCTCCTCTCCGAGGTGGAGAACCCGGAGCGCTTTGGGGTGGCTGAATTCGACAAAAGCGGCAATCTTGCAAGACTGATCGAAAAGCCCAAGGAACCGCCTAGCAGATACGCTCTCACGGGTATATACTTCTTGAGACCCGAAATCTTTGAGACCATACGAAGATTGAAACCCTCTTGGAGGGGGGAATTGGAGATCACAGAGGCACTCCAGCTGCTGCTTGATGATGGATATACCGTTAGCTATAGGTTTGTGAAGGGGTGGTGGAAGGACACGGGAGCTCATGAAGACATCTTGGAATCGAACAGATTGGTTCTAGACGAGATGACCCCTCTCACCGAAGGAACCGTGGAAGAAGAGGCAAAACTGCAAGGAAGAATTTCCATAGGAGAAGAGAGCGTGATAAAGAGCGGCGCGATCATTCGAGGCCCCGTCATAATAGGCGAAAGCACCACAATTGGGACAGGCGTATACATTGGACCATATACAAGCATTGGTAACCACGTGATCATTGCAAAGGGGGAGATCGAGAATTCCATCGTCATGGATCACTGTTCTATCGACGTAAACGAGCGTATTACTGGCAGCCTCATTGGACCATATTCCAAGATAACCACTCGCAGCGACAGACCCAAAGGATGCCGGTTCATTGTGGGAGAACGATCCCGAGTGATGCTATAGACGCGGTGGTGTAACTCACTAGAAGCTCGTGACAAATGTTGAGGAGATAGGTACTGAATGCAGAAATTGATAACAGGTGTCGAGGTCGAAAAACTCGAAAAGCATGCCGACGAGAGGGGAAGTCTGTGTGAAATAGTGCGGACGGACTGGAGCGTCTTTGAGAAATTCGCCATGGCCTACTTTTCCGTTACGTATCCGGGCGTCGTTAGGGCTTGGCACTGTCACCCTAGAACGAAGCAGAAGGATCTCTTTTGTGTTCTCCAAGGAACAGCCAAAGTGGTCGTCTACGATCAGAGGGAAGACTCGCCGACGAAGGGGTCCATAAACGAATTTGTGATAGGGGAAGATAACCTAGTCCTCTTGAAAATCCCTGGCGAGTGCTGGCATGGCTTCAAAGCGGTCGGAATTAAACCCGTTGTCCTTGTGAATTTCCCCACGGAGTTGTATGATTACAAGAATCCAGATGAAGAGCGTCTACCACCAGATACCGACAAGATCCCCTATGATTGGAAGCCAAGCCCATGGCTGAAACATGGGTGATTTTATGAAGATGCTGGTTACTGGAGGCGCTGGTTTCATTGGAAGCAACTTCGTTCGTCAGATGCTCCAGAAATATGAAAACGCAGAAATCGTGAATCTGGATCTGCTCACTTATGCTGGCAGACTGGAAAACATCAAAGATTTGGACAAGGATCCTCGTCACATTTTCGTTCGTGGGGATATCCGGAATAGAGAAACCGTAGAACGAATCGTCAAGAATGAGATTGACAACATAGTCAATTTCGCAGCGGAGACTCACGTGGACCGAAGCATAGCTGAAGCCGGGGCCTTCATTGAGACAGATGTGTATGGAACATATACCCTGCTAGATGCCGGCCGAAGATTCGATGTTGACAGGATTATTCAGGTCTCCACAGATGAGGTATATGGGAGTATTCAAGAAGGGACATTCAAGGAAACCGACTCCTTGAATCCGTCCAGTCCTTACGCTGCGAGTAAGGCATCTGCGGATCTCTTGGCCCTCTCTTTCTACAAAACTTATGGAATGAATGTATCTGTGACTAGAAGCTCAAACAACTTTGGGTCATACCAGTACCCGGAAAAGCTTATACCCAAGCTTGTACTGCGCGCTCTTCATGATGAGCCACTTCCACTCTACGGTGATGGAACGCACCAACGCGATTGGGTATACGTTCTGGACAACTGTGCGGGCATAGACTTAGTTGTGCGTGAGGGGAAAGCGGGAGAGATATACAATATAGCTTCCGGTACTGAGAGAACTAACCTTGAAGTCGCAAAGTTTGTTCTGAAGACGTTGAATAAGCCTGACTCTCTTGTCAAGTTCGTCTCGGATAGGCCAGGACACGACCGTAGATACTCATTAGACACGACCAAAGTAAGGAAGCTGGGATGGAAGCCGATGCATACCTTCGAGAATGCCCTAAAACGGACTGTAGAGTGGTATACCCACAACAAGTGGTGGTGGCTTCCTTTGCTCAAAGACAAGTCTGTTCGATCTGACACCCCTTGGTTATGAACGCGCGAGTTTTCCAGCAAGCATCTCAGCTAGCTTCACAAGTTTGAGATTGCGATTCTTTGCAAAGCGACACTGAACGTTGAAAGCTAAGTTGCTCTATACTTCTGACGATCAAGAGATTTCCTTGGGTTCCAAAGAACTGGCTGGTTCCGCAACAGGTGCATTTAGGTTTCTATCTTCTTCTTTGCTAGAACTTTTCGGAATGCTTTATCGCATTCAGGACATCTATAATGCCCTATGGTTAGTTGCAACCTTTCACCCGTTTTGCTTGGGCGTCCAGCCATTTTCCAAGTCTTGACAGGACCTGTTTCTTCACCACATTTGGGGCATGCTGCTACGTCTGAGTTGTTCAACGTGTTCAAAAGGGCTCTCCTGAGGGCTTCCCCCGTTTTGTCGATTTTCTCGATAGCGTTGGCGCGTTCTGCTTCCTGAAAGACATTGCGAAGCCACTTGGCGAAGTCTCCTCTCTTCTGGTGGAACTCCAGGGAAGCAACTGAAACCTTCTTTATGTCTTCTCTCAGATCTTGTGGGTTGAAGGCTGACTCGAAGATTGGTTTGTCGATATCTTCGTAGAAGTAGAATCCCCATTCGCCGGGAGCCTCTTTCTTCGGAGAGTTAGCAGATAGGTTGCACTCGGGAAGCTTTCCATACTTTTGTCTGTGCTCTTCCAGAAGCTCCTTTAATCTCTCTTCAGGATTCGAAGCGAACTCCCTTCTATAGTATGTTGTTTCCCTCTTGCGAGGGTCATCAGAAAAATCTGTCTCTAAGTAGCGGGCGAATTCATCACGAAGATTGGGACTTCTTCCAATGTATATTAGAGACCTGGTTGTATCGTAGAGGGCATAGACTCCAGGCCTTTGTGGAACGTATTTTGCTTTGTCTCCCCAAGCGTACAGTTTTCCGGAGAGCGACAAATTCTGACACCAGCGTATAGTATGGCACATGGCACATTAGTAATTTTTGCCCAGTTTTGCGAAGGGGTATACATGTGCACAATCAAGATTTTCTACGTGGATAGCTTCTCTGCAAGTCTGAGCAAATGGAAGTCGAAGGGTTTTTCATTCTCGCATGATCTCCTAAGCTCCATGGATGTCAGCTCACCCTTCTGTAAGCCTACTACCTTGTTTCCTTGCCCGACGGCAAGCAGCTCTACTGCTTTGCTTGCGAATAGGTTTGCCAGGAAGCGACTCCTTGCCGTTGGGCTGCCTCCTCTTTGAGCATAGCCTAGAACGCTGATTCTGACTTCGGATTCCGCTCGTCTTCTTATCTGTTTTGCGAGTTCGCGGGTGTCTCCTATTCCTTCGGCTGCGATTATTATGCTGGACTTCTTTCCTTTGGCCGCGTTTTCTCGCAACGTTTTCAGAATTTTGCCGATTTTGTATTCCACTTCAGGGACTACTATGACCTCGGCTCCAACAGTCAATCCGATTGTTAGAGCGAGGAACCCTCGTTTCCGTCCCATAACCTCGATTATGAAGGTTCTTTCATGCGAGATCGCTGTGTCCCGGATGCGGTCTATTTCAGTGACGGCGGTGTTTACTGCTGTGTCAAAGCCTATGGTCTCATCTGTGCCAAAGACATCATTGTCAATCGTGGCGGGGATTCCTATCACCTTCGTATCGGTTGCCATGCTTAATTCCAAAGCTCCTCTGAAAGAACCGCCGCCACCAATCACAACGAGCCCGTCAAGTTTGTTCCTGGCTAGAGTTTCAGCAGCTTTTCTTATTCCTTCTTTTGTGTGAAACTCGGGGCATCTGGACGTGTAGAGGATAGTCCCGCCCAGTTGAAGTATGCCACCGACGGAGCGTGGTGTCAATTTCCGATGTGTGTTTGTTATCAGCCCTCCCCAACCTCTCTCGAAGCCTGAAACCTGAAAACCTTTCAAGGAAGAGAGGCGGACGACACCCCTAATCGCCGCGTTCATCCCCGGCGCGTCTCCTCCACTTGTGACCACACCTATTCGCTTCAACACGGATCGTCCCCAATAGGTACCCTACAGATGGTAAACCTGTAATAGACTTTTGCTGCTCTTCTTCAGTGTGTATGCGTTTCCCAGCTTTCCCTTGTGGAAATGTAGACGCGTTTGATTTTCCAGTGTTAGTTCCACTCATAATTCGCGCTTCATAAAGGATTTTACACCTTAATCCCTGATCATACTCGTATGAGGGGACATTATGCCAGTAGACAAAGAGGGCTTCATCAACGGAAAACACTCTAGCAGCATTGAAGAGGAGATTGTCTACTTTCTTGATGAACGCAAGGAATCAGGATTCACATCTGAAGAGATAATGGGCGGAGTGCACCTTCACACAGACTTTGACACCCCGGTAACTACCAAAATATCGACGTTCGCCGTAGCCGACTTCATCGCCCTGCTTTATGACTTGGTGAGGCAGGGGCGCGTCAGAATGAAAGTTGTCAGCAATCGGATGTATTTCATGGCAGTTGGTGACCAAGCAGCCAAATGCTCCAAGTGTGGAAAGAAAATCGCCTCTCCGAGAAAGACTTGGAAGATGGCTGGACGACCAGACAAGAAAGGCAAGAGAACAGAACTACACATAGGATTGTACGACTGCCCCAAACATGGCGCCTTCAGATCAGTTTTGAGCAAGAGAAAGATTTAGCCCTTGCTCAAGAGCCGATTTTCGCTTTCTCCTTCATGTTTAGCATACAGTCTTGCACCGTTGTGAAAAGCTATTAAATCTCTCCAGACAACAACGAAGCCATAGTAGACAACAGTCTTTAGGCGTGATAGCTTCTGCAGACACTTGATATAGGTTCGGGGCCAAGCCCGAAGGGAACAGTAAACGTGGACCTGAACCCGAAGTACAGGCCGACTGTTGTGGCTGATGCCCGCAACCTACCATTCAGAGCTTCCGCCTTTGATGGAGTCCATCTATCGCACATCCTGGAACACGTTATTGACCCAGAGAAGATTCTAAAGGAAGTGAATCGAGTAGTCAAGATTGCCAGAACGGTGACTATTATCTTTCCGAATTTCTCATCGTTCAGCGTTTTGACTGCGTGGGTTATGGGTTTCTACAGCAAGAGAACTGGGTATGCGGCGAGCGGTCCTCGCGCGATCTCATATGGAGTTAGGCGTGCATATAACATTGTTTATGGAAGCCATACCGTCGGAGAGTATGATGTTCATCATGTTCCCTTGTCGTTGCGCTTAATGTACGAGTTGCTCAGAGAGTCAGGGTTCACTGTAGAGTCTGCGAGAGGAGACATGATCCGATTGCCGTTGAGACGATTTGCGGTCTTGAGAAAAGCAAGTAGGGCCCTAGCCAAGCTCTTTCCCGGCAAAGCCGACGTCATCACAATTGCGGCCAAGAGGGTTCGGCACAAACGTAAGAAGAGTGGAGTCGGAAGGGCGCGTCAACGATCTTAGGCTATGAAGGAACAAGCGTACCGCTTCGTACCGTGTAGATTCTGAATCGTGCAGATGAGACGTCTCCACGAAATCAGCTCTGGCAATCTGAACTAGTGAACTTCAAGAACATATAATCTGGGACTCGTCTGGTGATTTTCTTTCGTTCCCTGATTATTGAACCTACTTTCAGCAGTAAAGAAAGATATGCTTTCATGATGTTCAAAGTATAAAACAAGCTATCGGAGAGCTTACCTCGTTTAAGGTAGATGATAACGTTCTTTGCGTGCCAAGTGATGTGTAAAAGCGAGAGTTTGAGTGCTGTTTTTGTGGAGAAGTTTTTAAACCACATGTACAGTCTCCCAGACAATACATAATAGTATCTTTTCATTCCAAGCTTCCTTCCGGTGCTTCCTCCAAAGTGATACCCCAAAACGTCAGGGATCGCCAATATCCTCCATCCGTTGTGGCGAAGTCTGATCCCAGCGTCCACGTCGTCGCACCCTATCTTGAAGTTTGAATCGAAGCCTCCGATTTGTTTGAATGCACGTATTCTGAAGGCCATGCAGACGCCTGAAACATACAGTGATTCGCCAACATGGGACTTCATCCTGAGTTCTGCGTATTTGCCGAAAAAGCCGCTGCTGTAAGTTCTTTCCTTTTCCTCTATATGCCCACCCACCATGGCAACCTGCGGATTTTCCTGAAAAGATTTCACAATCTTCTGGATGTATTCAGGGTCGACTATGAGATCGTTATCTAGGAAGCACACGTATTCCCCTTCGACATATGGAATCGCCGCGTTCATGTTGCCCGCAATGCCAAGGTTTTCTGGGAGTTCTACAACTTCATATTGCGGGAAATTCTTGTGGATGTATTCTTGCGAACCGTCATCTGAGCCCCCGTCCACAACTATTACCTGATAATCTGGATAGTCAATCTTCGAAATTGCCGGCAAGGATTTCTCAAGTAGCTCTATGCCGTTCCACGTCGGCACGACGATTGAAACCTTAGGACTCTCCAGCTTCTTCTTGGGCAAATCTTTTCACCGCTCGCAATGGAGGGTTGTGTGATCTTTGCTTTCTTCCTCAATAGCTATTTAAAGAATTTAATAAACAAAGCTCTCCACAATACTCGATGGATGAAGCTGTCGTGAAGATCTTAATGCCACTCTGGTCCTTGAACCTTTTCGACTATGGCTTCGTTTTGCCGTTAGCAAAGAGCTTGTCTGCGGCAGTTGAACAGCTTCACATTTCATACATTATTGGAACTCCACGACAAGATCTTAGAGAGAATTTCTCGTTCCGCAAAATCAATCTCCCATTCGCCTCCATAAGAAGCAAAATCACTCGATTCTTACTGTCGAGAAGAAGGCTGCTCGAGCAAGTGGAGGATCTAGACATTGACGTCTTCTTCACCCTCAGCGATCTTTGGATGCAAGAATTCTGCAGATACTGCTCGGCGAAGATGGATGTCCCGTACGCCGTGAGACTCAGGGGGAATCATAGAAAAGTCAGGAAGGCCATGAATGTTAGTTTTCCAAAAGAGGAAATGCTGAACTACTTGGAAACCAGAAGTCTGAGAGACGCTGACTTGGTTATACCGAACTCTCGCGAGTTGGCCGAAAAAGCGGAAGAATGGGGAATAAGAGAGGAAAAAATCACCCCCCCTGTATGGAACGGTGTTGACACACAGATGTTCAAGCCCATGACTGTTAGCAGACCACGCGAGTTCACCGTTGCCTACGCTGGTAGAATAAGCCCCGAAAAGAGGGTTCCACAGATACTAGAAGTCGCAAAAAACTTGCCTGACATCCACTTCATGATCGCTGGCAAGAAGCAAATTGATATCTCTTTCCCCGAAACAGTTGAATACCTGGGGGCTCTTCGTTTTCCGGAGATGCCAGAGTTTTACAACAAAGCAGATCTCGTCATTCTGCCGAGCGCAACAGAAGGCTTTCCAAACATGGTTCTAGAGGCCTACGCCTGCGGAAAACCCGTCCTTGTTGCGACTGAGGCTTTCCCTGTGGAGTTGAGTTTGTTCGGTTCCGTTGCTGATCTCGACGATTTTGAGTCTGAAATCGAAGCCCTCAGGAAAGCTGACCTCAAGGCTCTCGGACGACAAGCAAGATCTTATGTCCAAGAACAGTACACTTGGGAGGCGTTTGCCCAATCTGTAGTGAAGTATGTGGGCGCCGTGATTGGTTGAGCTGCGGAGGAGCAGGTTTGAAAATTCTCATCGCGAGCGCCAAAGGAAAGCTGCAATATTCAATGGAGTTCGCCCAAGCTCTCGAGCGTCTAGGAGTGGAAGCAAGATGCGTCTGCGACAGAGACTATTACGCGCTATCTGAATTCAAGATCCTGAAATATCTTCCCTTTCCGAAACTCCTCAAGCTTATAAAACAATTCAATCCGGATATCACTTTTACAGATGTCCCCTTCTACACGGCCCATATGGCAAAATTACAGACCCGACCCCTAGTAGTCTTCCTACGAGGCGATATGTGGACTGAGATGGTTTGGAATAGAGGTCGCTGCCCATCTCTTCCTCATAGGGTTTTGCTCGAGTGGAAACACCTTGTCCAGAGTTATGGAATCAAAAAGGCTGACCTTGTCCTGGCCATCTGTGGATGGCTTGAAAAACGGATCAAAAACCATCTTGCTGGCTACCCTACTGGTGTACTTCATAAAGGGATGAAACCGCAAGTATGGGACCCACAGTATGACGGAAAGCTGTTCGACTTAGAACATCCGGCCATAGTCGGCGTGTTTGACCTGGAGATTTACCCGAAGGTCGCTGGACTACTGAAATTTGTTGAATGTGCCAAAAAAATGCCTACTGTCTCATTCTACTTTGCTGGTAGCGGACCTTACATGAACCTAGCCAGACAGAATATCTCCTCAAATATAGTCCTTCTAGGACGGATTGAGAAATCCGAGGTTAGAAGATTCTTGGCGAGCGGTGACATATTCGTACATCCCTCTGGATGGGATGCATTGCCGACCACTGTTATGGAAGCGTGCCTGATGGAAAAGCCAGTCATTGCGTCAAATGTGGGAGGTATACCCGAAATCGTTATGGACAACGAGACTGGATACCTGTGCGACGTTACCGATACGTCACAATGGATCAGAAGAATACAATTCCTGCTGGATAACCCAAAAGCTGCAGAAAGCTTGGGAAAGAAAGCTCGGCAACATGTGATGAGGAAATTCGACTGGAACAGAATCGCCATAGACTTCATGCGAATGTTAACCGAAAAGAAAACCAATGTGCACTAATTTGCAGCCCTCAATCGCGCTCTGACTAGCCTTTCTATCGTCTTTCTCGGGTCTGTCATTTTCCCAAAGCCGAGAAAGCGCGCGGCTCGAGATATGTCAACCTTTATAAGGTCCTGGTCTTCGGGCTTGAAAAGAGTTGGGCGTCCTTGATCGACAATCTCTATTTTGGGCTTGATTTTGCCATTCGAGTATTTGACTATAGAGTCTTTTACAATCTCGGCTAGGTTGAGGATAGTTATCGGTTCGGGCCAACATATGTTGACTATGCGTGAGTAGTCTGGCTTCTCGTCCATTTCGCGTTCCAGAATTTTTCTTGAGTAGACTTCAAATGCTTCGCATATGTCGTTTATGTCGGTATACAACATTGGACGATGCAAACTATGCTTGAATGGGGTTATGGGTTTCCCCTGCAATCCATTTGTCATGAAAATCGCGGCTGCTGTCTTTTCTGGCATTCCTTTCCCTAATACGGTGCCCATTCTTATCACCCCAAATATTTTCTCAGATATCTCGCCGTAGACTCTGACGATAGTCTCTTGTCCTATCTTACACAACGCATAAAGATGCGCCCTTTCCTCAACCTTGTCAGGCCGGAAGCCGAATTCCTCATTTATTACACCTCTCAACTCCCTCTCTCCCACGACGTGCCAAGACCCGGCGAGGATCATCCCTCTGACTGAGGAGATTCTATTGACAGCTTTACAGACATTTTGGGTTCCCCGTATGTTTACCTCGTATCCAAGTTTTTTTGCCTTATTTATTCGCGGAATTTGCACTATGGCTGTGTGAATGACTAGTTCAACGTCCTTTAGTCCACGTTCTACATCACTGTATTTTCTTACATCGCAGCGGTGATACTCTGTCTCTCCTTTGAGGTCTCCTGGCACCTGCTTGATGTCCAGAACCTTGACGGAGAACGATTTGATTAGATGTCGGACTAAAGCGGAGCCGACGAACCCCCCTCCGCCCACAATGCCTATCTCGCCCATACAGAGCCCCCGATATGAAATGTTCAAGTTCCTAAGTCAGATTGTTTCACAATTGATCTCTCATATGTGTTCTATTTGTTTATATCTACTACTTCCTCCAAGTGGACATGTTACCAAACACATCCAGGAACTCTATTAATAATGGCAGGTCCATACAATTCTGATGGATGACCGATCTCTCTAGTCTTCGACAACTCACCTCTGAGAGCGAGATGAAAGTGAAGCAACCGATCGTTGAGAAAAACGTGTCCGCAGTCGTTCCAGTTCACAACGAAGAAGAAACGCTGGATCAATGCCTGGTTTCGGTCAGAGAACAGAGAGTAGCAGAGATAATCATCATCTTAGACAGATGCGAGGACAATTCCGAAGAGATCGCGAAGAGACATGCCAAGGTAGACCCAAGAATCAGCATATTCCCGCTCGGCAGACACAAGTTTGAAACGAACTTCGTGGCAGAGACAGTTAACTTCGGCTTCTCTAAGGCATCAAATGATGTGATATTGCTCGCTGAGGCCGATACTATTCTGGACCATAACTACGTTTCCGTACTACTACCCTATCTTGAAGGTCCTTTAGTCTCTGTGGCTGGAAGGTACGTTCCCCTTCATAAAGGACACTTGCACTTTCTTGAAACGATCACAGGAACCGGTAGACTCCTTCTACGGGAAATTTGGAAGGAAGTAGGTGGATTCCAAGACATTCTGGCCTGCGACACCTTTTTTGATCTAGAATTAATGAAGAGAGGTTACAGAACCGAGGTCGTAGATGGAGCCAACGTTTATGATTTGAGAAACTATTCAATGAAACAACTTGCTGTTCGCGCGATTCGTCGAGGGAAAGGCCGCAGACAGAATGCCCAATCACTTTTTTTCATGGTCGGACATGGCTTGTACTGTTTGACGAGAACACCTTTTGGTATTGTTGAGTTGCTAGGGAATGTTGCTGGGTTTCTCACGGTGAATCGAAGAGCGTCGAGAGAGAATATGAAGCGCTATGAGGTGAAGAGAATCGCCGAAGTATTCCGGAAACTAGCGTGGCTCTAGCAGCTTAATCACGACTTATAAGATAGTACCTTCAAAAGGAAGATGTACAATCTGCTGGAAGGCAATTGAAGTGAACATACTAATAACTGGGGGTGCAGGCTACATAGGATCCGCGCTGACAAAAGAACTTGTAGAAACAGGAGATAATGTATACAATCTTGACATGAGACGCCCTCCCCAAATGCTTGCCACAAAAATCCATCATATAAACCAGAATTTACTGGACTTTGAAAACCTAAAAGAGAGCCTGAAAGCAATGGAAATCGATGCAGTTGTACATCTCGCAGCATTGGTCAGTGGAGATCCATCTCAAGTATTAAGGGTAAACGTAGAAGGGACCGCAAATCTTTTGGCAATATTGCTATCCAAACAACCGAAACTGGTCATAATCGCATCAACGGCAGCTCAGCTCTATAGAAACGCACAGTATATGCCCATTGATGAAAAGCACCCAGTAACCCCGGTAACAACGTATGGACTTTCAAAGCATTTGGCGGAAGAGATCGCTAGATTCTACTATAGGGTCCACTCAACGCCGACAACCATATTCCGCCAGACAAACGTCTACGGGCCAGCCCCAGTCAAAAAATACACGGTGATAAACAAATTCATAGAAGACGCCTTGACGAAAGGTCACATAACAATCTTCGGAGACGGCAGACAGGTCAGAAACTTCATACACCTACAAGATCTAATCCGATTTTACATGGAAGCAATTCATTACCCCTCTCCTGAACGACTAGCCGGTCAAGTGTTCAACATATCGGGCCCCCAAGAATGTCAGATAAGGCCCTTAGCGGAGAGAATTGCATCCGACATTGTCTCAAAAACAAATAAGAGCATAAAAATCGTACATGGCCCGCCCTCGATTCCTCCAGAACAAGACATACACATCTTCAACATATCGTCTCGGAAAGCCCAGCTATTCTTCAGCTATCGACCACAAATCACACTTGCTGAAGGGATACCCAAAGCGATAGCTGACATGCATGATCCGTAGAAAGGTGATCAGGATAAGCACCTTGATAAAGGTAGCAGCCCCGTCGGTAGGAGAAGACGAAATAGTAGCTGTAGCCGACGTATTGAGATCGGGACGCTACGTTCAAGGCCCGCGAGTGAAGGAATTCGAACAGGAGTTCGCCGCATACATAGGTACAGAACATGCGATAGCAACCAATAGCGGCACCGCAGCCCTTCACATCGCCCAAGCAGCAATGGGAATTGGTCCTGGAGATGAAGTCATAGTTCCCGCATTAACGTTTTTCTCAACAGTGACCTCAGTGATACACAATAATGCTATACCCGTTTTTGCAGACATAGACTCGCAAATATACTGTCTTGATCCGGAAGATGTGAAGAAGAGGATAACGAAGAGGACCAGAGCTGTCATTCCCGTTCATCTCTATGGCCACCCAGCAGAAATGGATCGAATAATGGAGATCGCCCACGCTCATGACCTTTCAGTAATTGAAGATGCAGCCCAGGCTCATGGAGCAGAGTACAGGGGGCGAAAAGTTGGGTCCATCGGTGAAGCTGGTTGCTGGAGTTTCTATGCCACGAAGAACATCACAACGGGCGAAGGAGGAATGATTACGACGGATGACTCCAGCGTTGCAGAAAAGGCCAGGAAGATTCGGAATCATGGAATGTCGTCGCGTGATGATCATGAAGTGCTGGGATATAACTATCGCATGAATGAAATTGCAGCGGCGATAGGACTTGTCCAGCTTTCCAAAATCGACAAACTCAATGAGATCCGGACAAGGAACTCCAAGTATCTACTTAAAGAACTTGAAAGCGTTGACTGGCTAGAACCAGCACAGCAAAAACCGTACGTTAAACATGCATTCTTCTGGTGCCCGGTAAGAATTTGTGAGGAGAGGTTGGGGATGAAAACAAAGGACCTAGTCGTGACTCTCAGAGAGAAAGGTGTAGAAGTAAGGCATAGGTACGTAGCGCCACTTTACAAGCAACCTATGCTCCTCAAACAGAAGGCCCATCCAAAAAAGTGTCCTTTCAGTTGTCCATTCTATGGAAAGGAAATAGATTACTCCAACTTTGACTGTCCGAATACAGAAAGGATAGCTGGGAAAATAATAGGGCTTCCGAATCATCCAGGATTGAAGGAGAAAGAATTGGACAAAGTAATATTAACCCTCAAAAGTGTTAGGTAAATATAGGGGACCACAGATCAAGACCGGGAAATTCTCCGTAAGCAAGTACGCTGAAATAGGGAAAGATGTCGAGATCGGATATGGCGCAATCATTAGAGAAAACGCTGTTATCGAAGAAGGTGTGAAAATAGGGGCCTACACAATAGTCTACTCTGACGCAATTGTAAGAAGTGATGCTATCATCGGAAGTCATTGCGTTATAGGGCACCCTTCCAAGAAGGAGCTGATAGGAATCGATCGTTCATTCGATAGCCCCAAGCTGAAAGACCTGATCATAAGAGACCCGGCAACAGTCGTCGGGGAAAAAAGTGTCATAAGGTCCGGGTCCGTCATATACGCGCACACCAACCTAGGGAAGAGGCTGAATACCGGGCACCACACCATTATTAGAGAACACACAGACCTCGGAGAATCTTGCTTAGTTGGATCGCATGCAGTTCTGAATGGGTACTCGACAATCGGAGAACGAACAAGAATCAACACTAGTTGCGCGCTACCTCAGTCAATGCGGATAGGGAAAGGTGTTTTCGTAGCTCCAATGGTTTCCTTCTCTGACAACGAAAGAGTCATACTTGGAGAAGGCAACAGTGGCCCCATCATAGAGGACTTTGTAAGAATCGGGATCAGTGCAAAAATCTTGTCTGACATTACCGTGGGAAGAGGGGCGCTAGTTGGCGCCGGAGCAGTAGTAACTAGAGATGTCCCGCAAAGGGCGGTTGTCTATGGAACGCCAGCTCAGATCAGGCGATACTTGAGGGAAGAAGAACTGCAAAAATATGTGGACTCAGTCATGAAATGGATTTGATATGACATGAGAGCAGATTCGACTGTAACTCTATGGAGACTACAGAACAAAGAAACATGTGCGCGATAAACCGGTGCCAGTCACTAATTTCCGAATTCGAATCTTGTGTGCTGACTTGGCGTTGTTTATTTTCTCCAGTCGAATCAGCTTTTCATAGGAGTGCAGTGTATGCCGCAGTCTCCTCCTTCCATCATTGTGTCCTTCCATCTTCCGCCTCTTTCAGAATACCAGACATTGGGGAAGGAGCAGGGTTCACAGCCTAGCGACCTATAACCAAGGCCATACCACGGGTGCACCGGAAGTTGGTTAACTGCCATGTATCTCCAGATGTCCGCCTCCGTAAAGTCGAGGATTGGGTGCAGCTTGGTGAAAGGACCCTGTGGCCAAACATAGGTGTACATGCTTCGCTTCTCGCTCTCTGTTTTGCGCATGCCGCTGAACCATGCTTTGAGGTCAAGCTCTTGTACCGCGTCCATGACGGGTTGGACTTTGAATATTTGGCAGCACAGTTCTGGGTTGGTCTTCCATAGCTTCGGTTTGTAGACGACTTCGTCCATCCATTTCTTGTCCTTTTCGTATTTGCTGGTCAAGACTTTGACGTTGAGATTCCAGTCTTTGATGACTCTGTTGGCAAAATCAATTGTCTCCTTTGGGAGGAACGGGGGTCTTATCCAGAGGGTGAGTATGTCAGGTTTCTGTTGAATGACTAGGTGTTGTAGGACTATACTGTCTTTGCCGAAGCTGCAGACGGAAGCCACGCGATTGTATTTCTTCATGTTTTCCTCTATGAACTTCGTGGCGAACGCAGTCTTTTCATCCATGCACAGCCACCTCCATGTTCTTTATGGCAGTATGATCGGGACGCCACTTGATTCTTGGAATTATCTTCTTCTTGAATTTCAACAACTTTTCTCTCAATGGTATGAGATCTTCAAACATGGTAACCAACTCTTGTTTAAGGGTTCTCGTTGGACGCCAACCCATGTTGTAGAGCTTTTGGTGATGGGGCTTGTAAAAGTGGACCTCCGCCTCGACCCTCGGATTCTCAATATGCTGTACGCTTGCGTCTAAGCCAAACTCGTCGTTAGCAACATCTTTAACGACGTCAGCTAGCTCGTTGCAGGTGTAGCATTCGTCGAATTGGTTGATGACTCGGTAACCGTGGATGCTGTCATCGTCGGTGGGCCGATTTTCGGCTGCGAGCGTCAGGCATTTTATCGAATCCCTTAGCGCGATGTAGCCGCGCTTCTGCATTCCTGAACCATAGGGGATTATGGGATGGCCCATGACGGCGCACGCCACAGCCCTATTGATCATTGTCCCAAAGCATTCTCCGACATCAAATCTTGTCCGCAAGAGCTCGTTGTCCATATCTTCCGTCTGGGTTCCGTAGACCACACCCTGATGGATATCGGTCGCGCGCAGTTCCCAGACCCTGCACGTCATCCAAGATAGATCTGTTGCTTGTACCTTGCTTGTGTGATAGACGCTGTTTGTCTGTCTTGGGAATGGCATGATGTCTTTCATGCCCTCAAATTGAATCTCGAAGAATCCTTCCGGTATTGGTAAATTGGGAAAGCCGTATTCACCCATCGTCCCGAGGGTAACGACGTGGCTCTCTGGGGTGTTGTCCCTCATGGCCCAGTATATGTTGAGAAGTCCCTGAACGTTGTTTCTCATGGTGAAGTTTGCGTGTTGGGGATCAATCATCGAGTAGGCGGCACTTGGTTGTTGTGCTAGATTGACGATGCCTTCGGGTCTAAACTCTTTGAAGACCTGGCTCAGTTGGTCATAGTCCTCAGAGATGTCGAGGTTCTTGAACTGAAAAGTGCCTAGTCTTTTGAGCTCTTTTTCACGTAGGTCCCACGGTTTGATCGGGATGATCGACTCAAGGCCTCTTTCTTTGACCATTCTTCTGCGGTGGAAACAGTCGATTCCGTAGATCTCATGTTCCTTCTCAAGAAGGTGCATGCTTAGGGGATAACCGATGTACCCGTCGGCGCCACAGACTAGGATCCTCACTTGTATCCCTTCTAGACCGTAAAACAAATTCACTATTAATGCGGAGGTATTTAAAATTTACTTCTAATGAGTAGTAACTTTCTATGATCTCCAGTGAACTAGCTGGGATTTTCGTAAGTCAGATGAAGTGCGAAACTTTCGTGCAGGACTAACAATGGGCATCATAGAGGAGCGCTATTGCATGGTTGTCTTGTGTTTCCACAACAGGTTGTACATCAGGGCAAGCCCTTTGACGACGCTTTGATGGGAGGTAATTGCTGCCTCTCGCAGGAAGAAAGGGACTCCAGGGTCCTCAACGAGGAATAATGCTTTTCCTCCGATCTCAGGGTCAATTATACATCCCCTAATAGGAATCTCGTCTGTGAAGCGGATTTGAGCTTTCCCTCCGAGAACTCTGTTAATCTCTTCCAAGACTTCTGTTTGTCGTTTTTCATCTGCCTCTTCCATTTTCTTTGGTCTCATCAGAATTATCCTTAGTGAGGCGCCTCGTTTGAGAGCGGTCTCGAGTGTATCCGAGACTTCTGTGAAGTATTCCATAGCTCTTGAAAGGATTTGGATCTCCGTTTTTGCCGATTCGTAGAGTTTCTTTGTCTCTTCTAGGGAAACGTCGCCGACGCTCACGATGCGTAGAAGCGGGACTCCTGGAATTCCTTTTGTTCCTTTTAGGTAGACTTGCTTGCTTAGGTCTATGAAGTCGTCGGCATAGTTCTCGAGTTCTCTAAGTTTCTCCTTCAGGGCTTCTCTGTTGGAGGCTATGAGAGAGCTGGCGACGTCTTCTGGAGGTTGGGGCTTATATAGGATAGGCCTTCCAGGTCGCGTCGTTACGAGTCCCATCTTGGCAAGTTGGTCCAAAACACCATAAATGCGGGCGCTTGGTACTTTGCTGGTTTTGCTCAGAGTGGTCACTTTCGTCTCTCCAAGCAGGATTAGGTGAGCAAGAGCTGAGGCTTGATATTCGTTTAGCCCCATATTCATGAGCAATGATCTCGTTCGCTTGATTTCTTCTTCGAA
>CAYFZQ010000019.1:0-24452 GCA_964347825.1 uncultured Candidatus Bathyarchaeia archaeon | reverse complement strand
ACATCAGGTCAAATGCTTCGCATAATTTTGAGCGGTCATCACGGGGCTTTATGTAAAAGGCCTTCGATTTGGTCGGCCAGTCGGTTATGAAGTAGAAATACGGGTGAATCTTGCCCAGAGCCCTGAATCCGACGGTGGGGATGTCTTCTCCCCATGGAATGTCGATGGCGGGGTCTTCCTCGACGAGTTGCTCGATTATCTCGTCGTAGGTAAACCTTTTGAACGGAGTCTTCGGCACTTCCACTTCGTGTTTCAGAATCGCCAATTCGTCGCGACAGTCTTTTTTCACTGTTTGGCAGACAGATTGTGTCATGTCCTCCAGGATCTTCATGACGTCGTCAGCCGTCGCAAACGCGTTTTCGATATCTACGGAGTCGAATTCGCTCAGGTGTCGGCGAGTGTCAGATTCCTCCGCTCGGAAGAACGGGCCGATTTCAAATACTTTCTCAAACGCCAGAATCAACTGCTCCTTGTACAACTGAGGGCTTTGCGCCAGAAAGGCGTCACGTCCAAAATAGTCAACAGAGAAGAGTGCGGCGCCCCCCTCGGTCGCCGAACTTATGATCCTGGGCGTATGGACCTCCAAGAATCCCTGTTTCGACAAGAAGTTGCGCATCGCCTCAAGCATCACATGCTGGATTTGGAAGACCGCTCTGCTTTCGTCTCTGCGCAGATCGAGGACTCGTGCGCCCAATCGTACGTCAATCTCGGCAGGGGTGCGACCGGTTATGTCCAGCGGCAAGGGATGTTCTGCGATTCCGAGTATTCGGATCTCGCTTGGGATGATTTCCACCCCTCTTGGGGCCTCTTTTAATCGTTTGACGATGCCCTTCACACCGATGCTATATTGTCTCTGAAGTGAATCGGCCTTTTCAACCACCGTCTTAGGCACTCGGTCGCGCGGGACTGTGATTTGAGCGGTTCCCTCCTTGTCCTGCAGGACGACGAATCGGAGGCCGCCCAGATCTCGGATTTCCAGTACCCACCCGAGAACAATGACTTCCTGTCCGTTCAGAGCTGGTTTGATGTCCTGTGAATAATGAGTTCTACGCCAATCACCCAACTGATCAGTCTTCATATGGAGCCCGTCTAATATCTTGAGAATTCCACTCTTAGCGTTATTCCTCGAACTTTTCGGGCAAGTTCTTTGAGCGCATCAACCTTCATTGGAGGTCGTCTTCGCCCCCACCTTTTCAAGATCACCCTGGTCTCGGTAGTTCCATCCGGCAGCCAAATGGTGTTGATTGTGAGAATACTTAGTGGCGCGAAGAGATCCTCTAAGAATTTTCGGTAGTCGACGCCATGTTCGAGGACACGGACTTTCTTCCCCAATTCGTTTCTCAGCGCCCTAACAATCTGTCCCCGGTGCCCCAGTAGACGAGCCATGTCACCGCGTCCGACGATAACAGCCAGTAGGTCATTGGCTTCTACGGCTTTGTGAAAATGAATGTTCTGCAGGGACGGATAGGTCTTTTCCAGCGACAGAAGTAAGCGGGCAACTCTTAAATCTAGGTCAGTGACCTCTCCTGACTTAATTTTCGATTGACACTTGGGACACAATATTCCGCTCTTTAGGCAGAAATTGCATAGTTCCGTCTTCACCCCGCGTTAGATCCTCCCTTGAAATAAAGGAGGGGCGGCGGAGCCTGCAAAGCTGGGGTAGTTGTCTATTTTTCTAACGTGATTTCGATGGTGCTGACGTTGGATGGCGTGCCACCCTCTTCTCTGGGTGCCATTTGTTCGGTGCCGATGCCTACACCTTTCACTTTTACGTCGGGCAAGAATCGTCGCCTGACAACTTCGACCACGTCGACCGCGCGGCTGATTGCTCTGCCTCTCGCCTTCACGTTTACTTCGTTTGCTCCGCCGTGAAAGAGGGTTATGCAAGCCAGTACGTAGTTCATTACTGGCTTTCTCCCGATCAACACAGAGTTGCTTTCTGACATTTCACCGCCTCACTCCTATTTTTTTTCATTCGCTAAGGCTTTGTATGCTCTTCTATCGGCAAATAAATACATTACGGTATTCTCATCCATGTTTCAAAACGTTGCGATTAGCTGCAGAAGATGGCACAAGATGCTCCAGGTCGGGGATTACACGGAGCTGAGTATGACACGGAAAGCAAAAATATTACATAATAAACTTGCTTTCTTTACTTTGTAAAAGTCTCTACTGAATGTGAGGTGCCTATGTGACGAAAGAGACCTTATCAGGACGGCCACTTCATTTGCTTCGGGTCTTGTATGAGCAGGGTAAACCCGCCACGACCTACACTGTCCTTGTGAAACAGCGCGAATTGGCCGATCAATTTGGAATCAGTAGGCAAGCCCTGAACGTCCATTTGCGCAAGCTTCGGAATCATGGGTGCGTGCGAACTGGCAGAGGGTTTATTGACGTAACGGAGAAAGGTTTGAACTTCCTGGGGGTTTCGGTGAATCCCGCCTTTGTTTTCATAAAAGTCTCTCCTCTAAGACGTGGTGAGACCTATGAGAAGCTCACAGGCTTTCCGATTCAAAGAATCTTCAGGGTGGCTGGGGATATGGACATGATGCTCGTCGTGGAACGAGACAAGCTTGATGATGCTCTGCAAAAGGTGGCTTCTTTGGACGGGGTGCAAGATACGAAATCCTACATCACGATTCAAACCGTGAAGTAATGCGGAGGTTGCAGAGTTGAAACTGCTTGAGCATGAAGCGAAGGACCTGTTTTCTGAATACGGGATACCGACCCCTCGTCGAAGGTTGGTGCGCTCGTCTGAACAAGCCCGAAAGGCGGCAGCAGATTTAGGGGGTGCAGTAGCGGTCAAAGCGCAAGTTTTGGTTGGCGGTCGTGGAAAAGCGGGGGGAATCCTCTTCGCAGACTCGCCAGCGAAGACTGCGCAAATAGCAGGTAAATTACTGAAAACGCGGATAAAAGGGATCCTGGTTCAGCGCCTGCTAGTGGAAGAGCGAGTTGAGATCAAGAAAGAATTGTATCTTGGTTTAACGGTTGATCGCTCCAATCGTACCTACGTTGCCATTGCTTCCTCTGAAGGCGGCATGGAGATCGAGGAAGTTGCCGCTTCCATGCCTGAGAAGATTGTCAAAGTCTTCGTAGATCCGATGTATGGGTTTCATCCGTATCATGCGCGACAAATCGCCAAACGGCTGGGCTACGTAGGAAGACAAATGCTATCCCTCGCAGCGATCTTCGTCAACCTGTACCGGATGGCGATGGATTATGATGCTGAGTTGACTGAGATCAACCCGCTGGTTGAGACCCCTGACGGGAAATTTATCGCAGCGGACGCAAGGCTCACAATTGACGATAGCGCGCTGTATAGGCATACCAAGCTCAAGGAGCGGGCACTCCGAGTGGACGAGGGCGATTTACTTCCTCGAGAAATGCAGGCGCGAAAGAGTGGGTTAGCCTATGTCAAGCTTGAGGGGGATGTGGGAGTAATTGGCAATGGGGCAGGTTTGGTCATGGCTACCTTGGATGCGATTCAGTTGCACGGGGGCAGTCCGGCAAACTTCCTAGATGTTGGTGGCGGCGCTTCAGCGGATAGAATGGCGGCTGCGCTCGACATTGTTTTTTCCGACCCCGGCGTCAAGGTTGTATTCATCAATATCTTGGGCGGAATCACGCGTTGCGATGAGGTCGCGCGCGGAATCTTGGATGTTAAACGTCAAATGGGCTTCGTCAAACCAATGGTCATACGGCTCGTCGGAACAAACGAGGAAAGGGGAAGAAACATACTAACAGACGCCGGTATTCCCGTCTTGGACAGTATGGAGCAGGCGGCTCAACGGGTTGTCGAGATCATAAAACGTGAGGGATGACGGTTGGGCATCATTGTTGGCAAAGACGCCGAAGTCGTGGTCCAAGGCATAACAGGCACCCAAGGCCATTTTCACACGAAGCTCATGCTCGAATATGGAACCAAGATCGTTGCCGGCGTGACCCCCGGTAAGAGCGGTATAAAGGTTCACGGCGTCCCGGTCTACGATACTATCGACGAAGCAACAGACAGGCATGGCGTGAACACATCCATCATCTTTGTTCCCGCCCCCTTTGCCGCGGACGCAGCCTTTGAGAGCATGGAAGGCGGATTGAAAACGGTCGCTATAATCACTGAACACATTCCAGTGAAGGATGCTATTCGCGTCATGGCATGTGCAAAGCAACAGGACGTGACAGTTGTGGGGCCAAACACTCCTGGCGTGATCACCCTAGATGAGTGTAAGCTCGGAATTATGCCTGCACATGTCTTCGAGAAGGGCGCCATTGGCATAGCGTCCCGAAGTGGCACTTTGACCTACGAGATTGCCGCTGGACTCTCAGCAGCCCATTTGGGGCAATCTACCTGTGTTGGTCTAGGGGGCGATCCAATTGTGGGTCTGAGCTTCATTGACGTCTTGAGAATGTTCGAGCGCGACGAGAAAACTAGGGGGGTCGTCATGATTGGTGAGATCGGTGGCGACATGGAAGAGAGAGCAGCCAAATTTGTGTCAAGTGAAGGCTTTTCCAAGCCGCTCGTCGCTTTTGTCGCAGGCAGAACCGCTCCCAAGGGAAAACGAATGGGCCACGCTGGAGCCATCGTAACAAGTAGCACTGGTACTGCCCAAAGCAAGATTGAAGCTTTTGAGGCTGCTGGCATTGGTGTGGCTGAAAGGCCCAGTGATGTTGCCAGGATCTTAGCTGAGCAGCTGGGCAGGTAAAAGTATATTTGTTGGCTCCGTTGTGTTTAGATAGCTAAACGTAAAGCCGGCGGGTTTGCATTTGCCAATCACTGATCCTATCAAGAAGGCCATCGCTCAGAAGGCAAGGCTTCACATGAAAATTTGCAGGGAGTGTGGGGCAAGGAATGCCCCTACGGCCAAGAAGTGCAGAAAGTGTCGGAGCAAGAATCTGCGGTGGAAAAAGCGGGAGCTAGTCCGCTAGCTGAAAGAAAAGAGGCGGAAGGCAAGACTCGCAGACGGCCAATACAGCGCCACTTCCTATACGCATAAAACAATGCTGCAAATCGGGTTCATCTCATATAGCGAGAGCTTGCGGCCTACGTTAGGATTAAATTCCCGCTTGTATGGTCTTTTCTGGAGAAGGTGACGGTCTAAATGAGCGAGAAAGGCACGCTGACTTTCATCGGGGCAGTTGAGACCCCAGGTGAAACGGCAATCATTAGAATCTTCCCGAAATTCTGTGCTGGACTACAGGGTCTCGACGCCTTTTCGCATGTTATTATACTGTACTGGTGCCATCTGCGAGATGAAAAAGACGAGCGCGAAGTGCTTAAGGTCACTCCGAGACGGCACCACCACGGCTCACAGGTCGGCGTCTTTGCCTCACGAAGCCCAACGAGGCCGAATCCTATTGCCCTCTGTGTCGCCCAACTCGTGAGCATCCAAGACTGCCATCTACACGTACGCGGACTAGACGCCTTGAAGGATTCACCGATCATCGACATCAAACCCTATATTCCACGAGCCGACTCCGTTCCAGAAGCCAAAACTCCCGAATGGACCTCGCGTGGGCCCAAGACGTAACCAACACAAGGACTCGACCGAGAAATGCGAAAAATATAAAGGGTTTTTGTCAGCCGTTAAGACTCTGGGGCCGGTGGTCTAGCTGGTTAACCTATTCAAAGGCCAAGGGACATCGCCCTCACGCGGCGAGGGTCGCGGGTTCAAATCCTGCCCGGCCCACCAGAACCAGACTAGGTGCACTTTCTCTAACTAAAGACTGCTGTTGCAGTCTTCCTTCAGCGCTTGAGGACTCGACGAAGACGGCTCGAGGGATCAGCCAACAGGCAAGCGACTGTGGCGAGTACGACACCGACAACGACATCTATCAGGAAATGGTTGCCCGTATAGACGGTCGCGACCCACATGCCGAGGGCGAACAGAAACATGGCGAATCCATGGGCTTTGCCCACTTTCCGTAGGTGGAGTGTGGCTGCCCACGCTGTGGCGCTGTGTAAGCTTGGAGTCGCGGCAAAGATAGCCGGGCTGTAGTTGTAATACGTAACCGGCAGATTCCAGTATGAGGAAAAGTTGTTCATCGCGTTCATGGTCATGTTTTCTACGCCTCCTACTGCTAGCCATGGGGGCGCCGCGGGGTAGACGAGGAAGATCGCCAGCGAGATAACGCAAAGTATTAGACTAGTGCGGCCGAAGCGTTGGGAGAGGCTTCTGTCTCTCTTGTGCAAGGTCAGCAATACTACTGTTAAGTATAATGGATGCAAGAGGTAGATGGCGTTGAATAGGCAGTCCAGGAAATAACTTCTGAAAACCTGGACCTCTGACGCCAGAACTCTCCCGACGAGTATGTGTTCAAAACCTGCTGGTGTGACCCAGTCAATACTGTTGTTCGATGGGGTGACGGCCATGCCGAGCAGATTCAATGCCAAGTAGAATGCCACCGGTGGAGTGAGCCGTCTAGTAAGCCCTTGAAGAAGGGGTACAAGTCGTGGAGGCTTGATCGGAAGTTTCTCTTCCAGAATAGTAGGGAGCCGAGGCGTTTGGATCGAATACGTCAAGTGTGAGAGGTTTCTTTGAAATAGGTAGACCATAGAGCAGTCGTTGAACGCCTCTAAAAGCATTGGAAAACCTCTCCATACGGTTCTTAATGTGCAATTCATTAAAATGCTTTATTCCTAATTGGCTATTGCGGATTTTGACTAAACGTCTTCTTATTGTAAACGTGAGAAATCGAAACTCGCGCCCCGTTGGTATCTCTTCTCGACATATTGCATTATCCGAATTAAACTATATCATATGTCCACCACGTTTTCACCATGGAGACACGCAGGTGACGCTCGACGCCAGCGACGTTCAAAACACCTCGAAAACGCGGAGACTGGAACTCCAAAGGATAGTCGACCTCGATGAACCAGAGGCTTGCCCGCATGTTAGGTGTAGAAAGATGTTTCGGAAAGTGCTGGTCGTAAGTGATCCTGCAAGACACCCAACGAGGACTTTCTGCGCCTGCCCCTACTGCTTGTCAAAAGTCACGATCGCGGTCAAAGAGGTATGTCAACACTACTTTGGATATCTGAAGAAGCTTCCAAAGAGTAATTCGATTCCAGATGAATGTTTAATCTGCCCGAAAATCACGCAGTGTCTTTTCAACTATCACATGGGCTAGAGACGTTTTTCGGACGCCACCCCCGGAGAAAGCTTAAAACCAACTTGGAAGTCATGTTTGAATAGGCCGAGGTAGCTTAGACTGGGAGAGCACCCGACTCACTGTACTTTGTACGTGGGGGTGAGGCTGAAGACCGGGTTGTCGCCGGTTCAAGTCCGGCCCTCGGCACTTTCATGTTGATTTGCGTAAGCTCATGACACGTTTACTTCCGCTTCCGGAAGAACCTGAGATCGTCCTGTTCGCAGACGTACTCAAAGCTTACCATTCAGAATGTTTTGATTTCTTGCATGCATGCTTGTCAAAACAATAGGTCTCGTGCGCGCGCTCATTTACTAGGTAATCTCAAATTCTATTCTGTATTGAAGGTAAAGGGTAGTGCCTGGGATACGGATTTCAAGATAAGCATACACGTCTGATGAATGCATGCTCTATTCTTCTCCAAGTCTTATTACGTCAGCTAGTTGTGGCGTTGATACTTCGAATAGAACTGAGTTTGCTTTGCCTATTATCCTGTGGACTGTTCGAGGAATAAGGGTTATGTCATCTCCTTCTTTCAACGTGACCACTCTATCGTTTAAGACGATATCTACCTCTCCTTTGAAGCAGTAGATTGTTTCCTTCTTGTCCTTGTGGAAGTGTTGAGATGTGTGGTGGTTTCCTTTCATGATCAGGATTTTTCCACCATACTCTCTTTCCTGTGCAATCCAGATCTCTTTTCCCCAGGGCTTTCTCATCTCTCTCAAAAACTATCCTCCAGTCCAACGATTAAGACTAGGTTCATTTCATGTCTTAAAAGTGCATACCTGCGGAGATCTTGACATAGAGAACTGCTGCAACCAACGAAAGCAACATCGTTGATAACCACATCCATGCGCGGGCAAGTGCAGTTTTCCTTCTACACCCACAGTTCCTTGTAGCACTCTTCGCAGTAGTACTTGACTGAACCAAGCCTGCCAATGGTGTGGCTCCAAGCGATTTCTTCTGTCCCAAAATCGTGTCCGCATCGGGGGCAGGTAGCCTCTTCACGGGTTGTATTGTGGTATCGTGTGAGAAGTGTTCTGGTTATGGTTACCCGCTTCCAACAGGTCATAGACTAATCACGCGACTTTCTGCATTCCAACATTTGCACACAGGCTGAGCATTCATTGGGAGTACGTGCCCTTTTGTGACGCGTTGCTAGATACCCAAAGCCGTGAGAACAGGAGAAAGGGGTGTCTTGTTCGGTTGAAGATTCGTCTTCCCTCTCGTCCTCTTTCTCCTTCCGAGCAAATGCGTTCTTGGCCTTTTCGAGTAGTGGACTCAAATGTTACGCCTTTCCGCAGTCTCAATTATCCACGTGGCGCTCATATAGGCTTGATGAATACAGAACATGAATCACAGAGCTGGACGTCTCTTCTAGATGCACACGCGTGTCTGAGATCCTCCTACGCGGGCATAGAAGTATGTATACTTCTAATCGCTACTCATTTCGACAGGCGGAAGCCTGCTTTTATGACTAATTGTCTGTCTCCTTACTGTGAATGCCCTTTGCTGGAAGAAATCGCAACCTCGAGCAGCACGGTTCTCCTGGTCCTATTCATCCTTCTGCTCTTCTCCATCATCATCTATGGGGCCTTCTGGCCGGGGAAGAGGTAGACAGGTCCCCACAACGGGCCTGCATTCTCGCAAAACCAACTTTTGCGCACGGGCGCGCACAAACTACCAATTTTGATAAACCACCAGTTGATGCACCACCCATCGATACGCCACCCGTTGAGACACCACCTGTCAATATGCCACCAGTTGAAGTACCACCTGTAGACTACGTGGGTCCCATCCAATCTCTTTCTTTTGGCACAGGGCGAACCGATACCGAGAGGTAGGTTGTACACCAGATAATGGAAAAATATGAAAGTTGGAAAATGTCAGAAAAAAGGGGGAGGTTGCGGGGGATATCTCCAGTCGTCGCGCGTAAAAGTCCGGCCCTCGGCACCACAATGTTACTTGGATCACCCCCGCAGCACCTCATGTGCGCTTCCTGAAGAACTCAAGCCCGTCGATGGGCATTCGAAGCTGCGGAGCGCAAGACGGTGCATGTATAGCACAACGATTGGGAGAGATTTTGGCGCAGCACAAGGCGGGGTACTGCAATAAAATGAAGCTACGAGTGGCGATGCATGCAAGTGTGTGACTGCTGATACCTATTCAAACAAGTTTTATGAACTCAAGGTGACACTTGTTAGAGGCTACCGCTTGGGAGACGCCGCGGGAAAGCACATGTTAATCAGTTGGTCGCCTCGCATCAGGGTTGGTCCATGATTCGGAAAATCGGGTTTGACACCCAAGGATACTTGAAGGTGCAGGTCAAAGCGATTCTGGACAGAGTTGCGCTATTCGACAAACTCTACCTCGAATTCGGCGGCAAGCTGTGTTATGACTATCACGCGTCCCGCGTCCTGCCCGGCTTTGACGTGGACACCAAAGTCCAGATGCTCCGGCAACTCGGCGACCAAATCGAACTCGTCCTCTGCGTCAGTGCAAAGGACATCCACGAGCGCAAAATCCGACGCGACTTCGGACTAGCCTATGATGACCAAGCCTTCAAAGACATGACTGATCTGCGCGAGCGAGGCCTCGACGTCTCCGCTGTCGTCATCAACCGCTTCAAGAACGAACTCGTCGCGAAAAAATTCCGACAAAAACTGCAGCACCGAGGGTTACGCGTCTTCGTCCACTATGAGATCCCTGACTACCCCCAAGACCTCGATCTCGTCGTCAGCGACCGCGGCTACGGCAACCAAGAATACGTCGAGACAGAGAAACCAATCGTCGCCGTCACTGCCCCCGGCCCCGGCAGCGGCAAATTCTCCTTCTGCATGGCCCAACTCTACAACGACCGACAACGCGCCGTCCACTCTGGGTTCGCCAAATTCGAGACCTTCCCCATCTGGAACCTCAGCCTCACCCACCCCGTCAACATCGCCTACGAAGCCGCCACCGCCGACCTCGGCGACTACAACATCGTCGACCCCTTCCACCACCACGCCTACGGAACCACGGCGATCAACTACAGCCGGGATGTAGAAAACTTCGCCATCATGAAAAAGATCATCGACAAAATCGTCGACCAAGACGACCCTATGGCGCAATACAAATCCCCCACGGACATGGGCGTCAACATGGCCAAAGCAGGCATCATTGACGACGATGTCGTCCGAGCAGCCAGCCGTGACGAACTCGTCCGACGTTACTTCCGATATCACAGCGAATTCGTCGAAGGTGAGACGCTCTACCGGACCGTGGAGCGAATGGAACGCATCCTGAAGAAAGCAGGGGTCAAACCTGAAGACCGGGCAGTCGTCCCACCAGCCAGAGCTGCCGCAGCAGACGCGCGACAGAAAGAAAACAAAGGCTACAAAGATGTGTTCTGTGGCGCCGCAGTCGAAATCTTTTCCGAGGGAGGCGAAGCCATCATCGTAACAGGCAAGAATTCACCCCTCCTCTACGCCGAATCAGCAGCCCTACTCAATGCTACGAAACTCTTAGCAAACATCCCAGATGACGTGGACGTGATATCGCCCGACGTAATCCAGAGTATGATCCACCTGAAGAACACGATCGGATTCCACAGCACGTCACTAGATGTGAAAGAGATCCTCAACGCATTGGCGGCAAGTGCTGTGACAGACAAGAACGCTCAGAAATGTCTAGGCACACTGGAGAAACTGAGGGGGTGTGAGATGCACACTACACACCTTCTGAATGAAGGCAACGAAAAGATGTTGAGTAAAATTGGCCTCAACGTAACGACTGATGCAAACTTACCCTTTCCGGACGGTATGGATACCTAGAGACCTCTGAACAAAGGAGTGCGGTACCTGTTTAGGAGAATGCGCGCGTCTGAGGGGGCGAAAACGCTTAAGTCAGACTCAGCTTCAAGGAATACTGGCGGCCGTAGTCTAGTTTGGTTAGGACATCAGCCTGCCACGCTGACGACCCGGGTTCAAATCCCGGCGGCCGCACCAATATTCCATTGAAAGAAGCTTGCTCCACGCTTTTTTCCAGAGCGCACCCGTTACAGAATTCCGTAATGCCGTTAAGAGATTTTATAACGTCGCCACGGAACAGCAATGGTATTTCTTCTCTAAGTTCTTCAACCTTCTCCCTTATGCGATGACGCAGCACACGCGCATAGTTAGAATCGAACTTCTCTGGATTTCCGAGGTATTCTCGTTCCCTTGAGCTTAACATTTGGTTTCTCCGCGAGTAAGAAACGAGGGAATTAATATAAACATTTGGATAACAATATTAAGCAAATACTTAAGTAATTCATCGGTCAGTAATTGCTAGATGGCACACATGAAAGAAAAAGAGGGTCGCATTTATCATGCTAAGGGAGTCAAAGCAGCATATATCTATGTGTCAGCCGATGTGGTGAAGGACAGCCAGTTCCCTTTCAGGCTTCCAACTAGAGTTAACGTGAGAATTGATGGGAATCGGCTAATTATTGAACAGGTGAAGAAGGATGCGTAGATTTCGACTTAGGAGAATAGATGTAAAAAGAGTCTATGACAAACTGAAATCTCAGACTGAACCTTTTTATATCGTTACGAGTATGTACGAATACGCTTATTAGGAGGCGCAATTCCGGCAATTTCCACTTTTGCACGTTTTGCCGCCTTCCCCTAAGCACAGGCATGCGCACATGCATGCAGCATAGGAACATTGTAAGATGACGCAACAGGTGATTACCTACTCTAAGTGTCCAGAATGCGGAAGCGAAAGCCTAATCAAGGATCTGCAAACCGGCGAGGCTGTGTGCTACAATTGCGGATTAGTCATTCGAGAGACTTTGCTAAACCGCGGACCAGAATGGAGAGCCTTCACCCTGGAAGAAAAACTATCAAGACCAAGAACGGGGGCACCTACTCTATACTCACGCTACGACAAAGGACTGTCAACAGTAATCAGAATCAACAAAGATGCCTTCGGCCGGCCACTTCCATCAAAGACAAAACGTCAAATGTGGCGCCTCAGAAAATGGCACGTTCGATCCAGAATCCATGAATCCAAGGCTAGAAACCTGATGCAAGCGATGAATGAACTCGAACGCCTCACACAAAAGCTCCACATCCCAACCTCAGTCCAAGAAACGGCGGCTGTCTTTTACAGAAAAGCCTTGGACAAAAACCTAGTGAGAGGACGTTGCATAGCATCCATCACAGCAGCCGCCCTCTACGCTGCCTGTCGTTTCACCGAAACACCAAGAACTCTCAAAGAAATCACCGAAGCAAGCATCAAAGACAGAAAGGAACTTTCAAGATGCTACCGTCTACTCCTCGAAAGACTGGACATACGAATGCCTATAGAATCTCCATTGGATTACGTGGCAAAGATAGCAGGGAAAGCAGGAGCCTCGGCGACGACGGAAGGGGTAGCCACGCGAATCGTCACAAGGGCACAAAAAGCCCACCTGACTTCTGGAAAAGATCCTTCAGGACTTGCCGGAGCAGCAGTCTACATAGCAAGCCAACTAACCGGTGAACGACTCACACAAACCGAACTCAGCCGAGCGGCCGACGTCACCGAAGTCACCATCAGAAACAGAAAGAAAGAGCTAGTCCAAAAGCTCGACATGAACTCAGCACTGGCGCACGCATGTGACCTGCGGAGACCTAGATAGTGCGAGTACTGTTTTTACAGCGTCAGCCGTGCATAAGAGCTTTGAAATACGCTCAAGGATTCACAAACGGATTTGGACAGAAGGTTGAAGTCGTTTTTGCCTATTTAGGGAAAACCCTAACTGAGTTTTATGGCTGCGGCGATGAGCTCTTCAACGATTTCGTCAAACTAGACAGGAAAGATCCAGAAAGAGGCATCAAAGATGCCGTGAGAGACTATGACATAGATATTATTCACAGCCATAATGCCCCAGATTTCTTGACAGCCTCCGCACTCCAATCAGGAAGTAATGTACCAGTAATCCACGATAATCATGATGTCTTATCTCTCAGAAAAACGAAGTATGGAATTGGATCCGTGGACCCTGCTGACGTAAAGGTGTTAGCCATCGAAAGGTTCGTGAATGAACAAAGTGATGGCCGGATCTACGTAAACGAGGGGCTAAGCCATTATGTCGAACAAAAGTATCAAGTAGATCCAAATCGGGATCTAGTGTTTCCAAACTACGTATCAAGATGCGCCATCCCCACCCGTTTGGCGAACAAGGTATCTGACGAAGACGGTCAAATACACATCGTGTACGAAGGTACCGTCGATACTCAAATCCCGGGTAGTCATTATGACCTAACGGGCATCTTCGAAGAGATGGCGGCGAATAAAATGCATATCCACATCTTTGTTTCCCGCCCTAATGAAGACCTCAAGGCACTCTCTGAAACGAGCGAATTCATGCACTACCATGGTCACCTAACTCCCAACACCCTGCTTCAGGAAATCACCAAGTATGATTTTGGTTGGGCCGGATTCAACGCTGCTAAGAATAGAGCACATCTGAATGTCACCTTACCGAACAAACTGTTTGAATACATCGCCTGCGGACTGCCTGTCTTATCCTTTCCTCACAGAACCCAGAAGCGATTCATAGAAAAACATCAGGTGGGACTCGTTATTCAGGATATCGAAGAGTTGGCAGAGGTACTGAACACCGATGCAGCCCACGAGATTCGGCAAACAGTGTTACAGAAGCGACATGATTTCACAATTGAAGAGAACATAGAAGCTGTAGAAAATTTCTACGAAAAAATCAGGATCGACCCTGATCATGAACACTGAGTTTCAAATGGTGGGAAACGACTTTTCAGAGTTTTTCACAACAGAGAATATCCTGCTCATCATAGTCGGATTGGTTGTTATTGTTGCAGTACTTATCGCTGACAGAATAATTCGCAGGGCAATCGCTCGATATTCGCGAAGATTGAACCTAGAGCCTCACGTCGAGAACATCTTCAAGCTCACCGCGAGAATTATCATCGTAGCGGTTGGCCTGGTTGCTCTCCTAGCTCACTTCGGCATGCCCACTGAGTGGTTTGTGGGCGTTTCCGCTTTAACTGGAGCCGCCATCGGGTTTGCGTCCACTCAGACTGTGGGGAACTTCCTTGCGGGTCTTTACCTCATGATATCGCGGCCCTTTATGGTCCGGGACTATGTGAAGATCGGAGACGTGGAAGGAGAAGTCCGCGAGGTCACCATCAACTATACGAAGATATACACGCCTACTTACAACATCACGGAGATACCGAATAGGAAAGTCCTAGACAGCACCATCCTCAACTATTCCAGCAAACGAAACATAATCGACTACTCCTTCCAAATGGGCTTCCCTCATCTGGAAACCGTGACAAACAAAGAGTTAATGGAAAAATGCATTAAACCTGTCCTTGAAGAATTTTCCCGCAAATACAAGGATGTCCTTCCAAGGACGCCGGAGGTAAGTATGTCTAAAATGGACAGACTTGAACGAGGCTTCTTGATTAGGATGTTCTTTCCAGAGGGAAAGGTAGAGACCTTCTACGACATCCAACCAGAACTCATGCAAAACATAGTGAACAGCTGGGATGCCTACAAAGCGACAAAAGCACGCTGAGCCAGGTGCGCGAGCAGGTATAAAGGAAAGGATATGCCCTTAGATTCTCTGTAATGCATGCGCGCGCGACGGATTATGCGTGTGCATGTCGGTTTCAGAAATATGTCGTTCAGAGTAACTTGACTTATTTTCGATGAAACCTCCGCTTTACATGAAGGATAAACGTCGACATAGGAAAGCCGATTATGGAAGTCAAGGAAATCGACGTTGGAATTTTCAGAATAAAATTCACAGTCTACAAGACAGGAAATGTTCATATGAGCTTCGTCAACAGGCTCAGTGGAGAAGAAACATCTCTAAAAATCAGGAATCCCTTGGTTGTCCAAAAGAAAGCAAGCTCGGTCAGCTATAGAATATGATTCAGGAATCCGAGAAAAAAAGGGATGTTGGGGAGGTTCAGTTCAGAGCCTTGAAGTCGAGCTAGTATTCAACTTTCCTTGGCAAAGTCTTGGCGTTCTCTACCCACTTCTTCATCGTATCAAGAGTTGGGAGCTGCTTCACAAGTTTCTTCTGTTCATTCACTTCTTTGATTTTAGCATGCAGGTTCTCAGGGTCTCTCTTTGAAAGCTCTACTACAGTGTCCACTCCTGCTTCTTCTAGCAGGTCTGAATATTCTTCGCCTATTCCCTCAATTCGGAACAGGTCTGCCATGTTTACCCAATCTAAGACCAATGTTTCAGAAATGCCCGTCTTCTCTGTTATCTCCTTTCGTCCTGACTTTGTGCAGCCTTTGTCAAGTAGAGCGTGAACCGTGCTTATGCCCATATTCGCAAGCTTCTCAGCATAAGCTGCTCCAATACCCTCTATCTCCTTTATCGGTTTGCTCATGTTGTTGTTCTCCAATCGTTTCCATAGGTTCTTAGTTGCCACTTAAAAGATTTCTTTAGTAATAGTTGTCAAAGTGCAAAATCTACACTTTTTTCTTTACATTAGCATATTGCTGCACCCATGCCTCTAGTCTGGTTCGTGAAGCTTCGCATGCATGCATTTTCACCTACGTGCCATGTGCATGCACGCCCTAGCGGAGAATACTGGCAGAACTTAAAAGCGGGACCCATCTATATAGCGGCCGACACCGACAAGAGGAAGTCGAAAAGCTTGCCTAGAGAACCAAACGTCATATACGTGGGGCGAAAGCCCCCCATGAACTATGTGCTAGCGATCATCACCAATTTCAGCGGATCCAACGCTGACGAGGTGACGTTGAAAGCGCGAGGACGATCCATCACGACCGCCGTCGACGCCGCCGAAATCGCTCGACACCGATTCATGAAAGACTTAACCATCGACCAGATCACTTTGGGCACGGAAGAAATGCCACCGCGAGAGGGTGAAAACAGAGCGCGCATGGTCTCCACGATCGAAATCACGTTAACGCGTGTTCTCCACGCAAAGAACGAGGTGGAGAAGGGGCACGAGAAAACAAAATCTATAATCCCCAGAAAACCGGCAGATCTGACCAGTATAACAGGGATCGGGGCCGCTCGGGCCGAGAAACTCAGGTCTTGCGGTGTGAACACTGTTCAAGACTTAACGAATATTGATCCAAAAGAGCTGTCCGAGAAGCTGCAGATATCACCGAAGCGAGTGTCCAAGTGGATTGATGAGGCCAAGAAAACCCTCATACAGTAGTGCAGACGCTTTGAATGAGCTAGATGCGAAAACGAATCTCGCAGGAGCGAGGTCCACCTTCTGGAAAGCATCGCGCACGAGCCAGCATGGAAAAGAAGCATGTGCATTCGTCGTGGTTGACCGCTATTGATCTGCATGCATGGCTTGACAAACACGAAGAGGTAAGACTGACTAGACTGACTGAGGATATCGAGAAAGAAGGGATCAATCGCAAGCGCTGTTTTTTGGTGTTACAGCTACAAAGCGATCTTGATCTACAAAGATGCTTGCCTAATCCTGCCAATGCACTCAGCGTATCTCTGGTAGTACCGATCAGCTTGCCTTCTGAGAGCCATGTAATGTTTGGCTCCGACCCGGTGGGGAACTCGCCCTTGAATGAAATCTGCCACGCTCTCAGGAATCTCGAGTGCAATCATGTTGTCGAAGGCGAACTTGCGGAGATATTTAGGCGCTATGTAGCCATATTTGTGATAATAATGGGACGCGTTACGAGCGGTTAGGTCCACCGAATTGTCCAAGTCTGAGATTAGCTTGAATGTGCTCTCAGTGAAGTAGCCATAGTAAGCCTGCTTACTACCACGGAACTCGCCTAGCGCTACTCGGTAGAAGCCCTCTAGATGCTCAAGTTCGGTGGGGTTAAAGCTCTTTATCAGCTTAACAGCTTCAACCAAGCGGAGACCAGAATCCAAGAGCAGGTTGTAGAGAACTTGATACTTGAAGCAGGCTGAGTTTAGATGGCTGAGAGAATCTGATATCTTCTGCTCGCTTGGAACTCTTAGGTCCACTCCAGTCTTATCCTTAGGAATTGCTTTCCGCAAAGTATTCAGATAATCTCGATTGAAGCCTTTAATCTCGTAGAAATTGATGAGAAGTCTTACTGCTCGATTTAAGTTGTGCCGTTGCCCTCGACTTAGCGGGGAAAAGATTCTCACAATATCCATTGGTTGACTGATAACTTCAACAAATCTTCTTAGATAACTAAGGATACATTTTTCATATCTTGGATTGAACTGCTGGGATTTTAAATATTCAAGGAAATCTTCTTTATCTCGGTGCCAATCTAGAGTAAGAGCAGCCTGCCACGCTGACGACCCGGGTTCAAATCCCGGCGGCCGCACCAACGTTCGAAGCCATGTCCCGAACTCTCTGGGGCATTTCTAGTGTTTCAATAATCTTAGGGCTGACATTATGGCGCCGAGCTCTGCTGTCTGCTTCCTCTGGGCACTTCCTATTATAATTACATCATTCTCTTCTGGTTTCAGCTTGGACATTAACGCATGGCGAATGCGTGGTGCGTGCTTGAAGATTTCCTCTTTGACTCCTGGCATTGATAATTCGTTTTGGGCGAAGACTAGAGTTGTAGCTCCCGTGGCGCCCATCTTAATAGCTTCGTCTCGTTGTTCCAAGCCGCTCTTCACTTTGTCACCTATATTTCTGATGAGCACCGCAATATTGTGAGCGCTTATCGTCAAGGGGCTCGGCGGAATCTCTACGCCTTTGCTGATGTGGGTCCTCAGATTGGAGAACAGCTCTTCTCCCGATTGTGAAAGCGTGATTCCTCTTCTTGAGACCTTGACTAGCGTCTGTCTCTTCAGATGGTCGATGAGCGTTCTTGTTGTACCCATTCCTAATTCTAATTCCTCTGCCAGCCTTTGCCGGCCTACGATCTTTCGCGTGTCTATTGTTTCCAGCGCTTTGATTACATGACCTTCGGTAAATGAGGGGGTTCGTCCAGGAGCGATTTTGCCTGTGACCTCTTCTAGGACCGTTAGAAAGCTCACTCCGCGCCCCTCTGCCTCGTGTACTAACTATCAAATTTGTCGGTTTATAACAGTAACTTCCCAACGGCGTTTAGGTGGGTTGGGGAGGCGGCCACGTGCTGTAGCTTACGTATGTGAAGGCAATCACATCGTTGCGGTGAAGCAGAAACCTAGCACTTGAATACTCTGGCATCATCCAAGCTGATTCCTTGTCATCCCACTGCCAATAAAGCCATCCGTGGGTCGTGTTACCCGCTAGTCCATTTATGGAAGTGACGAGCACTCCTAGTTCCCCTCCATAATCTTGATACTCTATATCGGCTATTTCGCTGATTGCCCCGAACACTGTTGAGTTGAGAGGAAGTACAGTGGCGTTCTTCCACGTCTTCGTGTCGTTACCGTAACTAATGAGGATGTCAACGCTTAAGGAGACAGATTCCAAGGTGTCTACAAGATTGTTGTATTCTTGGCGGTACATGCTGTATTGAACAAGGTAGTAAGCGGCACTGAGAGTGCCTGAGATTGCCCAGACCAGGAGACCTAACGATACGTAAGTGAAGGTTCTTTTTTCCAACCGTTTCTACCTCTTAGAAACTTCTGCAGAGCATTTGTGAGTGGGAAGAAGAGCATTGCGAAAACCAACGTATTAGACACGACGTGGACCAGGGAGAGCGGAGCGCCAGAAATGATGGCGTTGATTATCGCGAGCGAGATGGGCGTTCCAGCAAGCCACAGCGACACGGCGACTCCGAAGTTTGTGATCAAGTCATAAACAAGCGTGAGAAAGGCGCCTCCAATCGCGGATTCAATAGCTGAACTCACATTGTACCCGTTTTCCCTTGCGCGTCCGTAAACTCCGCCTCCGATTCCCACGATAATCATCCCGACCATCTGAAAAGGAAGCAGCAGACCAGCGAAGCCATAAGGCGAGAAAAATCCATTAATCAACATGACTAAGCCACCAAGTCCTGCACCAAAGGGAATACCAAAAACAGCCCCAACGAGGAAGACAATCAGGGAGGTCAGCTCAACATTTGGCGGTCGTGGCGTCAACTGAACACCTAAGCATACAGCGGTTAGTACCGAAAGAAGCGTGAGCTGGCGAGTTGAGGATAGCATCATTACGCAATATGGATGGATTATCCATCCATATAAGCTTTCTGAAGCTACGTATGAGTATTGGCCCCGATGTAGGTTCCTCAACTATACCGCAATAGATATTTTGCGGGGGCAGCCTCTTTTGGGTTTGGTGCGATTGTCTGCGGTCGTGGTCTAGCCTGGTTTAGGACACAGTCAAATGGTGTAAGCCTTCCAAGCCTGCAATCCCGGGTTCAAATCCCGGCGGCCGCACCAACACCTGTAGCGCAAATGAGGGATTGTATGAGACTATTGGAAACTTGGGTAAAAGCGCCGTTTCTAAGAGACGCCTCTTTGCTTCTGATTAGTGAATGTGCTCAAGCCGTCTTTTCAGACCTATGCAACGAGTTTATGAAGGAACGCGTGGTCTTGACGAGTTGTCCAACGGCTGAAAATCCAGGGTTGATAATGGGGAAGCTGGCGTCCATCTTGGCATGTTCACCGCCGAGGGAAATCACTTTGTTGACGGTTGATGGGTCGCCTCACTGTTTCACGCTGCATGCCGCCTTGAATCAAGCCAAGTTCCTAACCAGATCAGATATTCCATGCCGGCATTACGTGGTAATTGATGGAAAGGCTGTGGAGGTAAGTCCTGAGAGCGTGAGGGTCGGACGGTATCTCCATCTGGTGCAAGAGTGCATACAAGCTTGTCCAGAGGTTCTCGATCGACTAACCCGCTATAGCTTAGAGCAGGAGGATTCGGAAAGAAAAGGCAAAAGGTGCTAAGGTCTGAATTCTCCAAAAGCTATTGGTTCAGTCTTTTCGTAGGCAAGGAAATTGCACGTTCGTAGTCGTAGATCACCCGCGACGTTACGACCCCAGCCTCCAACATCTCCGGATCAACGCACACAATTTCATCGGCCAACTTGGCTGTTGTCTCAGAGAAGTGGCCGTGTGCAAACCCCCCGATGAGTACAGTGGGCCGTTCTCCGGCTTGGAGTTTCTGCATGGTTTCGTCCAATTTTCCGCGTGAACCTTTCGTGCTAAATGCCAAGACATAATCGCATTCGTTGTCTTGAAGGAGCTGATCCAGATCCTTACGTTCCAAGAGAAGGAGGGCGGGTCCAGCAGGTGGGATGCGTCTCAACTGGAACAACTGTTCGAAAAGACCTACAAACCTAGTATAGTTTTTAGGCAGCCGGACTTCAGGATTGACCTGGACGACGTGATCGTTGATCGTGTGAACATAAATTCGGAGATAGCCTTCCTTGTTGAGCGGCGTCCCCAACGCTTCGAGCAAAGCAAAGTGAACGATGTCCGGGCGTCCCCGTTTTTCGCTATCTCTGAGGCTCTTCATCGCCGCATCGTGATAAGATCTATCTAAAAGAAGGAATCGAGGATGCTTCCTCCGCTTTTTCGCGTGACGCCTGACAAGTGGATGTTTCCATAAGCTCTGGGGAATGGGTTCGAGCGCAGATTCGGTCAATACGAGAGTTAACACGCTTAGGCCTTCAATGCAAGAAGCCTTCTTGGCTGAATAAAAGATTTAATCGAACGCACGCAAAGAGGGTACAACGAAAATGCGGGCGAAAAGACAGATAGCACTTCAACGCATTCGAGCTCTTTTTGAACTCGCCAAGAAGGTAATCCGTGAGGATTCTGGATTGGCGCAACGCTACGTAGACCTTGCCCGAAGGATTGCAATGGCAACCCGGGTACGACTTCCCACGGAATATAGGCGGCTTGTTTGTAGGCATTGTAAGAGCTTTATATTGCCAGGAGTGAGTTGTCGTGTCCGTATTCGGAAAAAACGGGAGCCGCACGTTGTCGTTACATGCTTTAAGTGTGGTAGGCACTCTCGTATACCATTGAGGCGTAAAGATTGATAACCTCCAGGATGAAGCGTCAGATAAGGCGTGAGATGAGTGCAGAAAAACCAACAATTCGGGTTGGCAAGGAAGGGGCAACGCGAAAGGTGGTTAATGAAGTCTCTCGCCAATTGGAGAATCGGGAAATTGTGAAAGTGCGAATATTGAAGACTGCACTGAAAGAGAAACCAGCGAAATACCTAGCGTCAAAGATATCAGAACAAACAGAATCAACACTAATTGATCTGCGAGGCCACACCTTCATATTGTATCGACCTCGAAAACGAGAAGGTGAAAAGTCTTTATAAGACGCCTCGTAATTAGTCAGAGAAAAACTGGGTTCAAGGAGAAGACTCTTGCCGACTCCTTATGACGTTCCAGCATCTATTCTTATCAAAAGGGCAGCTGTACGTCTGAAGGAAGAACATGATGTAATAACGCCTCCTCCGTGGGCATCCTTCGTCAAGACTGGGGTGCACGCTGAAAGACCGCCGCAAAACCCAGAATGGTGGTTCACCAGATGCGCTTCTCTTCTGCGAAAAATCTATGTAAAGGGCCCTGTAGGCGTGCAGCGCTTACGTGCAGAATATGGAGGCAGGGCTGACTTCGGGGTGAAGCCTGAACATGCGCGAAAAGGGGGCGGCTCGATTATCCGGAAAGCCCTGCAGCAACTCGACGCCGCGGGACTGGTAGAGACTCGGGGAAACCGAGGACGAGTAGTCACAAGCGACGGAAGGCGACTCCTGGACAGGCTTTCGACGGAAATCAAGAGCGAACTTGAGGAAACGCTTCCAGAACTGAAGAAGTACTAGGTGCCTGGGATGAGCGAGGACGAACTCGAAGAATTGCGAAAGAGGAAACTGCTCAATCTGAAACAGCGCCTAGCCGAAGAACAGCAGCGAGTCCAAGTTCAACAGCAAGTCGAAATGCAGAAGCAAGCGGTTCTTCGTCGAATCCTTACTCCTGATGCGAGACGGCGGCTCAATAATATAAAGATGGTTAGACCGGAATTCGCTTCGCAGTTAGAACTACAGTTGATCCAGATTGCCCAGCAGGGGAGAGCAAACATTCCAATCACAGATGAACAGCTTAAAGAGATACTGATTCGATTACAGTCCCATCGTCGAGAGCCGAAGATTCGGAGGGTTTGAGAACGGCAAGAAATAAGCCCACAGCGAAGAAACGGCGGCTAGCGAAGGCTGGAAAAGAGAGCAAACCTGTTCCCACATGGGTTATCGCAAAGACCCAAGGAAAGGTCAGGACAAGCCCGAAACGAAGACACTGGAGACGTGGCAAAATCAAGGCTTGAGGGAACATCATGAACAATGAATCGGAAGAAGCCGCAGAAGTTGAAGAGAGCGAGACCAGTGGCGAAGAGAGCCCAGAAGAAGCTGCGACTGATGAGGAGACCGAAGAAGCAGAAGAAATAGAAGAAGCCCAAATCACAAGCGAAGTCACGGAGAAGGCAGCTGAAGAGGAACCAGAAGAAGAAGTTAGAGAAGCTGAGGAAGCAGAGGAAGCCGAAGCAGCCGAAGTTGAGCGACGCCGGAAAGAAGAGGTCGAAGAAGAGCTCGTTGAAGAGAGAATCTACACCATTCCCTTGAGTAGAGCTTGGATTTCTCCACGGAGAAAGCGAGCGCCTCGCGCCGTGCGGCTAATTAAGAGCTTTGTAGAAAGACATATGAAACTGCAGAGTGGCAGTGCAGGGGAAGAGTTCGAAGAAGCCCGACGACTGGTCATCAGCAACGATGTGAATGAACGGGTTTGGAGTCGAGGCATTCAGAAACCTCCCCGAAAGATCAGAGTTAGAGTGACTGAAGACAAAGAAGGAGTGGTAACCGTCTACCTCGCTGAGGGAGCCTAGCGCGTGGGAATTTCCCTCTTTGCCCTTTTCGGAAGCGCGAGCATAGGAGTATACTCGCTCGCGACGAATAGCGTTGTGATTGTTCCGCCACAGCTCCCCGAGAACAAAGCTGAAGGACTCAAAGAGTGGTTAAGGGCAGAGGTGATCCAGACCACCATTGGAGAATCGGTGCTCATAGGCGCGCTTTCACGGGCAAACTCCAAAGGCATAATCCTCCCGCATTTCGTGCGAGAAAAAGAGACGCAAGCTATACGAACGACTTCAGACCTGAACATGTCAACAATGGTGACAAAGCGGACCGCTTATGGAAACTCCATTTTGACGAATGACCGCGGTGCAGTTGTTGATCCACGAATCGCGACTAGTGATATGAAGAAGATAGCGGACACGCTGGGCGTTGAAGTCGTCCGGGGAGAAATCGCTGGGTTACCCTACGTCGGATCCCTGGCCACCGCCACCAACAAAGGTGTGTTGGCCCACCCCATGTTAAGAGAGGAGGAAGAGAAAGTCTTAGCCGATGTTTTGAAGGTGCCAGTGGACGTCGGGACGATCAACTGTGGCGTACCCTATGTTTCCACAGGACTTATCGGAAATGATTGGGGGGCTGTGGCAGGGTCGGTGACAACCGGACCCGAGATGTTTATTATTGGACAAGCCCTTGACGTTGTAGAAGAGCCCGCGCAAAAGTAGCATCTGTAGAAAGGTAGCTAGTTTCTCTTCTGGTTATTCCCATTCGATGGTGGCTGGTGGTTTATGCGTCACGTCATACACCACTCTGCTGACTTCTGGTATCTCATTAGTGATTCTCGTGGAGATCTTCCCCAAAGTCTCGTATGGGATCTTTGTGAAGCTGGCGGTCATGGCTTCTTTGCTCTCGACACATCGAACTGCAACCGTATATCCGTAGGCTCTCGAATCACCTTTAACTCCCGTGCTCTTCGTATTCATCAAAACGGCGAAATACTGCCACAGGCTCTCCTTCAATCCGCTCTTCTCAATCTCTTCCGTCACAATCTTGTCTGCCCTTCTCACGATGTCAAGCTTCTCTTCCGTTACTTCTCCGATAGTCCGCACCGCGAGACCGGGGCCTGGGAATGGCTGCCTTGTGACGATCTCCTTTGGCAATCCCAACTTGCCTGCCACTTTTCTGACTTCATCTTTGTAGAGGTCTCTAAGGGGTTCGATGACGCCTTTGAATTCCATTTTCGTGGGCAGTCCTGCCACGTTGTGATGAGTTTTTATTTTGTCGGAGAATTTTCTGAAGCCAGACTCTATTCGGTCTGGATATATCGTGCCTTGCATCAGAAAGTCGGCTTTGGTTTCCTTGGCAACCTCTTCGAAAACTCTGATGAATTCCTCTCCAATGACTCTTCTTTTCTCCTCTGGGTCAACGATTCCCTTCAGCCGTCTCAGAAATCGGTGCTGAGCGCTCACTGAAACAAGATTGATGTTGAAATCACTGAAGGTCGCGTTAACGCGTTCGGGTTCTCCCTCCCGCATGAACCCATGATCGACAAAGACCGCAGTCAAGTTGTTGCCTA
>CAYFZQ010000018.1:0-24618 GCA_964347825.1 uncultured Candidatus Bathyarchaeia archaeon | reverse complement strand
TCGTCCATACCGTCCATTGGCGAAATCCTAGCGGGCAACCTCTTGACATGCTTCGACACCGTCTCCGACATCGCAAACGCGTCCACAGAAGAGCTTCAGAAGGTTCCAAAGATCGGAAAGAGAAAAGCAGAACTAATCCATCAGATTTTCCACACATAGCACACGTGGGTCTTCAGCGATCGCTCGAGCGACTACTGCGTGCACACCACTTGAAAAGCCTTCATTTCCACTTTATAAGCCTGGGAACTGAAATAGAAACCTCGAAGGTCAAACGCTGATGCAATACCTCATCGGAGCCGGAGGCTGGGCGTACTTTCACGTTCCAAGCTTACACCCTCTCGTAGCCTACTCGCGCGCTTTCGACTTCGTAGAAGTAAACTCCACGTTCTATGAGATACCGAGCCTCAAACTCGTGGAATCTTGGCGTAAGTTGGTTCCTCAGAACTTCGAGTTCGCAGTAAGATGCAACAGAGTAGTGACTCACAAGCACAAGTTCCAGCCTAAACCAGGGACATTTGAAGCCCTAGAGAAGATGATCCACGTCTGCAACATCCTGAAGGCAGATATACTGCATATGCAAACGCCGCCAACATTCAAACTTGCAAAGACCTACACCAAACTCCTGCGCAATCTATTCTCATCAATTGACCTCAAAGGCGTCAGAATCGCCCTAGAGATAAGAGGTGCCAAAGAACCACTCAACCACAACCTCGTCAAGACAATGCAAGACAATAACATGATCCACTGCATCGACCTTTCAAGAGACGAAGAACCAGCCTACAAATCTGACGTGCTATACTCCCGCCTCTTCGGCAAAGGTCCGCACAACGTTTATCAGCCAACAGATGGAGAGCTCACGAAGATCGACAGAAGAGCATCCAAAGGAGCCCACGAGAAGGTAGCTGTCAGCTTCCACTTCGTGAGAATGTATAGGGACGCTACCCGCCTCAAAATCTATAAGCAGACGGGAAAATTCCCAAAGGTTACGAAGTCCACTGGTCTAGGCTCATTGCAGGAAGTCCTTGCAGAAGATATGAAGTTTCCCAGCGACAAAGCGCAACTAGTCCGCACTCAAGGGTGGAAACTCATCGACCTCACCGACACGGAAAGAGTCCGTGCATCGCACGTGCTCCGGAAGCTCCCAGAAAAAACCTATAGTAGCCTCACTGAGGTAGTCCAAGCGCTCGAGTCGTTCAAGGTTTGGTGAAGCTGTTGAACAACGTTCTACTTGGAACATCAGGGTGGAGCTATAAGGAATGGGTGGGTCCCTTTTACGAGAAGAGCAAGAAGAAGCTCACCTACTACACGCGATTCTTCCAAACCACTGAGATCAATTCCACCTTCTACCGGTATCCGTCCAAGTCCACAGTCTACGGATTCTATCGCACCGCACCCCCTGATTTCAAGTTCTCAGCGAAACTGCCGCGACTCATAACGCACCAGAAGAGACTCGATCCACACCTCAAAGTCGAGAACGATCTTCTACGCTTTCTAGAACTCCTGAACCCGCTCAAAGCAAGCCGCAAGCTTGGTGCAATCCTGATACAGCTACCGCCCAGCTTCATATTCGAAGAGGACTACAGCAACCTAGTCAGCTTTCTCAAGCTTCTCCCCCAAGACTTCGAGTTTGCAGCGGAGTTCCGTGACCACTCATGGATGAGAAACGAAACGTGGAAACTCCTGAAAGAACACAACGTAGCCTACACCATCGTCGACGAACCGCTCTTGCCTCCAGAAATCCATACCACTGCGGATTTTGCATACATACGCTGGCATGGCAAAGGGGTCCGCCCGTGGTACAACTACCACTACAGCATGCCGGAACTGGAAGCGTGGGTTCCCAAGGTGGAAGACATAAGCAAGAAGGTCGACAAGGTCTACGGCTACTTCAACAACCACTACCACGGCTACGCCCCTGAGAACTGCATCGAAATCCTTGAGATGCTCAACGCAGCCAAGCCAGAACAGACCCGCGTAAAAGAGAAGATTATTCAATACAACCTGAGAAAGAGACCCTTAGCATACGAACGCAAACTCGAAGACTTTGGAATCGGCGTTCCCGAACTTACCGTGGAAGACTTGCTCCTCAAAATGACGGACAAAGCCCGCGTGAGCCGAGCAAAAGCAATCAAAGATAACGAACTCACCATCAAAAGCACAACCGACGAGAAGATCGAGGCGGAGATAAGAGACTACACCATCGAGATCAACCTCAAGAAGAAGACCTTAACTCACAACTGCGATGACTGGCACAAAGGTCTAGGAATCCGGAGAATCTGCAAACACATCGGCAAACTCTTCTTCCAATTGCCTTCAGACCGAGCAACTGCCATCTTGAAAGACATCCTCAAAGAGAAGGATGAGTGGCGATTCCGTGATCTTGCGAATTAGCAGCGCAGCGAGGTTCACGTACATGCACTTCCCGATTCTCGCTGCCGAAGATTGCCATTACGTACGCACAGCACAGGTTTAATAAGCTCCTACAGGCTCTGACTTAAAGACTGAAATGGAGATGCCGGTATGATAACGAAAGAGAAAGTCGTGAAGTGCGCTGAGTCAATTGTGAACGGCATGAACCTCAAGAGAGGAGAAGCCGTTGTCATACGCGGAGGAACCCACACCCAAGACCTCCTTGAAGAGATCGGAATCTTATGCTACAAGAAAGACGCTCAACCGCTGATAATGGCAACAACGGACAACTACTCAGCTAGAATCTATGATGAGATTCCCCGAAAAACCCTCGAAACGACTCCAAAACACTATTTAGGGACGATTAAGGGAGCCGACGCCTACATCGTGGTGGAACCGTACAAAGATCCGCAAATCCAGACGAAGTTTCCAAGAGAGAAAGTTGAGGCAAGGACGAAGGCCACCGTTCCCATACGAAAGGAACTCTACGGCGAAGAAACGAACAAAGGAAAAAAATGGACCTATGCTGGCTGGCCGACACAGGAAGCTGCGAAGTTCTACAACATGGACTACAACGATCTGGAACGCTTGATCATCGAAGGCATAATGGTGCCTGCTGCCACGCTTAGAGGCTATACGTCGAAATTGGCGAAGCACTTGAAAGGAAAGGACATCGTACACATTACCGATAAGAAAGGCACCGACTTCACGTGCAAGATCCATGGCCGCCGCATCAACGAGGATGACGGCGTCGTCGACGACCATGACATCGAGATGAATGATCTGGGCAACAACTTGCCAGCTGGAGAGTTGTTCATCGCCCCGCATGAAAACTTCGGGCAAGGAACCCTATACTGTCCAATCACCAAGGATAGGTTTACCAACAAAATCGTCAAGGATATCACCCTGCACTTCAAGGACGGAAAGCTGCTTCTGGACGAATGTATCGCAGGTTTCAACCAAGACCAGATGATCGACACTTTCGCCCGCTGTCTGAAGATTGACAAGAAAGAAGAGAAGGAAGTTCGAACCACGAACATCGCTGAGTTGGGAATAGGATGTAATCCTGCGATCGACAGGGCCATCGGCTATATCCTCACAGATGAGAAAGTGGGCGGCTCGGTTCATGTAGCCTTCGGCTCTAACAGCGGCTACGGAGGAACCTCGAAGTCATCTGTGCATTGGGACTTTGTAACCGATCCCAGTGCAACGGTTGAAATCGTTGACACGAAAGAGAGCATTATGAAAGACGGTAGGTTCTTATAGACTACAAGAGAGAAGCCAATCATTCGAACGACACCTTTCCATGCACACTCCTGGTGAAATAGAACCTAATACCAGAGCTGCGCTCGAATCCTTTCTGGCGATGAGGGGCGCGCGAGAGTTTTACAAAAAAACGCTCTATGCTGAGAGAGAAAGGAGTTTCTATTCTGTGGCCCCGCATCACCTAATAATAGCTTCGAGAAAATTCCATTTAAAGCTATCTCGTGTGTCGTGACCTGCACGGTTCTTTGACGCCGACAGAATCCAGAACGCGTGCAGTCTATATTCGGATAGCGTCGAGACCGAAGCCTTTTTTCCGCAGTTTCGAGATGGAAGGCGGAGAAGCGGCACACCTTTCAACATAGACAGAATTCGTTCAAGGGCTAGTCCCAACAAGGGATTTTGCGAGAAGGTCCGAACGGGGCAATAGGTATCTGTAGTACTGAAATATCATAAATATTGAGAAATCATAAAGTCCAAATAGATTGCGCCATTGAACATTGCTGAAGAGATGATGATATGAAACTGAAGAGTTTGTACGGATATTTGGCAGTACTTCTTCTCTTTGTATATATTTCCTCACTCAATCCTGAAGGGTGGACGGCATTATCAGCCCCTTCATCTCCCACCAAGCTGAGAGTCTATGTTGGGCCTTCCAAGGTTCTAGCTGACCGAGGCGTCTATGAGTCGATCCTCGTGCAGGTTCAAGATGCGACCAATAGACCAGCCAGAGCTCCTGACGACACCGTCGTCAGTCTGTCGTCATCCAAGACAGACATCGGTTCCGTTGATCCAACAATCATCATACCAGAAGGGAAGACATGTGCTTCCGCCCAGTTCTATTCAACTTTCACGCCAGGATCTACGACGATAACTGCGGTTGCGTCTGGGTACGATTCCGGCCAAGCAACCATGACCACCGTCGGCCCCATCCCCTCCAAACTAGCCGTCTATTGTGTCCCCCCTGTGCTTCCAAGTGACAATGGAACATACACATCGATCGTGGTGCAACTGCAAGACACGTATGGAAATCCAGCTCGCGCTCCAATCGGAGACATCAATGTGACGTTGTCGTCTTCCAACACCGAGTTCGGCACCGTTGATAACTCAACCCTCATAGAATCTGGTAGCACGTACGCATCAGCCACATTCTATACAACCGACCTAGACGGTACGACTACCATCACTGCAATCGCGTCAGGCTACACTTCTGGCGACGCAGCTATGAGAACATCCAGCGTTGCGACAGGATCAAGGCTAATGGTCTTCATTGGGCCTCCACGGATCACAGCTTCGGGCGTAACTCACGAGTCGATTTGCGTTGAGCTGCAGGACGCTTCTGGCAATGTCGCCCGAGCACCAACTGACATAACAGTAGCCTTATCGTCTTCGGATATCGCTGTCGGCAACGTTGATTCCACGTTAACAATAGAAAACGGAAACACCTATGGAGTGGCGAATTTCCACTCAACATTCAAATCTGGAACAACAACGATAACCGCTGCGACATCTGGGTACGATTCCGGCCAAGCAACCATGACCACCGTCGGCCCCATCCCCTCCAAACTAGCCGTCTATCCCCTGCCTCAAGCAGTGCCAGCAGACATGCAGGAGTATTCACTTGCAGTCCAATTGCAGGACGCCAGCGGAGCACCGGCTAGAGATCCTGTTGGCCCTGTCATGGTAACGTTGTCATCCTCGAACACCGCGATAGGAAACGTGGGTTCATCTACAACGATTGAGTTTGGTCTCACGTATTCGAAGACTGCCTTCTACTCAAGCTACACTGCTGGCTCGGTGACTATAACTGCCATGGCTGCGGGCTACGATTCTGGAGAGACCATCATAAGCACACATTTGATAGATCCACCGCTGACGGTTCTGGCAACGGCGCACCCCAACTATACTATCTCTGAGGAAAACACAACAATAAGAGTTTACGTTACTGATGAAACCCTCACGCCTCCCGCGGAGGTGTCGGGTGCAGTCGTCGAACTCACATCGGACAATGGTGGGGATTTCTCGTATGTTACAGATGAAAGGAATGGAAATTATAGTGCTGTCTTCACCGCTCCAAGTGTGGAGACACGGACTGTCCTCACCATCACAGCAACTGCCTCAAAGGCAGGATATGCAGGCGGTGAGAGTTCTGTGGAAGTGATTGTCAATCCCATCGGCGTTGGTGGTGATATCATCATTCGCGTCCAGGACCTGAATGGAAACCCGGTCAGCGGGGCAACAGTTGCTTCCATCGATGAACCCAGCGGGCAGCCTCCTCTGAGCGGTGTAACAAACACCACCGGTCATGTGGAGTTCAGCAACGTTAGAGCCGGTTCTTATGTGATCCAAGTGAACAAAACGGGACATGACACGAGAACTCAACCGATTACTGTCACGGATGGACAATCGACGACAACCATTATCAATCTCCCGCCACCTGCTGCAGGCTTCATGGATTCGCTCTTGATATGGATCCTGCTTGCTGTAGTCTTGGCAATAATAGCGATCGTGACCGTTGTAATGTTGAAGAAGCGTTCAGGCGGGGGAGCTGACCTCGTTTCGAAGAAGGAGTGGGAAGAATACTACAGGGGTAAGGGCTGATAGCAAAAGTATGCTTTCGTAAGACGCAAGATTTAATACACACAACATCACTCTATTGGATAGGAGAACAACAATGCTACGAATCAAGCGGTTCAACGAGAAAGTACGCACATTCTTCAGCAAGCTCTCCCCCACATCTTGGGGCGAACCCAAGGCAAAGATCCTCCCACCAGCCCCCCCACCGCCGCCAGTGCCAAGGGGCTACAAGACTATTGAAAGGTATTCACTGTATGAACCCTTTGTTCACGTTGCTATAGTGCAAAATCCCTCCACAGGCGAATTCAGGTACATTCTTGACGAACTTCAACTTGATTTACTTGAAAGACGTATCTACGATCGAATCCTAGACATCCTCATCGCAGAGATTGGGGCCCCGAAGGACAAGATTGAGAACCCGCGAGAGTTCTTCGCCAGCGAAGCCGAGAAAATCGTCAGCAAATACCGTATAAGCCTAGGCTGGTTGCCTGACGTTTCCTGGTCAAAAATCCTCTACTACGCGGAACGAGATCTAATCGGCTTTGCCCGGATCGACCCGCTCATGCGCGATCCAAACATCGAAGACATCTCGTGTGACGGTGTCGAAAAACCAGCCTATGTCTGGCACAGAAAGTACGAAAGCATCGAGTCCAATCTAGTGTTTCATAGCGACGAAGAACTCAACAACTCTGTAGTGAAACTTGTTCACATGTCTGGAAAACACGTGAGCTCGGCCTTTCCAATCGTCGATGCTTCGTTGCCAGGCAAACACAGGCTAGCCGTCTGCTACAGAAGAGAGGTAACCCCCTTCGGAACGGCCTTCACCATCAGAAAATTCCGTGAAGATCCGTACTCGATAATAGATCTAATCAATCTTGGAACGTTTTCTGAAGAGCTGGCCGCCTACTTCTGGATGAGCCTTGAGAACAGAGCCTCTGTCATGGTTCTTGGTGGCACAGCCGCGGGAAAGACCACCGCGCTAAATGCTCTCGCCTGCCTAATTAGACCGGGAAGCAAAATCATCACAATTGAAGAGACCGCTGAGCTCAATCTACCCCACGAGAACTGGGTTTCACTCATTGCAAGAAGAAGCTATGGTCTAGGTGAGAGCTTGGCGGGCGAAGTCTCACTCTTCGATCTGGTCAAGACTTCGATGCGGCATCGACCGGACATGCTGATCGTCGGAGAGATACGAGGTGCGGAAGCGTATACGCTGTTCCAGGCTCTCGCAACGGGTCACGGGGGCATGGCCACTATGCACGCAGACAGCGTTGAATCGGCCGTCAAACGTCTAACTTCAAAACCGATGGACATCGCCCCAGCCTACATGCCCTTAATGAATATCGTCGCGTCAATCAGAAGAGTGCACTTGACTGAAGAAGGGGAAATGAAGGCGTACAGACGTGTGGTGTCTGTAGACGAAGTCGCTGACTACGAACAATATAAAAACACATTCAAGTGGAGGCCCGTTGCAGACGAATTCAGCAATTCAGTGCACGATGGAATTATGCTTCAGAAAATCGGTGAAACTCGAGGCTTAAGCCGACACGAAATAGATCAGGAATTGGAACGTCGCAAGAACGTCTTACACTGGATGCGAGAGCGCAACATTCGAAGCTACAAAGACGTCGCATCGATTCTAACCGAGTACTACTCGAGACCCAAAGAATTCTACGAAAGGGAAGTAGAAGCGTATGCCTCTGCTTGAGAATCTTGAAGGCTTGTCCTTTCGTCTCTTTGGACAATTCGCGCCGAAATTCTTGAAAAATGTCTTCAATTTCAAGGATCACTTAGAGAAAGCAGGAATCACCATCTATCCTGAAACGTATGTTTCTCTAATGTTCCTCCTAGCTCTACTGACTTTGCCAGTGAGTATCATTGCAATTGTGCTCACGTACTTTTTCCAGTTCTTTCCTCTATTGCTGCTAGTGCCGATGCCCGCATACATCATGATAGGGTTCATTGTTGTACCCATGTCCATGGCTAGCGAAAGAGCTAGCTCGCTCGAGCGGGAGATGCCCTTTGCAGCGACGTATGTAACTGTCATGGCATCAGGTGGTATACCACCTTTCTTGAGTTTCAAGCGACTTTCCGAAGCTGAACTGATGCCTTCTGTCCAAAAGGAGGCCAAGAACTTAATAAAAGACGTTGAAGTCTTTGGAGCGGACCCGCTGAGTGCGTTAGAAAAATCGGCAAGAACGAACCCCTCCGACGTATTTCGAGAGTTCGTCTCAGGATACGCGTCGACCGTCATCATCGGCGGAGACGTTCTGCACTTCCTTGAGACCAAGGCGGGAGACATCTTCAAAGAACGGTCCTCAAGGGTGAAGGCGGCTGCTGAGCGATTGGGAACACTTCTGGAGTCCTTCATAATCATAATGGTTCTCATGTCACTCTGTTTCTACATCCTCTTCAGCGTCGAGTCCATCTATAGCACTGGAATGGCTAGTTACTCAACGATGCTTATGTACACGTATGTTCTGACACCAATGCTTTCGTTCGTCTTCATATACCTCGCGCACAACATGCAGCCGAAGACGCCGATCACCGAAATGCGACCCTACAAGGTCTACGCCGTCAGCTGCGCTGCCGCCGGCTTGCTTGTTCTCCTACTCACGAACTTCTTCGGCTTGGTGCAAACGCCCCTCAGCGCCCTCCAAAACTTCATTGACATGCCCACTGCAGTAGCTATTGCATTAGTAATTTCGGCTGCACCCGCAGCAGTAGTTCACCGTAGGATCTACTCCAAGAAGTCTAGTCTGGAAAAAGGAGTCGCCGTCTTTCTCCGAGACTTAACAGAGGTGAGAAAAAGCGGTCTAGCTCCTGAAAAGTGCATTGAAAACCTTTCAGAACGGGACTACGGCGCATTCAGCAAAGAACTGAAGAAAATAACCGATGAACTCAGCTGGGGCATCCCACTCAGAAAGGTGTTCATGGATTTCGTTGGAAGGACCAAGAGCTGGCTGACCCAAATCGTCATGTTTCTGCTAGTGGAAGCTGTTGATGTGGGCGGTGGAACAATCGCGATGATCGAATCGCTCACGCGATTCAACACGATGACTCAAGAAGTGGAAAAGGAGAAAAAGATGGCTGTCCGCCCCTACATCATGGTGCCCTACTTCGCCGCTGTTCTCCTGGTCGCGACAACGCTCATGACGCTGATCTTTACTTCGCAGACGCTAGGTGTAGCAGACACCGGCAGCGCTACCATGAATATAGAGTTCATGACTATGATCTTCTCAGTTTCAGTCATAATCCACTGCTACTTGATCGGGTTGGTGGCTGGCAAGATCAGCGAGGAAGCTTTGTCCGCCGGTTTCAAGCACTCTGCAATGCTCGTCGTCATTGCCATCGCCGCGTCAAAACTGGTTCCAATGTTCTTTGGAGTACAGGGACAACCATCATAATGCTGGTGACACTATGAAAAGATCTAGATCTGCCCTTCTGCGTGACAAGTTGGGCGTTTCGTACTCCATCGCCGCCGTCATCATAAGCGCTGTGACTATTATGCTCGTCATAGTGGCTTCCAGCTATGCCTACCAGCTACTAGATCAACAGCGAGGAGCCGCCGAGTTTGAAGTTGCAGAGGATTCCATTCTGGCTTTTGACGATGCGCTAGAAAATATCGCGTGGAAGCCTAGTGCAGCACAATCAGCTAGATTCACAATCAGTTACGGGCAATTAGAGCTGATATCTGGCAGCAGTTTGCAAGCGTCGCCCACATTAATAGACATCGAAAAGAATTATGCCAGCCTACTTGACCAACCATACTCTGTTTCCAGTGGATTCGTGAAGTACAGCATAAGCAACCGGTACGTCAACTTCTATGAAGACTACAAGTCCTACATCTTGGGAGATGCTGACCTCGTAATCACCAACGGGACAGAAAGCCTGGGGAGCGCCCTTGTGGAACAGACATCTGGCTGGGTGAATATTACCCTCGATTACCGAGTACGCGCTATGAAGACCTCCACGGTTACTGTCAATGACGTTAGAGTGAACTATGTGAACATCTGGATAGTCAAACTCGATATAGCACGGTGGTCAACCTCCATCCACGACTTCAACCTGAAAGCACGATGTCTCAACGTGTCAACAACCACCTACGGCCCTTTCTCGGTAGACGCCACGGATAGAGCAGAGATTGAGGTCCAGCGCGGAAGCGCGTCAAGCAGGATAGAGATTGAAGGTTTAGAGACGGGAAAAGTCGTTTTCAACTTCATCCTTTCGGAAGTGAAGGTCAGCTTCTAGGAGAGTTGCAGAGTTGCCTTCGGAGACAATGAGCCACGTCATATGTAGTGCAGCTCTGATAGCGCTCATCTTTGTGTCACAGTTCTTCTACGTGCAAGTTGTCAATAACTTGGAAGCGGAGATGACGAGGAGAGAACTACAGGAAGTCGCCGACTACGTGTCAGATACTCTGGCCAACCTTTATTTCTTGGTCAACTCCACGCGAAGTGACGTGGAGATGAAGAAGAGCCTTAGTCTGCCATCAGAGATTAAAGATTCCATCTACACTCTCGAAATCACCTTCAACGCAAGTGGCTATGCTAGGAATGTGACTGCTCACTTGAAGGGGCAGCCATGGGTGTTCGCGGATTCGTGGCTTCTTCCAGGCCTAAAGGTGGATGAAACCGAGAGTGAGGTAGTCGAGAGTGGTGAGAAGACGGTTATTGCGGGCTGCTCTCGTGTAAGCACAGACGTCTACGTGTGGATAAAAGATCTCTGAGATCTCCTCCGTTGGAATGGCTTTTGACTGCCATTCTCACAGTACGTGGAGCCGTATCTTGATACTCTCGATATCGATTGGCGATGTAACTCTTAAATAGTAAGATTTAATACATACTACGGCTCTATATATACAAAGGGATTTACGATGATCGGCACTCTCTACGATTACTTGATGGCCACAACCATTGTCGGCGTGATCTTTGTCGCCGCCGTTGTCGTTGTGCCAAATGCGAGCTATACAAACCTGCTCTACGTCGATCAGCAACAACTTAGAAATACCGCCTTGGAGACCCTGAAGGCAATGCTTCTGGACACAGGGTATCCGATGGATTGGGGATCTCAGACCCCCTTCGATCAGAATAGTATCAAAAGGTTCGGCCTTGCTTCTTCTGGCGCTCCTTCGTTCTATGTTCTGGATCCAGAAAAGGTTCAACGGTTAGTTACTGATAACCCAGCGGGTAACGTAGACTACGAGGCAATCCGCGAAAAATTGGGACTGGAAGGTTATGGATTCTGTATCAGAGTTATGCCTCCATTTGAAGTCAACGTAGAAGCCAGAAACTTCACTAACGAATTTCTTTTCGACATATCAGTCTCATCCAATGACGGCAGACCTGTTCCTAACGCCTTAGTAAGGGCGACTATATTCTACGTGACAAGGATCAGCGGTGGCGAGAACAACTACTTTGTCGATTCCTCACTCAGCACCAACACCAACGAGCTGGGAAAGTGCACACTAGACTACCAGTTTCCCTCGGACTGTAGAGGCTATATCCTAGTTCTGAAAGTGACCGTTGCGGACATTGCCACAGTAGTCATACCGTACTTGAAGGGTATGAGTCAAAATGTTGCAGCTGTAAGCCTGATTAACGATCAGATGATCATCAATATACCTGCCGGTGCAACGGGGTTCCCTGCTGGAACCGCGGAAAGACGAATTCTCAACATAACTTGCGTAAATGAAGACTCAGTTTGGAACATATATGATGGACTGTCAGACCCGGATCCAAACGGTAACAAGATAAACTGGGGAGCAGAGGAAGCATTTCACTATTGGTATCACACTTTCCCAGGTCTAAGCTACGAGAATCCGTTGTTCATGATTTTCAACATCAAGGCTACAATTGCAGGGGAAGGCAGGCAACTTGTCTTGTTTGCCATGTCACCGTTGATCAACATTCAATCCGGGCTCTTGCAGTTCGGCAGCTCTTCTGCGCAATCCAGCAGTGCGGCAGTAAAACTCACCAGATCGGTGGATATCTGGGATATGACCTACATCTTTGAGTTGCTGCTTTGGAAGGAGCTTTAGCCTACGTAAGTATCGTAAGACAAAAGACTTAATATACCACTATTGACATCATTATCTTTGGCTACAGACGCTAAACCGATGGCACGGGAATGCTCATTATGAGAAAGTTGAAGAATGCGAAGGGCCAAATGCACGTTATTGAGACAATACTGGCATCTCTTGTTATCGTGTTTGCTCTGACCTTTGTGAACATGTTTGCTGCGACTCCCTACAGTACCAGATATGAAACCAGTGATTTGGAAAAATTGGGGCACAATGTTCTACACGACTTTGATGAGAAAAGGCTTCTAAGTCGATTTGTCTATGAAAGAGAATGGGCAAACCTAGTAGCAGCCTTAACGGTCTCTCTACCAACAGACGTATACTTTAATCTAACAGTCTTCGATCTAAAAGGCAACATAATTAACGATGTGCAAATATGCTACGGAGACTCTGAGGTATTTTCAACATCAAACATGACAGCCTCAGTGGAATACATCATTCCAGGGTATCAGACAAACTATGACCCAAGAATCCTCAGATTGGAACTCGTGAGAGGATAGTACAATGAGAATACTTAAGCAGAGAAACGGCCAGTTCGTAATGATAGCCGTCCTCATGATAGCGATTATGATGGTCTCCATAGTGGGAGTCCTATACAGCGCCGTCACCTACTACAGACACGAAAGATGGGAAGAATACCTGACCATTCTGGATACTATAAAAATCGGGACAACGCGATTGGTTGAGATAAGCTTGGCCGACTATGCACAATCTTTTGATAACGAGACACTAGTCACCAATCTCAACAAGTGGCAGGCAAATCTCACAAGAGCTTATCCAGGCTTCGGTGTTGTACTGGAATACTCCAACGCCACCATCGGCAACGGATACCAGCCCACAACGTCACTAACAGGTAACACCCAATACTTCTCCAACGCAAGTGCGAAAATCGACGTAGATATCACTTCGGTTGGGCTAGAAGGATACTCATTTGTCACATCAGCATTCCTAGGCGTAACCCTGAACGCTACCTACATAAACGATGGCGACGACCTCCTAATCTATCTAGAGGTTGAAAAAGAAGGTTCAATACCGGTACCAAAGCTCAAGAAAGACAATTTCGTCATCAATGGCACAGTGCTCTCTGTTTACCCAAGTACGAAGCTGACACACGGCTACTACATGGACAATGATGTTGTGCGGATCGTCTACCAAATAATCGTACGGAGCTTGACACCAAAACTCTCGACCGTCCGTGTTGATGTAATTGACAGTCGGTACATCGAGGTCACTGCCAACTCCAGCGTGACCTAAAGCCGTGCTTCGGCACTCTCAATGCGCCGCGAACGTGTATTGCCTTCTCTCGGTGTACATTTCCCAAAATCCCATGAAATGTCTGACGAGCCAGTCTTGTGTAAATACACGCCCAAGGCAAGCTAGTCCAGAGAATAGATCGCTAAGTTTCCCCGCTCTGATACAACCTTTACCATATATTGTCCCGTTGACAAGCCTATGTCCGCGCGCACATACGTAGCCGTCTCTCCAGAGTTCACAAAGATGTCCACATCATAACGACGATGAGTCGTCGAGTTAATGATCCACAGAGAGACTAGATGACACGTTACAGCCCCTTCATTCTTGAAGACGAAGCACGTCCCTCCTGCAACAGCCCTAACACCGAAGAAGTCTATGTCAATAGTAGTCTGGGGAGCATCGTTCCCCTCATCCCGCAGCTTCGCAAGCATGGTGCCGTCATCCAGCACGTAACTCCTCCACACATCTGTGAGATTCACAGAATAAGTATCCCACCCGCCCGTCGGCCTGTGTCCAGCAGTGACATTGAAACCACCGTCACTGTAGGCGCCTACTGTCCAGTTGTAAGCTTCAAAGAACCAGTTTTCGTTTAGGTCAGTAGCCATATACCTCAAGCGCATCTCCACGGTTGAAATGGAGTTCAACGGAAAAGCCGACAAATCCAGAACGAAGGTGCCATTCAGATCAAGTCTGTACAGAGGAGGGCGGGGTTCTTCTCGAAACGTCTCCCAGTCACCATCATCGGCGACTTGGGTGTCTGCGTAGGTGCCACCACCACGACTGCCCGTGTTCAGGCTATATTCACGCTGAGCGGTGAACCAAGGAGAATACGTAACGTTGACAGAACTGACGTCCACAAGCTTCACGTCTTCTTGCGCTTTCTCCCAGTCCAGTTGATTCATCTCATAATTCCACAGGAAGACGTCAGCCACGATGACGACCACTATCACAAGACCCAAGACAAACACGATTGCATTGCTGACGCCACGTTTGTCTTTCCAAATAGACCGCAATTCCCAAAGCCCCGATGAGAGAATCATGATCTTCTACACCCAGCCGCTCAAAAAGCATTATGAAGCAGAGATCAATATTCGAGCCAGCCTCTACGTATGAAAGAAAAATACCTGGAAGAAATTCACATATGCCCCAGGATCAAGCGAAGAAATATCCACAGGAAATCTCCAAAGAAGAGGGCTACAATCAAGCCTAGAGTTATGAAGATGAGCATGGGCAAGCCGGGAGTTATCCACACCTCTTCCGGAAGCCTTCCTGCTTTCACCGCCATCGAGATCCTCTCAACAATCGCCGTTCTTTCTTCATCCTTTGGGAAGGTGAGCAGCCTTCTCTCCGTCTGGCCTTCCTCAGTTAGGCGCACATCTTCAAGCGGATACGAATGACTACTCCTTTCCAACTCCATGAAGTTCACTTTGTAGCCGCACACCAACGTGAGTATCTTCCGTCCAAGCGAAACATGCTCAAACCCTTCGAAAAGGCCCTTTCTCGTCTTGGCTTTCCAAAGGTAGTTGCGAATAATAGAATAGAATATGCTCATCACAGCCAAGAGGACGCCATTGCTGAACACGGTAATCGGGAAAAGAGGAGAGACTGACCCGAATAGCGGTTGGAGAAGATCAGTCGGGTACAAAGGCAAAGCAAGAGCCAGACAGATCAGCGCTTTGGCGTCTGCCCCTCCGAAGGCTCCGGCATAGAAGAGAACCACCGATAAGACAGAGGTCAACGCGAATGACAAAATGTAGGTGCTCCACGACTGGGGGCCGAAGAGGTACAACTGCAATGTAGTCAATAGAAGAGCGAAAGGTGCCAGGACTATCCAAACAGTGTTGCTGACCTCTCGAGTCTTATAGTCACTCCAAGACGCGTAGACAAAGAAAGCGAGACACAGAGAGACCCGAAGACCTTCAAGCACATATAGCAATTCAGTCGCACACCAAGAGCTGTCACTGTATCCTTATCGTAGAGAACCAGTAGTTAAGAAATGCGAATCGCCAAGTCTGGATTGCAGGTGAAAAGACCGGCATGTTGGTTGGCCGTTACTGGGCTTTCTCTGGGTATTCGTAGGATTGCCCTGCTTCGGTAATGAACTTGTAGTAGTAGGTTGTTCCCGAGACCCATTCTGCATCTGTAATGACGCCCCCAGAAACACCCCATTCAATGGTAATTTCAATACTTGACTCCGTACTGACGACGCCCGTATTTGGAACCATAGTATACTCTGCCGTGGCCAGTTTGTCGGTAGCTGAAAAGGACGATTTCGACCAATAGATCGCCACGATCTTGGCATTGGCTGATCCTATGTTCCTCAAAGTAAATTCAGTCATGTTTCTCACCGAATCAATGCTGTAGTATCTCACGTTTTCCTTGACGAGAATTGCTCCAGCCTGATCGGCTTGCGTCATGGTAAACGTCATGACCCACGCATAGGTGACAATGACGGCGGCTACAGCGATGACTATCAAGAGGAGGGTCGCAAGAATCGGCGAGATCCCCTTCTTCGACCTGGACATCTTAGACAATTCCATCACTCCTATCGCTAAAATCGAAGACTACAATATTTAACTGATATGAACCCAGAGTATGTATCTAGATTTCGCGCGTGACCAAGCTTCTCGTCGAAGCGTTTAAGACCTGAAACAAGCAAGACTTTGTCGTGACCTGGTGGTTCTAATATGGAAATACTTGTCCTAGGTTATGGAAATGTCGGTTCGATCGTGGCGAAGGATTTGGCTGAAAGTATGCCGTCCGCCAATGTAGCCATCGCGGGTAGGCATGAGATCAAGGCCAAGGAAGTGGCAGCTACTATCAACAGAAAAAACGTTACAACGATTCGACTGGACGCTGATGCCTACGGTGAAATCGCCGATGCTATGAAAACGTTCGATCTGATTGTGGGTACGCTGCCTGGGGACTTGGGATACCGATCGATCCAAGCTGCAATTGATGCGAAGGTGGATATGGTCGATGTCTCTTACATGCCCGAGAATCCTCTTATTCTTGACGAGCGTGCCATCAAAGCTGGTGTAACCGTTGTACCTGATTGCGGAGTAGCCCCAGGATTAAGCAATCTGTTGGTCGGTCATGCCCTCAGCAAACTCGACCAAGTTGAGAGTATCCATATAATGGTTGGTGGCCTCCCGAAGGAGCCGGAGCCTCCATTAGGCTATTTACTAACTTGGTCTCCAACGGATCTCATAGACGAGTACACTCGAAAAGCGAAAATCATTCAGAAGGGTAGAGTGGTGGAAGTAGAACCCCTAACGGGCCTAGAGGAGATTGAATTCCCAGGCGTCGGCAAGCTCGAAGGGTTTTACACAGATGGACTTAGAACCCTGCTTTACACGATAAAAGATGTCGAGAACATGCGGGAGAAAACTCTCCGGTACCCTGGGCATGCTCACAGCATACACCTGCTGAAGACGCTTGGCTTTTTCAGCAAGGATCCAATACAGGTTGACAAAACGCGCTTGACACCACGCGACGTCACCATTGAGGTTTTGAAGCAGAAACTGCTAAGACCGGAGGCGGAGGACCTGTTAGCAATGAAAGTGGAAGTGAGTGGAACAGCGAAGCGTGGAAAGAAGCGCTATGTCTATCACCTTCTGGACCACTATGACCACGAAAACGCCATAACAGCCATGGCTAGAACCACTGCGTATCCGGCCTCAATAGTAAGCCAGTTGATCGCCAAAAACGTGGTGACGAAAAGAGGTCTAGTCCCTCTGGAGAATCTCGGCGCCAGAGATGACATTTTTGGCACGATTATGGCCGAACTAGAGAAGCGACACGTGAAGATTCTAGAAAGCGTTCAGTAGTGCATATCCGAGACTGCATGCATGCTTGGACACTAGACTTCATCCCCTTTTTCGTTCTATCCGACGTCGATCGCCATAGTAGTCGACTTCTTAGACGCTTGAGAAATTGCAGTAGGTCAAGTGTAACGCAATACGTGCGCGCGCATTCCATACAAGTGTAAGATGATATTGACAGTGGCCAAAAAGAAAAAAGAGGGGTTTAGGAAGGCGGCTACGGTGGTGTCTGTGCTGATTCTGTGCTCGTGGGTCTCATCGTGAAGAACGCAATGGCGATGAGGATGAAAGAGATCCAGATGAGCAAGAAACCAATGGCAATGATTGTCAGAAAGGCACCGATGAGGAAGATGAGCCCGGCCGTGCCAAAGAGACCCACTCCAGACTTGGTGGCAAGCATACTCAGTGACCTTCTATAGAACCAGGCTGCGACGATCACGAAGATGAAGAGAATGACGACAGTTATGACCACTGCCCCCAAAAGACCGAATATCGCCCCTGTCATGACTGCATCTGTCCACTCAGCCGGATTTGCCCAGTCTGTTATGCCTAGGTCAGCGAGGGCCATAAGCGCAGTTCCGATAAGAACACCTACGGAGACTACACCGCCGACGATGCCCGCGATGAATCCGTAGAGCGCGTTGTTGAAGATACCGCCTTCGTTGTAGTAATCGGCAAGGCCTTTCAGCGCTATCAACACAAGTATGAATCCGATGAGCGGCAGCAGCCCCGCGAATACATTGGCGTAGGTGATTAACGGGCCGATGAAAAGCAGTAGTGCGCCTATGCCGCCAAGATACTTGCTTGTTTGGAGATCCATGAGATGACTTCCGAGGAACGGTTTCTTCGATGTATATATAAAAGCCTTTGCATGCATATGCAGAACAAACAGAGTTCATGAAATTTTGTTTCGATATACACCTATGCGCGCGCACAAGTTCCGGATATTACTGTATGATGAAAATGGAAAAGAGGAAGCAAGTCCGGACTTGGCACACACAAGCTTTATAGTTACTGTTTCCTCCGTTAGTAGACACGTAAGGTGGATTCATAATGCCTCACAAAGGAAGGAAGACTAGAAAGAAACGCGGTTCAAGGACTCATGGCTATGGACGAATCGGACAACACAGAGGAGGCGGACAGAGAGGAGGACACGGCAATGTAGGATATGACAAACACAAATGGACCTACACCGTGAAATACGACCCCGACCGTTTTGGAAAGAAAGGCTTCAAACCGCGTGTGGAAAAAGCAGTCACCACGATCAACGTGGGAGAACTGGACGAACAGATTGCCGTTCTCTTGGAGAAGAAACAAGCTGGAAAGACAAAGCAGGGAATTAGAGTCCATCTGGATCGACTCGGCTACAACAAATTACTTGGGAGAGGAAAAGTCACTCATCCCCTAATCATAGAGGTGGACGCCTATTCGGAATCCGCAGCCAAGAAGATCGAAGAGGCTGGAGGCAAAATCCTCGAAAAAGAATGAGACATCAGTTCTGAGATGCAGGTGTCTCAATTTCTGTTACGGGTCTTTCTGAAGGGACAAGTCCCCATAGTTTCGATTGACAATCTCGAATATAAACGGCGGCGTCGACGTCTTCGCTTCTAAGTGTAGACCAAACAAGCCTTCTAGGAATCCACTCCAAACTTCGCATTTGTTGACGAAAGGTGTTCTTACTATAATGTATTTGTCGCGAAGGTAGAAGTCGCCAAAGCCTTGAACACGCAATCGCTTGAGTACGTCGGGCCAACGCTCTCGTTTGGTGGACTCCAGATCTAGACTGGCTTCCATTGACACTCGGGCAGCTTCTCCAATTCTCTGCCCCGCTTCTCGCCACTTCTCTTTCGGAATGTATTGGAGCATTGTGTCAATGAATTCGACATTCGTGAAAGCGACTCGGCTGATTCCGCAGTAATATTCCCCAGGGTATTTCCAATCGTAAATCATCATGCTACGGTAGACATCGAGCATCTTTGAGATGAGGGGCTTGATGCCCGGCTCCCTGCCTTGTTCGATCAGTGAATCAATGAAATTGCGCTCTTCTTCTTCGAGAATGATGGTGGTCCGTTTGACTGGCCTTTCTTTGGAAGACACGATGATTCTCCTGCGCTGCGCTCCTTCACTGATATGTCTTTGAACATATCTTATATGTTTTGTTTAATCTCACTCACTAAAAGCCAGAAGGGACAGCTCTGCTGTTACTCTTCCCTAATCGAATAAAAAGCAAGAACTGCACCTGCTGTGAAGGACGCCAGAGCCACGAGAAGCAGATATGGATGAGGGACACCCACCCTTTGCAGAACGTACAGCAAGTACGTAGGTCCGATAAACATGAGAAAAGCCGAGAGGAGCACCAGTGACGCCTTGAGAAGCTTCTCCTTCCCTTTCCAAACCTTGGCCATATCCTGAGCCTCGTTCACGGAGTGATTACGCGAGCGGTGCCTCTTAATGCTTTCTCCAAATCTGCTATTTCGTGGGCGCCGCTCCCTTCTCGGTTCCAAGTTTTTTCGTAAGGAACTCAAAGACCTTGCTCGCTGACTCTCGGTCTGCTTTCATGCCAGTTGTTGCACCCAGTAGGCAGACACCATCCCAGCCACGGCGCTTCGCAAGTCCGAGCAGTAAGCCCGTTGCGCCCATAATCCTGCCCTTGCCGTAAATTACGGCACCTTTGTCCATGAACTTGAGGGCTAGATCGTTGGAAGTTGCCGCTACATAGATCGCTCGTTCGGTGCCTGGCGTCGGTACTCCGCCAATTGTCACGATGAACCGGCTTCCATGTTTCTCGGCGAAATCGAGGATTTCATCGCACAGTTGGTAGTGCGCAGTCACATCTTCTAGAGATGGTTGGGCATCGCCAGTCAAGATAATGAAGTGCGGTGTCTCAGTTGAAGAAGAATAGAATTCATAGCGGGGCGGTCGGCAGACGCCTTTCTTGTCTACGATGACGTAATCTGGGAAATAGGGCGAATAGAGTTCGGCGAAGCGCTTCGCGTGACGAGATTTGATCAACATTCTGGCTGCGATCTTACCGATGTTGCCAAACCCGGGAAGCCCTTCCACAAAAACTGGAGTTTCTACCTTTGGGCTGAATAAGAAGCGAAACAAGGACGCGTCCATGGATCCACCTAACCTTTACCAAACTCAGTGCATTATAGGTCTTACGCACGGTTGTCCCTTAAAATATTTAAGCGGCTCTTGCTTCACATTCAAGATGGCGGGGACACCGTAGCGAGAGTACCCTCAGAGGACTCCTATACGGGTGGGGTAGCCAGGAGAACCCGCTGGGCTCATATGGGCTAATGGCTCTGAGAGACCCAGAGATAGCAGCTTAGGCTTTGGCTGCCTCTAGCGGTAGTTCAAATCTACTCCCCGCTACCAATTAAAGCTTGCAGAAGGAATATTTTGCAAAATTAGTTCAAAATTGACCTTTTTAGGAGCAGGCGCTTGCCACTGTCATCCCATGAGCAGAGAAGTGTTCGGGCTTTAGATTCAAGTCTTAAATGCGTAGGATATACGATGTAGAAAGGATAATCATGGCCAGAGCTTGTGAACAAAGTCATAGCAAGAAGGCGGCCGGTAGTGAGAAATCCGACGGCTCGTCGCTTAGAAATTTGCTCGCTTTGGGTCTTGTCAGCTTCTTCACTGATATGTCCAGCGAGATGGTCTTCAGCCTTCTTCCCACATTCCTCCTCGGTCTTCCTGGATCAAGCAAAGCAGTGTTAGGATTTATCGAAGGCACCGCTGAAGCTTTGAGCTACGCTTTGAGGGCAGTCTCAGGAATCTTCTCTGACAAGTTCAGAAGAAGGAAACTACTTGTCCTAGTTGGATATGCCATGTCAAACGTCATCAAGCCCCTTTTCGCAGTGGCGAGGATACCATTAGATGTTTTCATAATCCGGGTTTCTGACAGAGTTGGAAAGGCTGTTCGCACTTCTCCTCGTGACGCTCTTCTCAGCGAATCAGTTTCCGAGAAACGTCGAGGCACCGCTTTCGGCATACACAGAACTCTCGATCAAGCAGGTGCCGTCATAGGCCCTGTGACTGCTTCAGCAGTCATGCTCCTTCTAGGATTCACTGTCAGAGAAATCTTCTGGCTATCACTAATTCCTGGCACTGTAGCACTCCTCATAATCTTGTTCGTGGTCAAGGAACGAGTCGCTGCATCCGCCTATGATTTTCGCTTGTTCACAGGAATCAAGACAGTCTTGAAGGGAGATTTCTCACGGCTCCTCATAATTGTCAGCATATTCTCTCTAGGGGCCTTCAACTTCTCCTTTGTTCTTCTCAATGCGAAGGAGGCTGGAGTTGGAGATCCGCTTATTCCTTTGGTCTACGCAGTGGTCAACATAGCCCACACTGCCATCGCGATTCCAGCCGGCGTTTTGTCTGACAAATTTGGGAAAGAAAAGATTCTGGTTCTAGGTTATGGCATCTTCCTGTTTACTGCTATGCTTATCCTACTTCTCGCCGCAAATGGCTTTAATGCGTTTTTGGCCGCTGTTTTTTTCGGTACTTACTTCGGAATCGTTGAGACAATCCAGAGAGCCATAATCCCAGGATATGTCGAGAGTAGACTGATAGGAACGGCCTACGGACTTTATTATCTAGTTGTTGGTTCAGCTTTCTTCGTCTCAAACGCGGTAGTCGGGATGTTGTGGGAGTACTGGAGCGCCTCAGCGGCGGTTACGTATAGCGTCACAGTATCCTCTGTAGCAATCATAAGCATGCTAATTTTCCTAAGAAAGTAGCTCAAGCAAATAGACAGTCTGACAACATCATGATGACAAAGCCAGCTGTAAGCCCGAAGGTGGCTTCTCTCTCGAATCCCTTCCTGTGGCTTTCTGGAATCATTTCATCGCTTATCACGAAAAGCATGGCTCCGGCAGCAAAACGAGTCCCCACGGAAGAATCGGTTGAAAGATGGACACCAAAACGACACCCAGCAAACCCCCAACAGGTTCCACCAAGCCCGTCAGTGTCCAATACCAGAGCGCTTTGCCTCGGCTGTACCCGTCTCTCATGCATGCATGTTATGTGCTCACAACTCCTTGGCTTGCTAAACAGACTGTGCCCTTCTTGTGAGTCGCAACTTTCTCTGTCGTCTGCTCTATATAAGTGAACTACCTTTCAATGATCTTCATGTAGGCAAACATGGCAGTCGTGGCAAAGATTGCTGAAAAGACTACCAAGTTTCGTATCATGTCAAATGAGAATGGCGGGTTGCCTATGAGAAATGATCGGATCAGGTCTGTGCCACTGCTGAGCGGGTTGAGCTCAGCCAACGTGACGATGGGCTGTGGCATTATGCCTTCTTGGCCAAGCGTGCGTATGAGTGACAAGGGATAGAAGATGCTGCTGCAGAAAAAGAGCACGTAGTAAACCAAGCCTCGTGCCGTGACGAATTTCTCCAGACTCTTCGTAGAGACAGCCGTGGCTATGCTCAAGCCTGAGATTCCTGTTGCTAGCAAGAAGAGAGCGCCTAGGATCGCGAGAAGCTGCGACAACGAGGGGAAGCCGAGAAAGAGGAATGTGGTCAAGAGTAAGGGGGACATATACATCATTCCTCTCAATCCACCTGCCAGCAATCTGCCTATGGCGAGCTCCAAACGGGTGATTGGCAAACTGAGCATGTAATGATGAATTTCGCGGCGGACTTCCATGTTGATCTCGCGACCAATCATGTAGGCAGAAGCAAACAAGCCGATTACGGTGACGCCGGGTGCAAAGAAGCTGAAGTAGCTGATGATTTGCTTGGCTATGTCAGGATGTACCATTTGGTTGTACACCAGTGCCATAATAAACAAGTCGGCAAGATTCATGCTTATGAGACCGGCTAGCCACCACTTGTATCGAAAGAAATTTCGAAAATCGTGTTCAACTATGTGCAGAATAGCCTTCATCTATTTCCACCCTCCACCCTCGAGGCGTCTTTCATAGAAAGTGACGCCGATGAAAGTAAAGGCGGAGAAGAATATGACGAGTCCGACTATTGCAGCCACTGGCATCGGGTCCAGAGTTAGATATTTTTCAATGCCGACACCCCAACGAAACAAGTCAGAAGCAAAAGTAACTGGGTTGAAATTCGTCAGTGCTGCGTACACCTGGCTGGCATCTTGAATGAAAGCTTGAGGGTACATTGTAGTGCTGAGTCGAATTATGAAGGCGTTTAAAGCCCCCATGAGGATATCAAACCGGTCGCTGGACTTCAGCCCAACAGCAATGGTGATACTCATTCCTGAAACGCCGAAGGCAAATAGGAAGAGAGCCGCAAAGGCGATTAGAAAGTTGAGAGGATTTGCCAAGCCGATTACGAATAGGGATACTGCAATGAGCGGGCCCACAAAGATGAAGCTACGTATCCCGCCGCCGATCGACCGACCGAACACAAGTTCCCGTCGAGACACCGGAAGACTTAGCAGATACTCAAAGACGCCATGTTCAGCTTCCTCAAAGATGTCATATCCAATGAACACCGAAGCAGAATACAGCATCATTATGACAACGCCCGCAATATAGTACTCGAAATAGATGTCTGCCAGATCCGGCACGACCATGCGGGAGGCAATTAGCCCGAAGAAGGCTATCTGTGCAACAAACCATATTGCCCGCAGGATTATGAGAAACTTGTACTGCAGGAACATACGGAGATCCCTTTCAACAACCAACAAGATCTTCCGCAGGGTCTTCACCTCAAAGGCCGTTTCTGCTCCGCCTCTTCGATCGTCAATCCTGTGTAATGCACAAACACGTCATCAAGTGACGGCTCACTCATGTGGATCGACGAAATCGGCAAGTGTCTCTTTAGGAACAACTTCATGATTTGAGGAACCACTTCTTCCGCCTTGTTCAGATAGACTCTCAGGTTGCTAGGATGAACAGCAATGACGTCTACGACTTCTTGGAAGTTCTTGAGCTCTTCTAGAGTCCCTTGCGTCACGTCCTTTTCAAGGTGGACATCTACGAGGTCTCCTCCTACGATGCTGTCTTTCAGTGTCTTAGGTGTGTCACACACGAGCAGCTTGCCTTTGTGCATGATGGCGACGCGATCAGAGAGAATGTCCGCTTCGTGAAGCTCATTTGTAGCTAGAATTATGGTGGACCCTTCATCCCGAAGCGCCCGAATCATGTTCCAGATCTTGTGTTTTCCAACAACGTCTATTTGGGCAGTAGGCTCGTCGATGAAGGCGATTTTGGGTCTTTGAATTA
>CAYFZQ010000017.1:0-28312 GCA_964347825.1 uncultured Candidatus Bathyarchaeia archaeon | reverse complement strand
TCCGTGCATGTGGCTCTAAACAATGGCTCATGAGTTCTAGGTGTACAGGAGGCTACAATAACCCTGTTGAGATTGTGTTTCTGTATTCCCTCTTTGATCTTGCTCAATCCTTCTGAGGAGCATGTGTAAAGATTTTCCTCTGCGTAAATTACATTTGGCAGCGTTTTGGCGTATTTGGCGACTTCTGGTACATTGACAACGCCGCCTATGTTGATGCCACAGTGGCAAATGAAAACACCAATTCTTAGCGCCTCGTCACTGTTAGGCTTCATTTTTGGGACCCCTCGCGCGACATTAACGCTATTGCCTCAGCAGCTCTAGCAGCTGCGCCACTAGCCTGTGCAACCGACTCTGGAATATCTTTTGGACCTTGACAACATCCGCATACGAAAACTCCTGGAACATTAGTGTCGAAGGGCATTAACGCGGAGTCTTTGGCATCGAAGAAACCGTGTTCATCAAGCTTTATTCCGAGCTTTTCGCTCAACTTTTTGTTAGACTCTTTAGGAACAAAAGCCGGGCAGAGGACCACCATACCTACTTTTTGCTCTCTCACCTCTCTGCTTACAGTGTGTTCGTAAAGGATTACGAGGTCATTTGTTCGAGGATCTTCCAAAATCTCACCAGGGCGTCCTCTAATGTATTGTACACCCCAATTTTCTTTTGCTCTGTCGATGAAATCTTGGAAGCCCTTTCCAGAGGCTCTAAGGTCTATATAGAATACGAAGACCTCAGATTCTGGTTTGTGTTCTTTGATCAGTATCGCTTCCTTCGCAGCGTACATGCAACATGCGCTAGAGCAGTACGGAACACCTCTTCCTAAGCCTCTTGAGCCTACACAGTGTATGAAAGCAACCTTGTCGGGAATTCTTCTGTCAGATGGCCTCGCCACGTGACCCCCGGTTGGACCAGATGCATTGGCTAGACGCTCAAGCTCTAGGGATGTTATAATATTCTTGTATCGCCTGTACCCGTATTCGCTAATCATGGACGGATCAAGTAGGTCAAAGCCCGTAGCGACGATGATGGCGGATACATTTATCGTGATCTGCTCGTGTTCTTGCTCGAAGTCCACAGCATCGGCTTGACACATCTTCTCACATATCTTGCATACCGTGCGCGTAAAGTATAGACAGTTCTCTTTATCAATTGTTGCAATGCGAGGCACGGCTTGTGGAAAAGGCACGTAGATGGCTTGCCGCATTCCTAAGAGCACATCAAATTCGTTAGGTACTCTAACAGGACATTTCTCGGCACACGTGCCACAACCAGTACATTTGGCTTCGTCAACGAATCGGGGCTTTTTCGTAATCCTTACGGAGAAATTCCCAGCTGATCCGCTCACTTCCTTCACTTCGGAATAAGTCAGTAGCGTGATATTCGGATGGCGATAACACTCAATCATTTTTGGGGCAAGTATGCAGATTGAGCAGTCCAGTGTTGGAAAGGTTTTGTCTAGCTGTGCCATTCTTCCGCCTATGCTCGGAGTTTCCTCTATAAGGAACACCCGAAATCCACGGTCAGCAAGGTCTATAGATGCTTGTATCCCTGCAACGCCACCGCCAATTACCAAGACCGAAGAGTCTTCCTTCAAGAGAATCACGCTTCATCTCTTCTCAAGTAACGATCGATAGAAACCGCAGCTCTCTTGCCAGCAGCAATTGCCTCAATTACGCTCGCCGGTCCTGATACTGCATCCCCACCTGCAAATACCCCGGGCATGCTTGTTTCTAGAGTAAGCGGATCTACAGCAATGGTGTTCCATTCGGTAACTGCGATCTCTTTAGGGAGAAATGAGATATCGGGTGATTCGCCGATGGCTAAGATGGCCGTGTCTAATTCCATGATGAACTCTGAGCCCTCGATTGGCATCGGTCGCCTTCTACCACTCTCGTCAGGAGGCCCTAGCCTCATCCGAATGCACTCCACAGCAACAACTTGCTTATCCTTAGCTACGATTTTCCTCGGCGTCAACAAGAAATTCATTTTCACGCCATCCCTTTCGGCTTCTTCGATCTCCAAAGGATTTGCGGGCATTTCTTCTCTGGACCTCCGATATAGAATGCTAACCTCTCTGACCCCTAGCCGTACGGCGGTTCTGGCTACATCCATAGCGGTGTTGCCGCCACCAACAACTCCAACTTTTTCTCCAAGTCCGAGTTCAGGTTTCTTCTGCAGGTTGGCTTGACGCAGTAAGTCAAGGGCGGGCACTACGCCCTTCGTATCCTCGCCTTCAACGCGAAGTTTCCTACTTTTGTGAGCGCCAGTAGCGATGAAAACCGCTTTGAATTTCTCTTCCTTTGAAAGATCACTAAATGAGAGATCCTTACCAATGGGGGTGTTTGTTCTAATCTCCACTCCTAGATCGACTATGTGCTTAATCTCAACGTTCAAGACCTCTTTGGGCAGCCGATACTTTGGTATTCCCACTCTCAGCATTCCACCCGGATCGGAAAGCGCTTCAAAAACTGTAACTGGAAATCCCATCCTAACCAACTCCCAAGCCGCCGTAAGTCCAGCTGGACCGGAACCAATTATGGCTATCTTTTCTTTGCGAGTCTGAGGTAGAGGCACTACTTCTTTTTTCTCAAAATCCGCTAGAGAACGCTGAAGAACACCCAAAACAAGGTTGTCAAGCTTGCTACGCTTAGATTCCTCCTCACACGGGCGGAGGCAAAGCCAGCCATACACCAAAGCGAGAGGAAATTCTTCCCTGAGAATCGCCAAGATTTCCTCCAGCTTCCTGAGCACATCTGGCAAATAGCCTTGTTCAATGGCCATCTCTCTCAACGACAAGAAAATTTCGGGCAGCTTCAGCCCATGGGGGCATCTCCTATGACATCTGTAACACATTGCGCACAACCAGAGACCCGTTTCGGTCAGAACGTTCTCCAAGTCGAGAGAGAGCTTATTGAAGAAAACTCTTGGGTTGTAATATGTTGGAAAAACTCCTACAACTGGACAAGCTGCCGTGCAAGCTCCGCATTCATAGCAGTATACCAACTTCCTAGCGTCTAATGATCGTTTCGAAAGGTCCTCTGAAACTTTTGTCGTTTGAAAGCTTCTCGTGGGAAATCGCGTTGTCTTGTTGCTCATCGATGTGATGAACCTCCCTGATGAACGTCTATTCCCATATCCACGAGGTTGGGAGAGGCCTGAATGTCCGCTATTCCGCTGCCAATGACCAGAATCGCCCTAGGCCTTTCCCTCAAAGGCCTCCCCTCTAGCCAATTCCGAGAGCCTCTTCTCAGCTCTCTTCCTTTTCCTTCTAGCGAAAGAGACGATCTTAGCCAGCATCTTTGTCTTCTCTAACCTGCTCTCTTCCGCATCTTCGAAGGTTCTCTCTTGTATGTAACCCTTACGAAGGGCCTCGTCATAGACTGTGACGCCGACCTTTGTTCTTGCAAGGGTTGTGGTGTACCCATCTAGCGAACCAAGTCCTCCAACCGAGATATCGGCATATTCATTACTGAAATCTTCGCATGCGGAACATGCAGGGCGGGCGACTTCGTGTATCTCTTCTAATGGAACATGGACTGTCACGCCCCTGGTGAGGGAAATTATGAAGTCGTCCTTCATGTTTAGTTTGACTACATCCTCCAGATTGAGGTCGAGTTTCTTCTCTAACCTTTCTCTCGCTACGTCATCAAAAGAGAAGTTCTCTATGCAAAATAGTCCTATTGTGTATTTTATGAGGTGCGCTGGGATGATCCCAAGGCATTGCATCTTTCGGATGGCATTGATCTGGCAGGGAGTTCCAACCACGGCTATATCCTGCAGATATTTCTTCTCTAGGCTCTTCACCGTGGATAGAATCGGAGTGTAAGTGGTATATTTTCCTCCTAACTCTTCTAGGTGGAGGGATCCTGAAAAAGTCGAACCTGCCGCTTCTACGAGTTCCTCAGGTGTTCTGGCGATTATTGCCTTTCTGGCGAAGCGTCCAATCTTCTTTGAGACAAGCGCGCCATTTATCAGGTTGCGATCCAGCAGGTATAGAAGAAGAGAAGTCACCACGCCTCCGTCCGTGCAGATCCTCTTCACCTCCTTATTCGTAGTCTGAGCGGAGGTTATTCTTTGATAATCGCCGAGGGGCGGCTTCCAACCGAACTTTTCTTGGAGCTCTACGTTTAATGCATCTGTTTGGGGGCATACTAGATAGCAGATGCCACATTTTTGACAGTTATCTTCGTTGATGTATCGCGGCAGGTCATTCGCACCTATTTCCAGAGCGTTGAGCTCTCCTGCGGAGCAAAAGGAGACGCAACCACCACATTTGCCGCATATTCCCCTGTCAACGACTTCTCTGGTCAGGCTTTTGAATGTCTTGATCTCCTCCAAAGCAACCCAGCCTTAGAACGTTAGCATAATCTTGTACCATTATTTAGAATTTCTTATGCGCAGATCTGGGAACAACAAATATAAAGAACCGGAGTAACCCTATTGCTTCTCGTCAAGCAACCAGGTCTAGGAGAGATTCAGGCTTGCCCAAGAAAATAATGATTATCGGCGCGAACGCTGCGGGGGTTCACGCAGCAAATGCCGCCCGCAAGACCGATCCGAAGGCTGAAATCACCTTAATAGATAAAGAGCCATATTCAGCCTACTCCCGCTGCGGCATCCCCTACGTACTCGCAAAGGAGATACCCAGTTTTGAAGCCCTCACAGCCTTTCCTCCATCCCATTATAGAATGATGAAATTTGATCTACGCCTTGAAGCCATAGCCAGGTCCATCAATCCCGATGACAAAATCGTGTTAGTTGAAGGAAAAGAGGGGAATATCGAAGCACTCAAATACGATTCATTGGTCCTCGCCACCGGCGCTGAACCATTCATTATACCACTGAAGGGCCGTAACCTTCCGGGAGTGTTTGCAGTAAGAACCGTGAATGATGGAATGGCAATCCAACAGGCAATGAAGACGGCTAAAAGCGCAGTTGTTATTGGCGCAGGATTCATTGGCTTGGAAACAGCGCACGCTTTTGCGACGGGCAAAATCAAAACCACGATCGTTGAGGTAGTACCATATATTCTCCCTGCGTTGTTTGATGAAGACATGGCCGACCATACGCAGAAGAAGATAGAAGAACAAGGCGTCAATGTGATGGTAGGTCGGCGAGTGGACGCAATTCTAGGAAAAGACAAAGTCGAAGGAGTAAGCGTGGGCGGAGAAGAAGTAGAAGCAGACATTGTTGCCATGGCCGCAGGTATCAGGCCGAGAACAGACTTGATACGGGGACTAGGAGTGGAACTGGGTGTAACCCGGGCTATTAGGGTGAACCCGAGAATGGAGACCAGTGTTTCTGGCATATTCGCAGCCGGAGACTGCGTTGAATCTCAAAGCGATATTACAGGACTACCATGCCTTTATCAACTTGGAACCAACGCGGTCAGGCAGGGAACAACTGCTGGGATAAACGCCGCAGGAGGATACGCTGCCAATCCGCGTGTTATTTGCAGCGCAGTTTCCAAAATCTTCGACTTCGAACTCGGTGCAGTGGGACTCTCAGAGTTTCAAGCTGCCAAGGTGGGTTTCCAAACACTCAGCGCAAGCATCACGGGAAAGACTCGGGCACATTATTTCCCTGGGGGAAAAGAAGTCAGAGTAAAGATCGTTGCTGAGCCAGTTTTGGGAAGAATTATGGGGGCCCAGATAGTTGGTGGAGAAGACGTAGCGCAGCGAATCAACATGTTGTCCGTTGCGATACAAAAGGAAATGACGGCGTTGGAGCTTTCGACGGCAGATACTAGTTATGCTCCTCCAGTAGCTGAGACTGTAGAACCCGTAGCCACAGCTGCGGAAATTGTTGCAAAGAAGATCCGGCGGCGTAGATAAGAACCGTCGCTAGATGCTAGACTTCAGGTTGAGGGCTGATTACGCCTGGCGAACGCAAGAAACTCTAGAAGGTTGAACGAATGAAAGTTGGCACGTACGACATTCCCGAAAGTTATTACTACGTCAAAGAACACGAGTGGATCTTAGTGGAAGCCGCTGGATCCGCGAAAGTCGGCATCACAGACTATGGTCAGAAAGCGTTGAGGGAGATCACATACTTTTACGAGGGAAAGAGAGATACCGAAGTCAAACGGATGGAGACTATCTGCAAAATCGAATCCGTGAAGTGTGTTGCCGACGTACTAAGTCCCCTTTCGGGCGTGGTTCTCAGATTTAACAACGGACTACTTGACACCCCAAGTATCATAAACAGCGACCCCTATGGCAATGGTTGGATAGCAATCATCCGTCCCACAAACCTTGACAATGAAATGGGCAAATTACTGAAACCAGAGCTTTACGCAGAGCACATCAAAGAGCTTATCAAAATCGACGAGACTTTATTGATTCACAGATGGAAAAAGGGACAAGAGGAAAAACTGGATGAATAAAACGGTCTAAGCTTGGACACCAAGCTTACTTAGCAAATCAGACGTCTTCACACGGTTCATCGCTAGCCCCAACTCCTTTGGATTCATTCCGAGAGCAAGCCCAAGGATTTGCGGGTAGTATAGTACAGGCAGATTATAGGCAGCATCAAACCTTCTCTCTATCACTCTCTGATTTCTGTCATACATGGACCCACATAAGGGACACATCAGAACCATTGCATTAGCGCCCACAGCTTTAATATGATCAAGTTTCCTCTGAGCCATCGCCAACGCAATATTGTCGTCAACGTCCAGAATCACTCCGCCACAACACTGTGTCTTATCCTCATATTCTACCGGCTCCGCGCCCAGTGCAGAGACAAGGTCGTCTAAAGTTCTCGGAAACTCGGGGTTGTCAAATTTGTCAAAAACATCGGAGGGCTTAAGATAGTGACATCCGTAATGTGAGGCCACTTTAAGTCCATCCAAGTCGTTCTTGACCTTGTTTTTGATCTTTTTAGGACCAATGTCTTCGTGTAACACTCGCACAAAATGTTTGACTTGGGATTCTCCCTTGTAAACCCGACCTATTTTCTGCAGTTTCTTGTTGACCTTCTTCCTCAAAACCTCATTGTGCGTCAGCTCTTTGCTAGCTTCTGCCAGCGTGGAGGCGCAACCTGTGCAGATAGTGCATATGTCTAGTCCCGCATCCTCAGCGAGGCTCAGGTCTCTGGCGGCTAGGAGCAAGGCTGTTTCTTGATCCACGGATCTTATCGGGAAGCCGCAACAGGCGAAGTCTTCTATGCCTATGAGTTCCACTCCAAGTTTCTTGGCGACCTTCCTGGCGGACAGTTCAAACTGTCTAGCCATCACTGGTGCAAGGCATCCTGGGAAGAAGGCGTACTTCACTTCATTCTCCTCCAGTGTTTGACAGTTTGTTCAGACCCGTTAGTCGAAAGAGTTCTTGAACCTCTTCGTTCTTGGGTGGAATTTCTGGCAACCCAATTTCCTTCCGTTTAGTGTTGTCAAACTGGCTCACGGGGAACAGTCTACCCTCGGCCCCTATGAGCTCCACTCGCTTTGCAAACGACCTGTGAATATAACCTTCTCTGACAGCTAGATTCTTTAGAGCGTTCATCACGTCAGCTATTCTAACGTCCTGAGGACAACGTTCCGTACAGGTATAACATGCAGAACACAGCCATATGAAGTCGCTTGAAAGAACCCGTTCTCTCATGCCGAGAACGGTCATTCTTATGATCTTTCTAGGATTGTATTTCTCCTCTATCTCCCTAACTGGGCATCCGACGTTGCAGGTTCCACACTGATAGCACCTCTTTATATTCTGTCCTCCAGGAACTTTTGAGACCTGGTCTTTGAACTTGGGATCGAGTTTGGTCACCACCAAAACTAACCTCTCCGTACTTACTTCGAATAACCAATCCAAGTTATTAAATGCGCAGTCCGGCGTCCGCTTTTGAGAATAGTAAGATCCTTTGCTTTGGATTTAAGTATTTATTTTTCGCGCGCGCAAGTTAAGGAATGTCGTCATTTGGTAATTATCATTGTGAGAGTGTCACGAACTTCATCTAACTTTCGCACTTTCCAGGTAGTGATCTCTTTGAGCTTATCCATGCTATCTGCTTCGACTTTGGCTACTATGTCATAGGTTCCATAGACGCAGTGAGCTTCGTTCACACATCCCAGCTTCTTCAACCTTTCCAAAACATCATCTTCCGCGCCCACTTCAGTATTGACCAGGATATAGGCTTCAGGCATGACTTCTCGTTCCTCCTTTGAGAGTTTGCTATGTGCGCCAACGAATACTATAAGCTTTTGCCTTTATCCGTGTACTTATTTACTTTAACTGTAGGTGCCCGTTTGCCCTAATCTCTTTTCTGCCTCTTTGAGCATGTTCATCACGGGAAGATAATAGGGACACTTTTCCTCGCACTGGCCACATTCTGTGCAGCTGTTCACCCTTGTAGGGAGCTTGGGGTACTGCTCCCGAGTCCATTTCTTTATGTTATAGAAGTGGGAGTACGTGTCCCACTTCAGGATTCTCGCTATCTCGACACCATCTGGGCATGGTGTGCACAATCCGCACTCTCGGCAGAAGGGTTCAGGGGGAAGTTCCCCGAATCTGTAGACATCCAACTTGAGAATGAGGAGTACGTTCTTTTAGAAGCTGAAGCTCGCGGTCAGGGTCTTTCAGAAGTGTTGGAACTGCTCAGGTGCCCACGCTGTCGAGTTGTCGACTACATTCTCAGCTTTGTCATCGACTGATGAGAGACTGTGCAGTCTCTCATCGATGTCTTGAAGCGTCCGGCGCGATTTCTTTCAAGCCGGCTCTGTAACCATGCCTTCGAGGTAGTCTATCACCCTAACTGGTTGGGACGTTTTCTTGTAGTAGTAGAAGAACACGAGGTCTGTCAGGGTTACTAGACCAGCAAGATGCCCTTTCTCAACCACGGGAAGTTTCTTGATTTTTTGTTCTAGCATGATTTCTGCGGCGGCATGAATGTCCGTGTGCGGTGGCACAGTAACTAAGGGTGTTGACATTATTTCGCTTACGTTTGTGCTCTCAGGGTCTCTAAGTTCGATTACGAGCCTGTTCAGCATGTCTCTTTCAGTCACGATTCCGACAGGTTCGGCTTTCTTGACTACGATCAAACAACCGATCCCGTGTTTCTTCATTAGCTCTGCTGCTTCTTTGGCGTCTGTCTCTGGGTTCACTGCTATGACGTCCGCAACCATGACGTCCGCAACCGTTGGTGACATCTGTAGACCGACCTTCCCTCTTCGCTAGGCGGGCAACAGATTATTTCTGATTCGGGAAAGTCGGCACAGTATACGTCTCTGTGACACCAGAAATATCGCCGATTTTTCTTTGCAGGAAGTCCACAGCATCTTCATGTTTGTTGGCTTTGAACCAGATGCCAACATCCCAAGTTCCGAAAATGTTCATCGTGTAGTCAAGGTCTATTCCTTCGCTGGGTTTGCTGGGAAGGTTTCGCAAGTTGTCCAGTACGTCAATTACTTTCCCTGGACTGACTTTCAAGAGCAGCAGGTATTCTCCCATTTTGATCTCATTCCTCCTTTTTTCGATGCTAGATGATGCCCCAAGAAAATGTCTTATACTTTGTGAACTGTGAATTCGTAACCTGCATCCATATATATCAGAGAGTGGCTACAACACGATGAACCTAACCATAGAGAGCGCACTCGAAGGATCAAAATTCGATTACTAGGAGCAGAGTCGTTTATGAAAGTGAAAAAGAAACCGTGGGCTACCCTGTTTCCTTGCCCTGTTGTACTCGTGACCTGTGTAGATTCTAACGGAAAACCCAACATAATCACTCTAGCATGGGCTGGAACGGTTTGTTCTGACCCGCCGACACTGAGTTTGGGCATCCGTCCCCACCGACATTCCTACAAGCTAATTGAAGATTCTAGGGAGTTCGTCGTGAATATCCCAAACAAGGATCTCCTGGAGAAGGCGGACTTCTGCGGAATGGTTTCAGGCAAAGATGTAGACAAGTTCTCCGAAACTGGACTCACAGGTGACCTGGCAGAAAAGGTTAGACCTCCACTCATCCGAGAATGCCCAGTAAATATGGAATGTGTTTTGAGAAAGAGAATTTCGTTAGGTACCCATCACTTGTTTCTCGGCGAGATTGTGAGTGTTCATCTCGACGAAGATATTCTAGATGACAAGGGAGAAATCGACTTCACAAAAGTAGCACCTTTCACCTACAACGATGGAGAATACTGGAGCCTTCACAAGAAAATAGGTGTATACGGATTCTCAAAGAAATGATGAATACCTAGTGATCGATCGTTTGCGTACACAAGGCCGAGTTACCTGTTTATGCGTGTATCGCGAAGAGCGACGCCGAAAAGTTTAAGTATTGTAGTTACGAATTACAAAATACGAGACACAGCATTACTTGTGGTGAAAAACGTGGAGAAGGGGAAGAACGAAGAAAAGGTCGAAAAAAGGGAGGAAGTCGTGATGGCGATGTGTTGCCCAGAGGGCAAGGGGGCTGAGGGAATCAAAGAGAAAGTCCTCCTGAAACTGGGCGAAGGGCTAGAGGGCAGGGGCAACGTAGTGATGACGAGACTCAGCGACAAAGACCTGCACCAGATCGATGCCCTAGTTGAGGTGGAAGTCTTCAAAAGCCGGTCTGAAGCGGCAGCGTTCTTTATCAAAGAGGGAGTTCAAGCCCGCAATGACCTCTTTCAAAAGGTCATGCCGACAGTAGACAAGATTAGAGAGCTTAAGGAACAGGCCAAGAAATCACTCAGCCAAGGAACGACTGGATGACCAATAGACTGAGGTGTTAGTGTGAAGGAAGAAACGATAAGGAAAGAGGTTAGAGAAGGATACGCCAGAATAGCCAAACAAGGACTATGCTGCAGCCCCACAACTTCCTGCAGCGGCACTTCCTCGATGCGTGAAGAACAGAGCAAGAAGATGGGTTACACCGACAAGGAGCTTCAATCTATTCCTGAAGGTGCCAATCTCAGCCTTGGATGCGGGAACCCTGTCGCACTTGCATCTCTGAAGGAAGGTGAAACCGTTATCGATCTGGGCTCGGGCGCGGGTATTGACTGCTTCATTGCAGCAAAGAAGGTTGGGGAAAAAGGGAAAGTCATTGGAGTGGACATGACAGCTGAAATGATTGACAAAGCAAGGGAAAACGCCGAAAAGGACAACTATCAAAACGTGGAGTTCAGACTTGGCGAGATTGAGAATCTGCCCGTTGCAGACAACACCGCGGATGTGATCATTTCAAACTGTGTGATCAACCTCTCACCAAACAAAAAGAGAGTCTTCGAAGAGGCTTTCAGAGCGCTAAAAGCCGGTGGAAGGTTAATGGTTTCAGACATAGTTTTGCTGAAAGCCCTCCCAGAAGTCGCAAAAGAAAGAGCGCATCCAGCAAGTTGCGTCCGCGGAGCAATATTGAAAGACGAATACCTGGAAACATTGAGGCAAGCAGGTTTTCACGACGTAGAGGTTACAGAGGAAACACAGCAATCGTTTGAAGATGCTACCGAGGATCCTACGGCAAGAGTGATTATCGCGAGCCCCAACAGAGACACCCAAGAATTGAAACACGTATCTGAACTAGAAAAAGGAGAAAGAGAGATCGTCAAAGATATACTGACTTCAACGGCAAGCATTAGCGTTTTGGCGAGAAAACCTTAAGGATGTGTAGCGCCTGACAAAGTTCTACATATCAAACCCTGAAAGACCAATCATCGCCGTCAAGGCCACAATCAATGGGAAAGGCCCTTTCAACTTTGTTTTGGACACGGGAGCTTCTATGACGATCATCGAAAGGCAAACGGCGGAGAAACTCGGTCTTCTCGACGAAGGATTGGCAACACGAGAGGCTCATGGCGCGGGTGGTGCTCTTGCATGTGCAAGCCTGCTGAATGTTGAGTCAATTCGAGTTGATAACACTGAAGCAAAAGACATCCAAGTAGGTGTTTTGGATTTGCCGAATTTGTCGAAATTGGATTTCATAGAAGAGCTTGCAGGCATCATAGGATACAACTTCATGAAGGACTACAGAGTAATCATTGACTATCCCAAACAAGAGATATTCTTCAAGAAGGATTAGACGTCCACACTCAACCGCTCATCTTCGGACGCGGGAAACGTCGAAGCTACCTCCTTGATTGACACACACGACTTGTGCTCAGAATTCTGAAATATGGATTACTCCGGGAATGACGGGAGGTGGGAAACAGAAATGACCTGCAATATCGATATCCTGAAAGTCCCTATGGCCTAACCTGTACACATTCCTCAATCAGCCTGAAGAGATTCGACCCCTTCCGCCCCATATGTGGCGCACGTGCGAAGATTGATTCCTAGGGCGGGTACTTTCTCTGGTAGTGTTCCGGGTCTTGAACAACCTCTAACTCATTGTTGTCAGGGTCAAGAAAGTCCGCAACTATGCCGCCCCAAGGCATTTTCGTAGGCTTTGAAGTAAATTTCACGCCCCGTTTTCTAAGCCGTTCGTAGAGGGCATAGATATCGTCCGTATCGAAAACGATTCCAGTTCGCCGCCTCCTCTCAGACTTCTTCCCATCCGTGTGCAAGCCGATCTTGGCCAGAGGTTCCTCTGGGCCAACCTCTGCATGATTAAACATCTTAGCAACAAGAGCTATAGGCAGGCCGAGGGTTTCGTGGTAAAACTCCAACGCTCTATCCATGTCAGACACGCGGATCATTGTCAACCAGAGCCGAGTAATCCTGCCAGCTTCCTCTTTCATATCAACTCTCTTGTCAAGCCAGATTATTTAAGACTTAGTATCGGCACGTTGTGACATGCCTTGAAGCACCATTGTGCATCGTAGAACTTCCGCAACCATAAGCTTTTTAGGAAAAACTCTCAGACTACACTGACACAAACATAAGGTGGAAGTAGAATGGTAAAAGTTGCAATAAACGGATTCGGAAGAATTGGACGCCTCTTGTACAGAGCAGCCCGCGAAACAAAGACAAAAATCGACTTCGCCGTAGTTAACGACCTAACTGACGCAAAGACGCTGGCGCACCTGCTGAAACGGGACACAACCCATGGACCACTCCCCTTCGACGTCAAAGTAGAAGACAGCACGCTAATCGTAGGCGGGCAAGAACTAAAAGTTCTAGCACAACCAGACCCCGAAAAGCTGCCATGGAAAGATATGGACGTCTACCTCGCCGTAGAATCAACCGGAAGATTCAGGACAAAAGAAGCCGCAGCGAAACACCTCAAAGCCGGAGCCAAGAAAGTGCTAGTCTCAGCACCCATGAAACCAGCACCCAGCGCTGACCTGACCGTAGTTTACGGGGTAAACGACGACAAATACAATCCACAGAAACACCACGTAATCTCTCTGGCATCATGCACCACGAATTGCGTAGCACCGGTAGCCAAAGTCCTGAACGACACATTCGGCATCAAAGCAGGACTCATGACCACAGTCCACGCAGTTACGAATGATCAACGCTTACTCGACATGCAACATGGAGACCTCAGGAGAGCTCGATCAGCCGCGTTCAACATGATACCAACCACAACAGGCGCAGCAGTAGCCGCCACACTCACACTGCCAGAACTAGAAGGACGAATGAACGGTCTCGCCTTGAGAGTTCCCATACCAGACGTATCAATAGTCGACTTCGTAGCCACACTGAAGAAAGAAGTAACAAAAGAGGAAGTGAACGCCGCCTTCAAGGAAGCCGCTAAAGGAAAACTCAAGGGTGTTCTGGACTACTCTGAAGAACCATTGGTCTCCTCGGACTTGATACACAATCCCTACTCAGCCATCGTAGACGGCCTCTCAACAATGGTCATAGGAAATCTAGTCAAGGTCTTAGTGTGGTACGACAACGAATGGGGCTACTCTGTGAAAATGGTGCGAATGATAGAAAAAATCTGCAAGTACGCCGCCTAGCCATCCGTTGTGACGCTGACAAAGCACCCGACTCATCCGCAATCAACTTCCTTTCTAAGATCAGGTGAGAGCATGCCGAAATTCCTAACCATGGACGATTTCGACTTCAAAGGCAAGACAACACTGATTAGAGTCGACTTCAATTCACCCATCGATCCTCAAACCAAAAGAATCCTCGATGAAACCAGAATACGCGTCCACGCCGAAACCATCCAAGAACTTGTCAACAAAGGAGCAAGAGTCGTTGTCCTAGCCCACCAAGGCAGACCTGGAGAACCAGACTTCATCCCTCTCAAACAACACGCCGACATCCTCGACAAAGTTGTAGATGGACCAGTAAAGTACGTTCCAGACTTATACGGCGAAAAGGCACAAAACGCCATCCAAAGATTGCAGGACGGGGAAGTCCTGGTCCTTGACAACGTGCGTGCCTTCCCTGAAGAAAGGAAAAAAGGAACACCAGAGGAACACTCAAAGCGAGACCTAGTCCAGAAACTCGCCCCACTAGCAGATGTTTTTGTGAATGACGCTTTCGCTGCAGCTCACAGAGCTCATGTCTCAATAGTTGGGTTCACTGCCCTCCTGCCCAGCACGGCTGGACGCATAATGGAAAAAGAACTCAACGCCCTAGGAAAAGTCTTGGAAGCCCCAGAAAAACCATGCGTCTTCATTCTGGGCGGGGCCAAAGCCGATGATGCCCTGGAGATATCACGATACGTCCTAGACAATAACATCGCCGACCACATACTGACTGGAGGAGTCGCCGGCCATGTCTTCCTTGCTGCCAAGGGATTCAACCTAGGAGAACCAAACACGCAACTGCTGAAGAAGAAAGACCTCGTGAGTTTGGTTCCGGGCGTAAAGGACTTGATGAAGGAATATCCAGACAATGTCGAGGCTCCCATCGATGTAGCCATAGAAGTGGACAAGAAACGAAAAGAAATCTTGGTCAGCAGACTACCATCAGTTCATTCCATCTACGACCTCGGCACAGAAACCATCAGGAAGTATGGAGCCATCATTCGCAGAGCAAAGTCTATAGTGGTCAGCGGCCCCGTTGGAGTCTTCGAAAACGAGGAATTTGTGCAAGGCACTAAGGGAATCCTTGAAGCTGTCGCAGCTTCGGAAGCATTCTCACTAATTGGAGGAGGACATACCGTCGCTGCTGTGGAAGAACTAGGACTAGCCAAGAAAATGTCATACGTTAGTACCGCCGGAGGAGCCCTCATCGAGTTTCTCATGGGAAAAGAATTGCCCGGCGTCGTCGCCTTGGAAAGGGCGGCTACGAGAGCCTGACTGGCAATTCCTCCTTGCCTGTTGGTGGAGGACACGCGATGACTAGAAGATGCACTCGCCTGTCGGACATCCTCCAGCAAATTCAGAGTCAGCGCTTACATGCTTGTCGGTGGCCAACTCCCTAGCCAACAGCGGACCGACGTAGAGAACCTGTTCCTCGCGGCTCCCATATCTATACACAGTTATGCCCTTACACTTGAGATCATAGGCCATCCAGTAGACTCTTCTAACATCGTCAACAGTAGCATCCGGCTGTAGGTTCACAGTCTTAGATACGGCGTTGTCCACATACTTTTGAAAAGCCGCCTGCATCCTTACATGCCATTCAGGGGCTATGTCAAGCGCTGTAACGAAGACCCTGCGAACTTCTCGAGGAATCTCCTCCAGATCCTGTATCGACCCAGTCTTCGCAATTCGCAGCATGAGATCCCGACTATAGAATCCTCTTTCCCTGGCCACCCTCTCGAAGGTAGGCTGCACCTCCAATAACCGGGTGCCTTCCATGACATTGCGCACAAAAGCTACCGCAAAGATTGGCTCTATCCCACTTGAGCACCCAGCGATTATGCTGATGGTTCCAGTTGGTGCAACTGTGGTGACTGTTGCATTGCGCAGGGTCTTGTAGCCTCTCTCCTCCCAGAGGCTGCCCTCAAAGTTCAGGAATGACCCTTTCTCTTCTCCTATTTCAACGGATTTCCTTGTAGCCTCTTGGCCAATAAACTTCATGACTTCCTCGGCCATGGTCAAGGCCCTTTCTGAATCATAGGGAATACCTAACTCGATGAGCATGTCCGCCCAGCCCATTACTCCAAGACCGATCTTTCTGTTGGCCTTGGTGATTTCAGCGATCTCTTGTATGGGATACTTGTTTACGTCAATCACATTGTCCAAGAAATGAACTGCAGTCCGAGTGACACTTCTCAATCGCTCCCAGTCTACATCGCCATTCCTAATCAGGCAAGACAAGTTGATAGAGCCCAGATTACACGACTCGTTGGGCAACAAAGGTTGTTCGCCACACGGATTCGTGCTCCGAATCTCGCCCACTTGGGGCGTTGGATTGTGTCGATTGACCTCGTCAATGAACACGAGTCCCGGGTCTCCACTCCTCCAAGCATTGGAAACAATCAAATCGAAAACATGTTTGGCCCGCAGTTTTTCTTCAATTTCTCCAGTGCGGGGGTTTATGAGCTCGTGGTCTTTGTCATGCTTCACAGCATTCATATACTCATCTGTGACTGCTACGGAAATGTTGAAGTTTGTCAGAATTCCTTCTCTGGACTTGACTTCGATAAATTTCAGGATGTCGGGATGAGTGACGTCCAAGATTGCCATATTGGCGCCCCTTCTACGGCCGCCTTGTTTGATGACGTTGGTTGCCGCGTCATAGATAGTCATAAATGAAACGGGGCCAGAAGCGACGCCTTTGGTAGATCCCACAATATCTCCGGCAGGTCTCAACTCGGAGAATGAGAAGCCCGTTCCTCCTCCTGACTGATGGATCAGTGCCATATGCTTCAGGGTTGTGAATATCCCCTCTATTGAATCCTCAACAGGCAAGACGAAGCAAGCGGATAGCTGACCAAGTCGGGTGCCCGCATTCATCAAGGTGGGAGAATTCGGCAAAAACTCACGGTTTGCCATGATTCGGTAGAACTCGGCCTCCGTTTCTGTGGTGTTTATCTTATTGTCGTAGAGACGGTCAGCCACCGCGATCGTCTGGGCGACCCTGTGAAGCAACTCACTCGGAGTCTCAATTATGTCACCTTCTCTGTCTTTCATTAGGTATCTATTCTTCAGCACCTTGATTGCATTGACTCCCATCTTCAGATCGTCGACAACACCAAAGAACTTCTTGACTTCTCGGATTTCAGTACGCTTCTGACGATACAGAATGTAAGCCTTAGCTACATCGGCATAACCATTCTTGATAAGGGTCTCCTCGACTGCGTTCTGAACATCTTCTACGCTCGGAATCCGACCTTCAAATCTTCTGTTGATGACTCCTACAACTTGGTCCGATATTTTCTCCGCGATCTCGCCATCCTTTTGCCCGACGGCAGCGACCGCTTTCAAAATGGCATTGGCGACCTTGTTTTGATCAAAATCGACGATTCTACCGTCTCTTTTCGTGATCTTTGAAACGTCAGCCAATTCCAAACTCCAAAAGTAAGATCACGCCCTCACCTTTTAAGCTATCACTAAGCGAAAACTCAGAATCTAGCTGATTCCAGATGATTCCTATGACTCGCGTCATACTTAAATAATCTAATGATCAATTGTTGTCGGTGAGACACGCTCATGATAATGCCCTGCGAAGTTGCAGTGAAGTCTGTTGTGCCAGCTGTGAGAGCGCTCGTAGCCAAGGAGTTGACATACACCTATAAACTGAACCAGACTGATGTTGCGAGCCTATTAGGCGTAACCCAGACAGCCGTCAGTAAGTACCTTGGACACGTCAGAGGAAGTGTTATTGATCTCGAGAATGTTGAAGAAATCCAACTTGCGGTCAAGGAAATCGCAGTCTCGCTGACCAATGGAAATATGTCAAGATCTGAGCTCTTGAGCAACGTGTGCAGGGTCTGCAGAATCGCAAGAAAAAAGGGGCTGATGTGTGAGCTCTGCAAGCGTTCTGACCCACTGATTGATGTTGAAAGCTGTTCGTTCTGTTTGGATGGATCTTCGCTGTGAAGACCGCGTGGTAAGTGAAGGGTCGAGCCTGATGGCCCCGAAAGATCACTGGCACAAAGGAGATTTCAAGAAGACAAATGAGCCCTCAAGTAGAGAAGAGCGAACTAGAGGGACGCTTTATGTCATCCAAAAGCATGCTGCCACGCGTCTGCATTATGACTTGAGGCTAGAAATGGATGGGGTCCTGAGAAGCTGGGCAATTCCGAAGACTCCACCTACAGCGAGTGGAATACGGAGACTCGCAATCCAAGTCGAGGATCATCCACTCAAATACGCAGATTTTGATGGAACAATTCCCGAAGGGCAATATGGCGCGGGCACAGTCGAGATCTGGGACAGAGGGGAGTATACACTTATGAACAAAAAGGAAAGTGAGCTGATCTTTCAGATTAAAGGGTGTAGACTTGAAGGCGTCTATTGTCTAATCAGATTCAAGGGCAAGAACAACTGGCTGTTTTTCAGAAAGAAAGAAGACTAATCTGACCCTCTCTGCGCTGTACAGATCACAACTCTGTGAGTGAGCTCTCTCACGGTCAATCCTCACTGAGTTACAGGAACATCGATGTCGATTACGGAAAACTTCAAAAAAGCAACGTCCTCAACTGTAGAAATACGTTGGTGAAGTAGATGCAGGAGCTAGTCAATCTTGCTGTAGAGCACGCCGAAAAGTTGGGAGCTGATTATGCTGAGGCTAGATTTCAAAGCGATCTCAAGAACATGTATCTGCTGGTAGATGGAAAACCAGATGTCGGCAGATTCGTACGATCGTCCGGGATAGGCATCAGAATCTTGGTCGATGGGGGACTAGGGTTCCTTTCACTGAATAGACCGGACAAAAAGAGGCTGAGAAAGCGGGTTAGAGAAACCATGAAAATAGCACGTTCATCTGCCAAGACTATGCAAAGAAGTATACAGCTATCATCTGAGAAGACAGTCCAGGAAGAATGGGAAGTCAGACCGGAAATCCCCTTTGCGGACATCTCGGTAAAAGACAAGATGAGCCTCCTCTTGGACATAGATAACGCGATCTCTTCTGCAAAAGACGTGGGTGTCAAAATTCCAAGCAGGTATCTCTACTTTCTTGAGTACGAGACTAAGAAACACTTTCTGAATAGCGAAGGAACTGAAATCTCAGGTTCTCTTCCCAGACTCTTGTTCTATGGTCTACTAACGGCTTCCGAGTCAGGGAAAGGAACCGAACAAGATAGCCTCTACAAAGGTGAAAGCCGAGGGTGGGAAGCCGCAAAACAATGGAACTTGGTTGACTACGCCCAGGAAAAGGCACAGACCCTAGGAAGAATCTTGAAAACCGCCCAAAAGGCGCCAAAAGGAAAACTTGACATTGTTTTGGGAAGCGAAGTCGTGGGATTGATGATGCACGAATCGGCGGGGCATCCCTACGAAGCCGACAGGATTATGGGCCGAGAAGCAGCTCAAGCAGGAGAATCTTTCATAACAAAAGATATGATTGGACAGGAAATCGGACCCGAAATCGTGACAGTTGTTGATGACCCTACGGTCGAGCACAGTTTCGGTCACTATCTCTACGATGACGAAGGAGTCCCAACGAGACGGAGATTTCTCATAAAAAACGGCATCATCAACGAGTTTCTTCACAATCGAGAGACAGCGTTTGAGATGGGAGCAGGGAGCAATGGTGCAGCTCGCGCCGAATTTTTCGATAGAGAGCCCATTGTTCGGATGGCCAACACGTTCATGCTTCCTGGAGATTCGACTTTTGAGGAACTCGTGGAGGACATCAAGCAAGGAGTCTTCATGAAGACCTTTGGAGAGTGGAACATTGATGATCGAAGATACAATATGAGATTTGTCGGAAGAGAATGCCACTCTATAGAGGATGGAGAACTAGGTCGAATGATTCGGCGTCCCATCCTGGAGATTACGACACCAGGATTCTTTGGTAGCATCGATGCTATGGACAAAAATCTGAAATTTGAAGGAGCAATTTGTGGGAAGAGTGATCCAGCACAAGGAATACCGGTCTGGCACGGAGGACCAAACGCTAGAGTAAGAGACGTGAGACTGGGAGGAATCGAATAATGGACTCCCTGGACATATCACAGTTTCTGGTTGACGAAGGGCTGACATTCGGTGCAGATGAGATTGTCGCGTTAACAACCGTCAAGGCACGACGACAGATCAGATTCGGAAACAACGAAATCGCAATAGGCAAGACGTGGGATGAAGTGATCGCAGAGGTTTTGCTTGGAAGAAACAGAAGAATGTTAACCGCAACGACCACGGACATCCAAAGAGACTCCCTGCGGAAAACTCTGAAAGATCTCGTAAGCGTGACAAACGTCATGAAGCCGCACGAGAGTTACGCGCCATTACCTAAAGGACCCTTTCAATACATGACAATCCCAACGCTCTATGACAGTAGAATCTCAAAACTTGAGGAAAAAAGCGCAGACTACGTGATTGCAGCAGTGGATTCAGCACTGAAAACGGGAGCAGACAGATCGGCGGGCACATTGCTTGTGGAGGAGTCTACCTCAAAGCTCATATCATCAAAAGATGTTGAGGGCCAACGGAGCAAAACAATGATCAACCTATCTATACGCTCCCTTGCAGATGGAGAAGCCTCAGGGATAGGCATAACGTGCGGAACAAACCTGGACGATTTCAACCCCAAGGAGGCAGGCGAAAAAGCTGGAACGTTTGCCAAGAAATCCTTGCACCCAAAACTCGGGAAGCCCAGTAGGTATGATGTCGTGTTCAGCAGAGTTGCCAACGCTGTGCTTTTCGACATAATCGCCGGCATGAACTCCGCTTTCTACGTTGACGCAGGAATCTCGTGCTTTGGAAAGAAAGTGGGAGAGAAGGTGGCGTCTGAAAAAATTACGCTCTACGATGATGCTTTGGCAGCCGGAGGAATTGGCAGCACACCCTTTGACGATGAAGGAAAGCCGACTGGCAGGACAACAATCATTGAGAATGGGGTCCTTCAAACGCATCTACACAACACTCTAACTGCTGAAAAGCACAAGACACAATCAACGGCAAATGCTACTAGAACAAAGCTGTACCGCACATGGATGCCCCTACCATGGAACATCATGGTAAAGGAAGGAAACCACAACGACGAAGAGCTCCTTGAAGGAATTAAAGATGGGCTCTTTGTCAACAACATAACTTACGTCAGATTCCAGGACTACAGAACGGGAGACTTCTCCGGCATAATCCGAGACGGATTGTTCAAAATCGAGAACGGTGAAATCACAGATTCAGTTAAAGGCTTGAGACTAAGCGACAATATTCTACACATACTTCGAAACGTAACCGCGTTGTCCAAAGAAGCTATCCAGACAAGCCATTGGTGGATGGAATTTGACACTCCATCCGTATGGACCCCCCTAATGTCAGCAAGAAACATTGGATTTACAGCTGCAACCAAGTAGACTTAGCGAAGTGTGATTGATCAAACGGAATCGCCAGGCAAATGAACCCATCTTACGTAGACCCCTCGTTTGTCACTTCGCAACATAGAAGCAAAGACCTCACAGCTACCTCCACATAGAACGCTTTATTGACGTCCAGCCCGATTCAGAGGTAGACATAGAACTAACATCGACAGAGAAAAAAGGGGTTCAGGTTTGGAGGGTTGGCGCCAGTTAAGGTTCTTTGACGTTTTTACGAAGCTTCTCCAAGTGTTGCCTAGCACCATGATTGTTGAGCCAGAGCTTGTCTGCCCCCATCGTGAAGAGTCGACGGCAGATGTGGGTTAGAGACTCCTCGGTGCAATTCAAGAGGCCATCTCCAGAGGGCGTCAAAGCGTAGATCTTACGAGGCCTATCATTGTTCAAATCCCACTCACTCTGGATATAGCCCTTTTCCTCCAAGCTTCCGAGCAGAGGATAGATCGTACTCGGACCGAAGTAAACACCGAAATTTTTGCGGATAGTGGTGATGATCTTGTAGCCATGCATTGGCCGCGACTTTAGAAATTGGAGGACAACGAGATCTAGCAAACCTCGCATAAGCTTGACCTGAACCTCGCGTATCTTCTTTTGCTCCATACCGACACTACACCCATTATGTAGATGCGTCGAACAGTTCTCCCGTTTTACGCATATACAATATGTCCGTTTTAGGACATATCAAGACATTCTATACACGACATCCGATATAAAGGTTTCCGCGTAGCGCACACATAAAGAAGCATACCGAAGCATACGAAAACCAGGAAAATCCGCTGAAAAAGCCAAAATCTTTTAGAAAAAACCGGAAGATAGAAGGAAGTGGAAAGTGAAGACTTGGCCAAAACCTTCAAAGAGGAACTTGTTCAACGCATAGTCAGAAACTTCCTTGACATACATACACTCAGGCTCATCCAAAACGAACCTCTATGGGGATACAAGATAATAAAAAGGATGAAGAAGCTTTTTGGAATAAAAATCAGGCACGGAGCGCTATATCCACTCCTCAATTCTTTGGAAGCAGAAGGCTTCCTCAGGAGCGAAAGACAGACTCGAAAAGGAAGAGTGAGAAAAGTATACGAAATCACGTCAAAAGGAATACAACTCATCGAATCCTACTACGACTCTCTAAGAGAGCAACTACAGAAGATAGACATCAATGCTGGAGGAACGGAAAGATGAAACGCATTCAAGAAAAACCTGAAGATACCTCTGAGAAAATAGCGAAACAAACGCAAGAGATCATAGAAAAAAGAGGGACAGAAGCCCTTGAAATTGCCAGAAAAACGATCTTGCAGGAAAGAATTGAATGCAAAGAAATTCGTGAAGCACTCCACTATTTCATGACTGAATACTGGCATGATTTAGCAAGACCAGCTCTGCTTTCTCTGGCATGTGAAGCTGTTGGTGGAGATCCGAACATAACAACTCCAATAGCGGTTCCTATGATATTGATCAGCGGAGCAATCGACATACATGATGACATTATCGACCAGTCCGAAATGAAAAGAAACCGGCCGACAGTCTTAGGAAAATTTGGAAAAGATATAGCGCTACTTGTTGGTGACGCCCTCCTTTTCAGGGGTTTCGCGTTGCTAGCTAAGGTGTACAGAAAAAAGGTATTACCTTCTGTGCGCTCGGTTATTGACATAATCAAAGATGCGTTCTTCGAGCTTGGCGACGCGGAAGCCATGGAGCTTCAATTTCGAGGAAAGATGGACTTGACTCCTGAGCAATACCTTTCGGTGGTGAGGAAGAAAGCTGCGGATGTAGAATCTTATACTAGAGTAGGCGCAATTCTTGGCGGTGGATCAAAGAGTGAAGTTGAGACGCTAGGCCTTTACGGTAGACTGCTAGGAGAGCTTCTGATACTCAGGGATGATCTGGTGGACACCGCAGACCGTGACGAGCTTTCACACAGAGCTAGAAAGGAGCACCTTCCGCTTCCCATACTTTACGCCCTACAATCTTCGAAATCTAAGTCAGAACTGCGAGATCTTCTCTCGAGAGAAGAATTGTCCGAAAAAGAAGCAGAGAAAATCTTCAATCTTGCTTACAAGGCGAAAGGAATTCGTCAACATGGAGAACTTATGGAAAAACTAATAGAAAAGGCAGGTAGGATCGTAAGGAACCTAGAAAATCAGAAGAAAAACCTATTACTACTCGTACAAGCAATTCGTCTGCCGTATGAGTAGAGGGACTGATTTCTCTCCTAGCGCCAGTTCCAGAATCTTGCCGGGCGCATGATCAGCTTTCTTAGACGTTTGGCATTCATGTATCATTCAACCTCTAGTTAACTGTAGTAGCGTTCAACACATGCACTTAAAAGTCTTGTTGTACACCTCTACACTTCGACGAAAGTTTTTATTTCATTCACCAGTAACTAATTCCGACAAGATTGAACCAAGCAAACGCATCTGAAGATTCTATTTTCCCTGAATCTAAAACTACTAAAAAGAGGGCCTTCAGGGTTTTTTTCCTCCTGCTAAATACCCTAGTGTGGTGGTACGTAGCATTCGGAATAGTGGGTATACTGAGTGATAACATACAGGCGACAGAAGTAGAGAATCTAGGCTTGCTTACGACCTTCTACATTTCGACAATTGGTTCTGGTATTGCTGGTTCTTTTCTGTTACGTGGACGCTGCAGAGACCACATCATCTATTACTGGATGGGGTTGGGAGTGATTGCTTCCCTGTTGCCGGGTCTATTGAACACGTCTTTCGCCCAAGTCCTAGGTGTTTGTCTTTTCCTAGGGTTGTCGTTTGGAATTGGCATACCTTCCAGTCTAGCCTACTTCGCTGAGCATACATCAATAGAAGCTCGCGGAAGAGGAGGTGGAACAATCTTCTTTTTTGCGAATGTAAGTGCTCCTCTCTTCTACGTGTCTTTTGGAATTCTCGATTTGGCCTTGGGCTCTGTTGGCTTGGCATTGTGGAGAGGATTAGGGATCATCGCCTTTTTCTTATCAGGATCAAGCAACCCCGCTTCTTCCAAAGAGGAGCGCAAAACACCATTCAGGTCACTATTCGAGAATAGAGCTTTCGTCCTCTACTTGCTTGCTTGGAGCGTGTTCTGTTTCGTTGATCGATTAAATGAACCCGTTCTTCGAAGTTCTTTTGGAGAGAACATCACCAGCTTGATAGTCACAACGGCGCCGTTTGTCTCTGGCGCTTCAGCCTTGGTGGGTGGTTTGCTATGTGACTGGATAGGAAGAAAACGTATTGTGATTTATGGATTCATCTCGATGGGTATTTCCTACGCCTTGATAGGACTCTTTCCAGGGAACCCCGTTTCTGGGTATTTCTACGCCGCTGTTGACGGCGTTGCTTGGGGACTATTCATGGTAGCTTTTGTTCTAATAATTTGGGGCGACCTAGCCCCAACGGGGCTGGCAGAAGCTTACTACATGATCGGAAGCATCCCCTTTTTTGTCACTGATCTCATAAAAGTAGCAGCAGCACCATATGTCACGCAAATTCCAGAGTATGCCACTTTCTCCTTGGCCACCTTTCTCTTGTTTTTCGCAGTCTTGCCTCTCATGTATGCTCCAGAAACCTTGCCTGAAAAGAAGATTGAGCTTCGGCGACTTAGAAAGTATGTGGAGAAGGCGAAGAAGATTAGCGAAAAATATTCAGGAGAAAACGCTGAGAACTAGAGCTGGCCCCTGGCGTAAGACACAAACTTGGAATGATTCTACTGACCGATTACAGCACCGCAAACACATGCAAAGGCGTTGAGGTTTAGAAGCGTTCTATCTTTGAGGCTACTTTCTCCAGAGTCTTTGAGAATAGATGTTCAGGCTTCTCCTCGGTGAATATGTATGTCCCGCCAGCGCTTAGTATATCGCAGGAGCAGGGTATAACCTCCAGTATGGGCAAGTTGTGTTTCATGTCAAACTGGTTTCGAAGGATTGCAGCTTGGTTTTTGGAGGGCATCAATTCGCAAGGTACCTTATTCATTATGATTGCCGTCTTTTTCTCGAAAAGTTCGTAGAGTTCTTGAATCATTCTCTGAGTGCCCTGAATATCGGATTTGTCGATACCTGTGATTACCAGAGCGGTATCTGCGCTCACTATTGCATTTATGGATGAGTATTGGAGTCCAGGACTCGCATCCAGAATGAGGTAGTCCATATGCATATCATTGAGCAGGGAGTTCTTCAACGACAAAAGGCGTCCGAGGGCTCTCATTTCCCACTTCCGGTCCTTCGCCGACATCTCTCGGATGGCTTCAGTCGAGGGATTTGCGAGGCCAACCAAGAGTTTCCCTTTTCCAGGATTCTTCGGGGTGAAGTCGGTTACGACCTTTTCGATATCACAAAGCCCGTTCAAATAGTCGTTTAACCAGTGTTCGACATTGTCTGCTTTGAAGAAGGCATGTAGGCTGGGGGCACGGAAATCCAGATCAAAAAGGCAGATGTCTCTTCCTTTTCTGGCATACATTGAGGCTAAGTTGACAGAAATTAGAGTCTTGCCGGTTCCGCCTTTGTAAGAGTGAATAGCTATAATCTTGCCCATGTCCACCACCTCAGCTTTGGCCTTCTGTGTAGAAGTAGGCTTTGCGACCTCTTCGTTCCTTCTTCAGGTAGCCCATCAGCACTAGCTGATTCAAATAGCCACTCTCGACCGCTCGCGCCCGTCTTGTCTGCTCGGCAATCTCGTCAGCAGTGGCTTCACCAAGCCTGCAAAGGGTTATCGCTGTCTTCCGCAGATGATCAGGCAGAGACAAGAGAGTCATTACGTCCAAGGTGCCTTCGGGTATAGACGGGATCTTTTCCTGATGGTGCCTTTGAATCTCAATTATGACATCCATTTTCTCGTTGAGCTCGTCGAGGCTCTTTTTGATCTGGTGTAGAATCGTTGGGGCCTTTTTCTGTAGACTCTCATACATAGTCACCGTGGGCATCCTCGAGTTGTTTGACGCATCTACAATTGAAAAGTGGGTGAAGTATCTATTAAGTCTTACTAAACGGTATAATAGATGTTCATCCACGATGGGCAGAAGGAGACATGTTCACGTTTAACGTATTAGGACCTGGACTGGGTCGCTTTAACCCACAAAGCTCCAAAGAATATAATGAAGAAGAGAGGCTAGGAAGACAACGGTGAGCGATTGAGCAGCAGATCTTGTGAGTTCTTCGAACAAGTCTGAAGCATCCACTAGAACTGGTGGAAGACAGCATTCTCAAGCCATGTTTCGAGTGACTATATATTGTCCGAGACGACTATCTCAGAATGCGCACCGATTTCGGTAGACTATGAAACTGTCCCAAAAAGTGGATGGGGAAGAAGAGATTTGGCAGGAAGCCGGAGTTTTGGGGCTTGCTTAGTAAAGTGATGGTGGGATTCTGACGCCGCCCTCTTCTGTGGCCGGTAGGAGTGTCTTAAGTTCTCGGAAGTATTTGAGGACAGTGATCCCTCTGTCGGTGATGGCATAGACTTTTCTGTTCTTCCCTACCGTTTGCTCCTCGACCAGCTCTTGCTCGATCAGGAAATCCAGATACTCTTTCAGGACGCTGCAGTTGACGTTGGCCTTGTACATGATGTGAGTTAGTTTTAGAGGCCCCTTGTGGCTTAGGACCTTGAGCACATCAACATACATCTCGAGTTTGGATCTGCGCATATTCAGCTCCTCTTTCTTACCTTGTGTGGATTTTTGTTCGTTTGATATTTATTATTTATGGATTCTTACTATACGTCATTTCGACTAGTAGGCTTGCTTTGACTGTATTCTCAGGAACACTGCTAGCCGGTTCTGAAAGGCGGTGACTAGATCATCTGCCAACGTTTCTTGGAGATCTCTGGCAAGACCTTTCATTTCTTCCCCGAATGTTTCTAGTACCTTTGCTTCGAGACGTTTGCGGTCTGTTTGGAGCAAGATATTCTTCATTTATAGGTCTCCTTCCGATTCTGACTGCGTAGTTTGCCAGTCGTATTTAACTAACTTATGAATGAAAAATATGGATTAGTAATTCATATTCGGCATTACTGGTTCATTTTCGCTTCTTGAAGAACATGAGATCCTCTTTGGTGCAGACGTATTCAAAGCCGACTTCCAGTAACGCTTGGACCTCTTCCGTGTCGTTGGTGGCTTTCACGGTGAACTCGTCGGAATCCGCGGTGAACAGGGCTTTCTCCAGTTGGATGTAGAGCAGCGTGGTGTCGATGGTTCTGTGCCCCAAGAACTCCTGCACCAGCACCGGATCATGGGTTTCATGGTAGAGCATGGTGGCCTTCCAGTGTCTGAATGTGTGGAGACCAATCCGTAGGAGTCATGGATTGCCCAGTTTTCATGCATGCATAGGTCCGTGGAATCCGCAGACAGCAGTCTGGGTTCACCAGTTTGAAGTCGTCTCAAAGGAGGAGTGAATACGCACGCGCACGAACGAAACATATGATTCGCAATCATGCAAAGAGACTCCTGTAACCATTCACTTCGTGCGCAGATATTTCGACAGAGCTTGGATTATCCATAAGGCTTCGCAGAGTAGAACGCCATAACCGTGAAGAAGTGCAAAGGGGCTTGGGGGAGTAAGACCTTGAAGAGCCCACAATCCGTCTCCATCGTATTCTTCAAAGTGAGGAACACTCCGAGAGTAAACCACGCATCCCGACAGAGCAACGACTACTGTGAAGGCCGCCAAAGAGATTGTGAGCAGGTTCTTTTTCACAACGTCGGTCAAGGTCATCACTTCTTCGCGTTGCCCATATAGTGAGACCAGAAATGCAACGAACCATACAATCACAGTAGACAGTGACAATAAGAGTTCCAGCATGAAAAGAGGATGTATTGAGTAGAGAGGCATCCCAGCGGGAAGGGGAATCTTGCTCTGGCTTCCCCAGAAATACACCGACGCGCCAAACGCTACCAGGGTGTAGAGTTGTGCAATGCTCAGATACTTCACGCAAAACCCTAAGAAACGCTGAATCGGGAAAACATTTAACATTTCCTCATGGATGCGTTTGCGCGCGCTAAGAAAAAAAGGAGTGTGCGGGAGACATCGCCAGCAGACGTAGCGAACGAGATCTACCCACTAATTCTGTGACGTTATCCACTGGTT
>CAYFZQ010000016.1:0-28529 GCA_964347825.1 uncultured Candidatus Bathyarchaeia archaeon | reverse complement strand
GGGTTCGAATCCCACCCCCCGCACCTCGGTTTTCCTGGGAAAGGAGACTCGATTCGAAATTCTCTGTTTCCGTAGGGGAATATATTCTCTCAGCGCATCTGAAACCGAGTGTCGGAACGCATTTGGAAAAAGACCGCGCTTAGGCTCGATGGATCTGATAGTATGTTCGACCAACGTGAGTGACGTGGTTGCCCTTAAGCTGGTCAAATAGTGTGTGTCGCTTCGAAGATTACCGCTAGGCCGAAATGATCAACGGTCTTCGTTCCGTTAAGGCTTGGATCGGCTTCTTCCTCGCTCGTTGGAGTAGCCGCCACACCGTGCCTCGAGACACGCCCATGCATTCCCCAGCCTGCTCTTGAGAGAGTCCCTCCAAATCGACAAGTCTCAGCACCTCTAACTCTGCTGGCTCAATGAAAATTGGCGTTGTGTCCGCTTGCGGAACAGGAATGAATCTGGTTACCTTCGGAATCTGCCCGAGTCGTACTGGTTTGGGAAACCTTCCTCTTCTGCCTCGTCTACGTCTAGGGCGGAGCAACGTCACCCCTCATTCCCAAATATGCTGCAACCTTCATATATTTATGTGCATTATTTCATAAACAAAGGCACGCATACACACAAAGTTGGAAGTGGGAAGAAGTAGGTCACAGATGGAGAAGAATATACTACCTGACAGGACTACTCGGATGCGCGCACGCGACGTCAAATGGACAGAAAGAGGGAAAGAAGATCGTCTCCACACAAAACATATTTTTGCAGCCCAATCATATTTTAGAAAGTATACAGGGAGGCGCCCATGTGAAAAGCAAAGAAGACAGGGAACTAGAGAGAATTAAGCGTGAGAAACTGCGCGAAATGATGGAAACTGCAAGCGGGAAAAAGCAAGGGAATCCAAACCCAGACAAACCGGTGGTTGTGACTGATGCGACGTTCAAGGAAGTAGTCAACAATCATCCCCTCGTAGTGGTTGACTGCTGGGCGCCTTGGTGTGGACCCTGCAATATGGTTGCGCCTGTAGTAGAGGAATTAGCACAGAACTACGCTGGAAAAATGCTTTTTGGAAAATTGAACGTGGACAACAATAGAAAGGTTGCCACAGAGTACCAGATAATGAGTATCCCAACACTCTTGGTGTTCAAGGATGGCAGACTCGTAGATAGAATCGTCGGCGCGATGCCCAAGCAAATGTTGGAACCGAAACTGACGCGTTATCTTTAGTCCAATTGCGCCGAACTAGAGAAGGCCCTGTGAATGGATAGAGAGACAATCAGGGAATTTCTAAACAAGGAAAACATATTTGCCGTGGTTGGAGCCAGCAAGAATCCCGAAAAGTACGGTCATCAAGTCTATAGAGACCTTAGATCTGCAGGCTACGAAGTCTACCCCGTCAACCCCAATGCTGAACAAGTCTTGGGTGATCGATGTTATCCGAATCTGAAAGAGTTGCCAAGAACACCGCACGTGGTCGACATTGTAGTCCCACCGAAGATCACAGAAGAGATTGTTAGAATCTGCAAAGAACTCGGAATCACAAAGGTGTGGATGCAACCTGGATCAGAGTCGGACACCGCGATCAGGTTCTGTGAAGACAACGGCATTGAGGTAGTTTACGGAGTCTGCGTCATGAACGAACGAAGACGTGGAGAAGCCGATTGAGCTGCAAAGAGACTTGCCCCCGAAAGAAGCCGGAATGGGAAAGATTCCTACACAGAGAGAACCCGAAGTCCCAAGAGATGGTCAACAAATGGAGATAAAGGGGGTTGTTGACGTCAGTCTAGTGGACTGGGACGGCAAAGTCTCTTCCGTCTTCTTTCTCCCCAGCTGCAACTTTCGTTGCCCTTTCTGTCAGAACTCAGCTCTTGTACTTCACCCAGAGACAGAGAAGACGATTCCCTTTTCAAGAGTGAAGGATCTTCTCGAGAAACAGAAGGGATGGATTGATGGAGTTTGCATCACTGGGGGAGAACCAACTGTGCATCACGACTTGTTAGATCTCTGTTCCAAACTGAAGGAAATGGGCTTTCTAGTTAAATTGGACACGAATGGGACGGACCCCAGAATGGTGAAAGAATTGATCGAAAGGCGTCTCGTTGACTACATAGCTCTTGACATCAAGGCTCCACTTTCCGAGGAGAAGTATTCCAAGGCGATAGGCATCGACTCAGAGACTTTTCTCACGAAGGTAAAAAGTACCCTAGAAATCTTGTTGAAATCCGAAATTCAGTATGAATTTAGGACAACGATTGTTCCTACGCTTCACAAGCGAGCTGATATAGAGGAGATATGCCGCAGCATAGAAGGCTGCCGAAAATACGTCATACAAAGATTCAGAGGAGAGAACACTATCGACCCAGCTTTCAGTGAGCTGACCCCTTTTTCGGACGACGAAATGGAAGTGTTCGTCGCTGCGGCGCGAACCTTTCTTCCCAACGTAACAACAAGATAAGTCGACTGGTTTTCCACACAGTTTCGAAGAACAGCAACTAAGATCTGCTGGTAGAATGAGGCTGTGGGGAGTCTAAATGTGGCCTGCCTTTTTCAAGAGTGCTTTGACGGAGTTGTATGCAGGGGACGAAGGGGGTAGTTTGAGTAGAGATTTCCCATGGAGGACGTAGTTTTCAACTTCCTTGTCATAGGCGATTTTTCCGATATACTTGAGTTTGGCTCTTTCTCTGACCTCTGTCCTGTAACCTTCTGGAAGCCTGTAGCCTCCTACGACGTAGAAGTTTGTGAAGTCGATCTTGACCTCTCTGGCGACTCTATACGCTCTCTCTACATGTTTGAAGGATTTTTGGGAGGGATCGATGATATCAAATATGTCATCTACTTCCGAGGCTATTCTTCTGTTGAGGTGTTCTAGTCCAGCTGGAGAATCGATGAGAACATACTTGTAGGTCTTTGTCAGATCTTGGAGGGCTCTTTTCAAAGCTGCGTCTGGGAGGCAGTAGCAACCTTCGATGAATTTAGTTCCAACGGCCACCAGATCGAAGTCGGTTCCTTCGTATAGTCCTTTTGACCAGATCTCGCCTTCTATTCTGTCCGAAGGAGGAACTCCAACCGTGGTCCCACCTCGATCTATGAATGTCTCTATGAGCAGTTCGGACACCGTTTTTTTTCCCTCTTCTTCCAGATCTATACCTACCAATTCACTCAAGTTTTGGTCGGGGTCCACGTCTACGAGAAGCAACGGGACCGCACCATTTTCGATGAAGCATTTGGTTACTAGGGCAACGAAACTTGTCTTGCCGCTCCCGCCTCTGCCCATGGAAACAATCGTTTTCATCTAGATATCCCTTCTTAGCAATTCCACATTGGTCTTTTGACAGCTTTTCTCAGATTCCACGCTTAAATCTTGACTCGGGAAAGTATTTGTTTGCCTGTCCATATGATAAGTCGAATGATATACATAAACAAAACCCAGATGATGAAACCCTAAATGAACGGGGCTTCCTTATAAGAGTCGTTTCTTGCGCGGGCGGGCGTCCAAGCTTCTACCCGTGGCATAGACCACAAGCTTCGTTTCAATCACTTCTCTTTCATCTCTTTGGGACTTGTCTTCTCCACTCCTAGGAAGGCTTCAATCTTCTCAACCATTTCCATAAAGGCCTTTGTTGCAGGGGATTTCGCGTGGTTGATTATGAAAGGCGTTCCCTTATCGGAATCTTTGCAGATTTCGGGGTCTATTGGAATACTTCCTAAGAAAGGAACCTTCAAGTCTTCGGCCATCTTTCTTCCTCCTCCGATCTTGAAAATGTCGACTTCGGCCCCGCATTCAGGACAGACAAAACCACTCATGTTCTCCAAAACGCCAATTACTGGGATGTCCAATTTCTCAGAGAAAGTTACAGCCTTTCTGACTACAATCTGCGAAACTTCCGAAGGAATTGTGACAATTACCGCACCGTCCATTTCCGGGATGAGTTGCATGACACTCAACGGCTCGTCCCCCGTGCCCGGTGGTAGATCGATGAAGAGAAAGTCAAGTTCTCCCCAAACGATATCTGACAGAAACTGGGTAATCGCCTTCATCTTCAGAGGGCCACGCCATATGACTGGTGAGTCCTCGCTTGGAAGCAAGAAGTCCATGGAGGCCACTTTGATCCCTAAAGGACCTATTACCGGAAACACTCCGGCAGGACCCCCCTGAAGCCTTTGTCCATGCAGACCGATTATCTTTGGCACGCAGGGGCCAGTTATGTCTGCGTCAAGGACGCCAACGCTATTGGCGTAGCCGTGCAAGGCAAAGGCCATGGCCAAATTTACCGTCACCGTGCTCTTGCCGACTCCACCTTTGCCGCTTATTACGGCTATCTTGTGCTTGATTTTGCTCATTCTGGTTCTCAGTCTTTTTTGGTCTTCCTCGTAAGCGTGTCTTGTGACAGCCGCGGGTTCATTTACCTCCGGACTGGGACCGCGTTTTACATCAGATCTTGTCAAACTGATCGCAGCACTCCTTGACATCGGTTTGGAGTATCAGTTGTTTACGGAACAAACTATATTAATAGTTTTTGTTTATAAAATAAACTGCTATGCGACGCCTGGACAAGATTGATCGAAAAATAATCTCTCAACTTCAGTTGGATGGACGTACAAGCTTCAAGGATTTGGGAAAACTTGTTGGATATACGAGTATGGGGAGCAAGAAGAGATTGGAAAAACTTCAAGAGCGCAGTGTCGTCAAGGTCTCTGCTTTGCTTAACATGGAATCCCTGAATCTGTATGCTGCAATTGTGTTACTTGAAATGGAAAACTCCGAAGCTGTGGACAGGCTTCTTGAACGTTTCAAAGATTGTCCAAGAGTGGTGTACATCTTCACTGCTCTAGGTGGATACAACTTGATCGCGCTCGTCGTGGCGGAAGACCGAGATACTCTTGAAAGCATATCCCTGGAGAAATGTTCCCTGAGGAGTGCGGAGGGAATCCGCAGATCAGAATTCTTCCCCATCGGGAACATCCACTACGCTCCCTTTCTGCCGTTAAGAGAGTACTTGACACACAAAGAGAGAACGATAACTCCCTGCAATGTTGATTGCCGACCTTGCCAAAGATACAAGACACAAAAGTGCGTTGGATGCCCGTCAGCACACTATTACGAGGGCGTCCTTTAGGCTGCCACTGCATGCATCCGTAATACGTTGCCGACCAAGAGCGTTTCTCAAAGCAGGGCAGAAGATGTGTTAAATGAAAGAATTCAGTTTTTCCGTTCATAAACGTTATTTAGTGTTACAAGTTAAAGAAGCATCACCACTCCAAGGGGAGATGGAAGAGTGAAAGCATCGGCAATCCATGTGATAGACTTGACCAAGATCCAGGGAGAAGGAGAGTTTCCTTGTCCAAAATGCGGGGTCATCATATCCCCAGATGACGAGACGGAAACAGTCTACACCATTATTGATACAAAAGTGAAGAATGAATCACTCGAGGAATTGGTCATACTCTGCAATCAATGTGAAAGCAAAATCCGTCTGGTTGGTTTCCTTCCTCTTCCGCCTGTTCAGACAGAGATTAGGGAATCCACTAAGGCAGAAGAATAACGCTCCTCCCTTTGGAAGAGAATTCTTTCGCTGCAATTGATGCTTCTGAGAGTCTACAGAAAGAAGCAGAAAAATACGACGACTGCAATCCCGACGATCCAACAATAGTATGCAAAAAGGTGCAATCTTTTCTTCACGACTATCTTTCTCAGAAGCTTCAGAGACATATAACCGACCAGAAATGATGTTATGACGCCCAGAACCATCGGAACCAAATCTAGATAGTTAATCACCAGCTCTCGTAATTCAGTTATGGTTGCCCCTATTATGGCCGGCACTGAGAGGAGAAAGGAGTATTTGAAGGCAGTCTCCCTTTCTACCTTTCTCAATAAGCCCGTGGCTATTGTCAGACCACTTCTCGATATGCCAGGAACGATTGCCACCCCTTGAGCTATCCCAATTAGTATGGAATCTAGAAAGCTTAACTTCCGCGTGGTCTCTTGGCGCTCCGAAATGTACAAGAAGAAGCCTGTGACGAGAAGGGCAGCACCTACGACGAGCGGATTGTAGAAAAGAGCTTCTAGCGTGTCGTGAAAGAGCAAACCGATAAGTGCAGTTGGTATGCTTCCCACCACAAGGAATATCGCTAGCTTCCCTTCCTCAGTCTTGAAGTCTAACCTAACCAAGGCCGAGATGATATTCACTATGTCTCTCCAGAACGCCGCTAACACAACGCATAAAGTCCCCAAGTGCAACATCACATCGAAAACGAGTGGAAACGCCAAGCCGAGCCCCTCTTGCGCGATGACCAAATGACCAGAACTGGAAATCGGCAACCATTCAGTTATGCCTTGGACAATCGCAAGAAAGATGGCGATGATTATTTTGTCGTAGATTTGGGACACCCAATCATTATTCGCAGTTGCAACTTGATAATCTTCTTAGGAAGGGTGGATTCTAAATATTTATTCTCGTTTCACAAAGCTTTTGGGATTTCCGACACTCAGCTAGACCCTGCACAAGTGTGAGGACAATTAGAGCCTATTACATGATTCATGGTAGAAGGGGTTTGGATGAGGACGGAACACGCCTTCGCGTTGATTGCATTGATCTTGGGAATACTTGGAGGCGTGCTCTTGGCAAAAGGCCTTATCAACGTGGTGGCACGCTTAGCAGAAGGAAGGGGTGACCTCAGTGTGGACGCGTTACTCCTTCCGTTCTTAGGCATTATGACCATAATCGGTAGCGCGATGGTCTGGACTGGGCGGTATTTGGTAGGCGGAGTGATGAATATGATTTTTGGGCTAATCGCGGTTTTTTACGGAGCGGATGCGGAAGGCCTAATGATTCTGTTGAGCGGACTTTTGGGCATCGTGGCTCCAAAGATAAAGGAGTAAAATGTTGGAAGAATAGATCAATCACTTCCCAACTAACAGCTATTCCCGCCAGAAACCTTGGCTTCTCAATTACCGGGCTTAGCCGACGACTTCTGGTTCCCAAAAAGAAGACGCACTTTCAAGATGTTCTCTTTTGTCGGTGGAATCCGAAGATAGGCCATCGAGCCGTCGTTGAAGCAGATGTACATCTCGCCACCCTACAATCTATATCTTCTATCTTAATATATCGGTTTTTTCTTCGAGTGACATATTCCGAAATCCGATATATCTACACTTGGAAAGGTCAACTGCTCGGCTCCGGTTTCGTCATATCCACGTAGTGACCAACGAAAGCTACTATGGACAATCAATAACGAGGATTGTTGGAGCCTCGGGCGGGATTCGAACCCGCGGCCCGTAGCTTTCAAGGCAAAACTACTTACGAGGTTCAGCTCCTTTGTGATCTACTGCTCTACCAGCTGAGCCACCGAGGCACCATCACGAAAACAAAAGCCCTCTGCTTATTTAAGCTCATTCATCTCTAAACAAATGGCTCAGAGTTTCATCGAACAACAGACGAGCTACTATTTTAAGGCAGCTGAATCAAGACTAAGTGAAACAGAGGTTTGCCGCTTGATCCTGGCTGAAGAACTGGGTGAACGGAAAATAATAGAAATCATCCTTGAGCATCTGGAATCCATGCCCAACATGCCTGTACCTTTTGGAGATGACGTATCCGCCTTAGACATCGGAAACAGAAGACTTGCAGTCATGAAAACGGACATGCTCGTTGGAAAGACCGATGTTCCGCCAGGCATGGATCTCTGGCAAGCAGCACGCAAAGCTGTGGTTATGAATATCAGTGATCTCGCCGCAAAAGGAGTACAACCCGCTGCCCTGCTAGCCTCCCTCGGAATCCCGAAAGACTTCACAGAGAGACAGATCGAACAGATAGGAAAGGGGCTTAACAGCGGAGCCCGAGAATACGATACCTACGTGTTGGGCGGAGACACCAATGAATCCTCGGACGTGATCATCAGTTGCACGGCTTTTGGAGTTGTTGAAGAACGACTGCTCATGACGCGCAGTGGAGCTCAGCCAGGCGACTTCGTAGCGGCAACTGGATTCTTTGGAAAAACTTCCTGTGGACTGAAAATTATATTGGAGGGCTTTTCGGCTTCCTCAACCATGAAAAACACACTTCTTGATTCTGTTCTCCTGCCAAAAGCTCGGCTTAAAGAAGGCTTAGCCCTCGCCGACACCCGAGCAGTGACAGCATCAATAGACTCAAGCGACGGACTAGCGTGGTGTCTGCACGAACTCGCAAAAGCGAGCGAAACAGGGTTCCTTGTTGACCAACTTCCAGCAGCTCCAGAAACACAAGAATTCGCAAAGATGTACAATCTCGACCCTATAGAGCTAAGCCTGTATGGGGGAGAGGAATATGAGCTCATAGTGACCGTGAAACCGGCGCTTTGGGATAAGGCAAAAGAAGCTGTGGAAGAAGCCGGCGGGGCGCTGATCAAGATAGGGAAAGCTACAGAGAAGAAGACGCTTGTTCTCGAGGTGAATGAGAAGGAGATTCCAATTGAGCCAAAAGGATGGGAACACTTCAAGCAGTCTAGGTCGAACGCTTGAAAGCCTTTAGGAGCCATTTGCCATGATTATGTCAAGCGATTCTGGTAGCTTGCCCTTCTTCGGTGATGAACGAAAATTTCTCGAAGGCGCCATCAGGTACAAAATCCAGCCTGAGGAAGTCTCAGCCAGTTATTTTGCGAGAACGGTAGTCGAAGGGTTTCTGGACAAAATTGAAGCAGGAATCGATGTTCCTGCCTATCCCCAATTCAGAGACATGAACGACATGTTCCTGCAAATGCTCGGAGGAGGAGTCGAAAAAAGCAAAGAGGGCTACATCGAGACCAACCGCATATCGTTGAAGATGGATAGAGCCCAGATACCTGAAGTCGCTGCAATAAGGGCAAACTCCAAGCAAATTCACGAGAAAACTGGCCGACCCTTCAGAGCCAGAGTTTGCGTCACTGGCCCCTACACCTTGTCGTCTCTTTTTGCATATCGAGACAAGCAAATATTCCAGAGGTTAGGGACCATAATCTCAAAGATTATCGAAACCAACATCTTCGATGAAAAACACGGAAGAGTAGAATTGGTTACCCTAGATGAGCCAGTGTTTGGGCTTCAAGACGACACGCTGATCGACTATGGTTCTGAGGGGCGGAAAAACTTGAGAAGGGCATGGCAGTCAGTATTCGAAAAAGTCAACTTAAAAGGCGTGCAAGGGGCTCTACATCTTCACAGTACATCGGATGAACTTTTTTGGGAAGTAGACGCTCTGGATGTGATCGAATGCCACGTGGATGATCCCATCTATAAGATGGCGAAGACTCCAAAGCAACTAGAGCTTGTGGACAAGTTCTTGAAAGCAAGCATATGTATAGCTAACTTCGACGAATTGATCAAGAGTAAAATCATTGCAGCTTTGGAAAGGGAAACAAGCGAATCCGTTCTGAACCAACGAATCGCAGAGGTCTGGACGGGTATCAAGAGCGGAACCGTCGATCCCACAGCTTTTATTGAGGCACCTGAGTTGATGGAAAAACGGTTGACTCAGATACTTGATCGCTTCGGAGTGGAAAGGATCCCATACGCAGGCCCTGAATGTGGACTCAAAGGTTTTCCGAGCTACGGTTCTGCAATGGAGTGTTTGAGACGAGTATCCAAGACTATTGAAAAGGCTTGAGAACGCATGTAACACGCGTGCCCGATCTCAAAAAACACCTCTTGAAGGCGGTCGTAGTCCAAGTGGAAACAGACCCCAACGTCCTACAGCTCCAGAATCAGACAGTTGGACTAAGATTTCCATCGGAACTCGTGAAAGAACAAGAGCCTCTAGCATTGCAACAGAGAAAATCTGTTTTCCAGACAATGACAAAAATCATTCGATAATAGTCCCGACTTTTTCTCCCTTCAAAGCAAGAGAAACGTTCTCCGGCTTAAACCCATTCACGACTATCATCCTAATTCTACACTTCTGAAGAACCCTCACAGCCTTCGGGTCCAAAATCTGATTAATGCCAGCCCTATGCTCATCCAACTCAAACAAAGCTCCTAAATCATCAAAACTCAAACGGTCAATCTTTTTCGCATCATCATACTTCTTAGGATCTTTCGTATACACGCCGTCCACATCAGAAGCCTTGACCAACAAATCCGCCGCAATCTTCTCAGCAACCATGGCCGAGACAGCATCAGTAGTCATGCCGGGCTTAACCCCACCCATAATCACGATCTTACCTTTCCCAAACAACTCCGCCGCATCGTCAACAGTCCGCGGAATAACGTCTGAACTTAAATCGCCAAGTTTCAAGACAAAAAGCTGAGCAAAAAGCCTTGAAACAGATATGGCAACCTCGTCTTGCCCCTCTTCATTCAAACTCAAATCCTTCGCCAATTCTATGAAGTCTCTCGCTACGGATCCACCACCCACAACAACCACGAGCTGATGCTTCTGTCTTTCCAACTCCTCCAACAATCTAGCGTATCCTGCGATAATCTCAGCCGTTGGAGGAGACGCAACAACCGAACCCCCGATGCGGAGAATTACCTTCACTGGAATACCGCCATTTCCAAGTTATTCTGAACACTAAATATAATAAACTTCATACGACCGCTTGGCAATCGGAAGCAAACTCAAAGAGGTTTATAATGAATCCACAGCATATCCTAACACGGCCATCACCACACACGAACATCCTCAAGCGAGTGCTAGACCATGAGCGAGGCTGAACTGGTCTTTCTAGGAACAGGGGGGGGAAGATTTGCAACGATAACACAGAAACGCAGAACAGGCGGAATCCGCCTCCTCTCAAATACTCTGAACATACATCTAGATCCAGGACCCGGCGCGCTCATCTACTCTCTGAGCATGGGGTTAAACCCCCAAAAGCTCTCTGCTGTGCTTGTGTCACACAGCCATCCCGATCACTACGCAGATGCTGAGATTCTCATCGAAGCTATGACTCGTGGCATGACTAGAAAGAGAGGCATTCTAGCTGCTTCTAGCAGCGTCTTGCAAGGCAATGATGTCTGTGGACCAACAATTTCGAAGTATCACCAGCAGATGCCCAAAGAAGTGATCGAAACAAAACCTGGCGTGAAGTTCACCGTAGGAGATTGTCGAGTCGCTGCCTGCAGGTGCAGGCATACCGATCCTGATACTGTAGGCTTCAGATTTGAAATACAGAATGTTGGAGACATCGGCTACACTTCGGACACTGAATACTTCGAAGATATCGTAGAGCCCTATCAAGGTGTTAGGCTCCTCATGCTCTGCGTCCTGAGACCCTCTGGCAAGCCCTGGAAGGGACATATGACAACTGACGATGCCGCTAGGATTATCGAGGAAGTTACTCCCGAGGTTGCAGTGGTCACTGGTCTCGGAATGAAAATGATCCACAGAGGACCTTCTCAGGAGGCTGGGTTGATCCAGAAGAGAACAGGTGTGAGGACTATAGCAGCAGTTGACAGCATGCGTCTAATCGTTGGTGAGGAGATCCGCGTCTTGAAGGGTGAGCAAAAGAGAAGGCAGCGCGGTCTGGAAGAGTTTGCAGGAGACACCCTGTGACACGCTGACGGTGAGAAAATCTGGGCTGGATTCTAGCGGGCTGCGGGTGATATTATCTTCGCCACAATCAAGACCAAAACCCCGGAAAAGACGATGAGAGATGCGAGCCTGAAGACTGTTTGGATGTTGAAGACTACAGAGAGAACTCCTGCGACTATTGCACCCAGCGCCGCTCCAACATTCATCATCGTGGACAAGTAGGCTGTTGCAATATTGCCTGCTTCTGAGGGCGCGTAGTCTCCAAGCATAGACCACTCTGACACGGCCCGCATACCATGCGCAATTCCATATGTTACCATAGCGACAGCTAGAACGTAGATGTTGCGCGTTTCTGAAATTGTCAGGAACGATATTGTTAGGAGTGCAAAAGCTAGGATTAGGGGATACCTGTGTCCTGCTCTGTCGGTTAGTTTTCCAGAGGGAATACGAGACATCAGATTCGCGATTCCCTTGATTCCAAAGAATAAGGCAATGAGAGAAGGGGCTAGAACGAGGGTGTTACTAGCGTACACGGCGAAGAGGGTGTTGAAGAGGGCATATGTGAAGGCGAAGGCGAAGCGCAGATAGCTGAGGACCAACATGATGCGCGATGAGATTATGGCCTTGAGTGCTCCTGCGAGGCTCACGTCTGCTTTTCGGGGTTTGAGCATTTGAGAATGTCCATGTCGGATCAGGAGTAGGGGCGCTAAGCCTATTAGGGGAATTAGAGAGGCGATCTGGAAGAGTTGTGCATAGTCAACGTAGCCTATGAGGTAGGTGCACAGAAGCGGACCGAAAGTGGTAGCTACGCCGATGGATGACAGGAACTTCCCCACGGTGTCTCCGCGTTTGCTTGAGGGTGCTAGCTCTTGCGTTATTGCAAGGGCTGTGGGGGCAAACGCCGCAAGTATGAGGGCGTGAAAGATTCGTATGGGATAGAACGATGTCGGGTTCGGAGCGACGGAGTAAAGCAGTAGACTGATGGTTTGACCCACAACGACGACAGGTATGACAGGCCATCTTCCTACACGTTCGGACAGCATCCCCAGAGGGATTTTCGCCACTATGGCTGTGAAGGACAAGAGGCTGATTATTATTCCGAGTTGGAGCGTGGTAGCCCCTTTTTCGGTGATGTAGAGCGGGAGTATGGGTTGTATTGTCTGTGAGGCGAGAAACAGCGTTATCGCCGTTGTTGTTAAGAGATAGAAATCTCTTGGGAGTCTTGTAGTGACGGTGATTTCTCGCCCCTCTTCTGGTCTATCGCCCCGTTTTCTTTGTGGATTTGATGGGGCAGTATATAAGGTTCCGCGAGAATATGCACTGTAGTACGATTCAATCAAACCTTTCGAGGTTGCGTTTATTCGATGGTCAACAAAATAGGTAGTAAAGATCTTGTCAAGAAGGCTGAAGTGATTTCGGTCATCAGGGATTATGAAAAGACAAGAACTAGGAGAAAAGAAAAGAGGGTGGACTTCACCGTTTCGCCTTCTAAATCAGACGACAAAATTCTGATACGTGTTATAACGGAGGCAGAGTCGAAGTCAGGGTATGTTGGTGTGAACGCCGTTAGAGAGATGGGCGAGATCCTAGAAAAGCGAGATTACAACAAGGGCATTCTCGTCGGAAAGCGGTTCACCAAGGCGGCCCAAAGGGAGATGGATCGTGAAGACATCGAAATGGTATCGGAAAGGGTTGCACCACGTTTCCGGCTTGAACGACTTTACTTGGTAGTCAACGGCTGCATTGAAAACCTATGCAAGATGAAGTGTGGCGGCGTGCCTGAGAAGGCCTCTGATTGCCAAGGTTATGCTGATGCCCATTATGTTTGTGATGTTCGGCTGATTAGTGACAATGCGGGTTTTCATTTCGAGCGTGGCTGGATAGATTTTCTCGAGAGGGACCTAGCGAAGCTTTTGGCAATTGAGAAGAAGCTAAAGAACTAGTCAGGGAATCTCGCTCTTGATTCTGCATGTGTGCTTGTTTGATCTAGATCTGGATTTTAGGTACGTTTACGGGATGTTCCTAGTACGCTAGTTGTCCTATGGTTTTGGCGCAGCTTATCTTGCTGTCGTGAAAGACGATCACGATCTCTTTCTCTGTTTGATGGCGCAGACTTCGCAGAAATGGGTTCCACATAGCTTACCCGTTTCTCTACGCAGTGAAACTATAAATAAGCGGACTGCTTTTTCGGTAGAAGTCCAAGATGTCAGAAGGCATTCTGAAGCGAATAAAGAGCGAATTCTCGTTCATGCGAGGCAATCTGCTTACTCTGCTCGTTAGTTGGGTCTTTATGTATTTCACTTTCGCTCTGGTTTCTCCGTTTGAGTCTCGATTCATCAAGGGGCTTGGAGCGCCCCCAGTTGTTATTGGTTTGATGGGGTCTGTTGGGTCAGCTATGCTAAGTCTGGTTAGGATTCCCGGCGCGTACATAGCTGACAAGTATGGCAGAAAGCAGATAATTGTAACCATGACTTTTTCCATTGCGCTTTCGTATCTCTTGTACATTTTTGCGCCGGATTGGCGGTTCGTACTTATCGGGATGATCATCTCAAATTCGAGCCTAATCTATCAACCAGCCCTCCAAGCTATACACGCTGACTCTATTCCCCCCGAAAGGCGCGGAATGGGATTTGCCGCTTCGAATGTCATACCCAACATACCCACCATAATTGCTCCTGCCTTAGCAGGTGTTTTGGTGGAGACTCAAGGGCTAATCTCAGGGATGCGCATCGTCTACACGATAGTCTTTTTCTGTTTTCTGGCTGCAGCGTTGGTGCGCCTCGTTTTCTTGAAGGAAACGATTCATGCGCCCAAGAAGATCAGACTCGGAGAATTGAAAGGAGCCTTCAGAGAATCGCTAGGAGCGATAGCAGAGGCTTGGGGGTCCATGTCGACAAGTCTCAAGTTTCTGACCGTGGCGTTCCTGGTCAGTGCTTTCGAAGAACCCATGTTCCGTTGGTTCACAGCGCTCTATGTGAATGATGTTGTTGGAATAAGTGATTTGGATTGGGGCTTTGTAAACACGGTTTCTACTGCTGTAACAATTGCGATAGGTTTTCCAATGGGGAAACTTGTGGACAAAATCGCGAGGAAGAAGGCTGTGATTCTGTCCTACGTCATTTTTATGCCATCCAGTATTCTTTTCATACTGAGTAGAAATTTTACTCAACTACTTCTGGTCTTCATACTGTTTGCTGTAGGTGGATGTCTAATAATGCCCGCGTATAATGCGTTACAAGCGGACATGATTCCACGGGAGAAGAGGGGGCGAATCATGGGGACCATTGGGACCCTAAATATCATGGCAACGATTCCTGCATCAGCTTTAGCTGGTTTCCTCTACAGCCTCAACCCAGCATACCCGTTTTCCTTTACAATCGTCCTGGGCATTATTGTAAGTCTGATAATAGTCTTTGCAGTCAAAGAACCTAAAACAAGAGAGGTGTAAAAGCGAACTCTCAATCTGCAGTCGGCATCAGCTGGCAAAAGGAATCTTTATAATTTTATCCACGCTTATCCCGTAAGCATTGTCTTTGCCTAGCGAGGAACCACTCATGAAACCGTTGCCCAAGGAGTGCAACATTCTCGAGATTGAGATGAAGTGGCAAAAGCGTTGGGAAGAGATGGGTATCTATCAATTCGACTGGAATGATGCTGAGCGCCCCGTCTTCAGCATTGATACACCTCCTCCCTATCCATCTGGTGACTTTCACATGGGAAACGCCCTCAACCACACTTACTTCGACATATTGGCCCGCTACAAACGCATGCGAGGCTACAACGTGCTATTTCCACAAGGCTTTGACTGTCATGGACTCCCCACAGAAGTCGAAACCGAAGAACACTACAACATCAGAAAGACAGACGTCCCACCAGACGAATTCGTGAAGCTCTGCAACACGCTTGTAGACAAGTACATAGATATCATGCGCAGGGCCATAAAGCGCCTCGGCTGCAGCATCGACTGGACAACAGAATATCAAACTCGCGATCCAGACTACTGGCGCAAGACACAACTCAGCTTTATCCTCCTGTACAAGAAAGGCTACATCTACCAGGGCACGCACCCAATCAACTGGTGCCCGCGCTGCGAAACCGCCATAGCAGACGCAGAAGTAGAACATCAATCGAAGTCAGGCATACTCCACACAGTGCAGTTCCCAACAGAAGATAGCACGCACATCTCAATAGCCACCACGCGTCCAGAACTTTTCTCTAGCTGCGTGGCTGTTGCAGTCCACTCGGAGGACGACCGCTATCGACAGCTAGTGGGCAAAACAGCCAGAGTACCCACCACCAACCGACAAGTCAAAATCATAACGGATGAACTAGTGGACCCAAAATTCGGAACTGGCATAGTTATGATCTGCACGTATGGAGACAAAGCAGACGTAAAAGCAGTGAAATCAAGAAGACTACCCGTCATCATGTCTATAGACGAAAAGGGGAAAATGACCCAGAAAGCAGGAAAATACGCAGGCATGCCCGTGGAAGAAGCCAGAAAAGCCGTAGTCGCTGATCTAGAACAACAGAATCTCTTGGAAAAGACAGAGACTCTACAGCAAGAAGTAGGTACCTGTTGGAGATGCCACACCCCCATAGAGATTTTGGAGACAAAACAGTGGTTCATGAAAACCCTTCAACTGACACCAAAGGTCGAAAAAACAGCGGACGAGATCCGCTGGTATCCAGACTATATGAGAGCCCGCCTAGTGGATTGGGCTCGTTCCTTAGACTGGGATTGGGTAATCAGCCGTCAAAGGGTCTTCGCCACACCTATCCCCATCTGGTATTGTGAAGAGTGTGACGAGGTCATACTGGCAGAAGAGGACTGGACCCCCATAGACCCTAGAATAGAAGCTCCAAGAATGGACAAATGTCCAAAATGTGGCCACGGCAAGTTCGCTCCTGAGACCGACGTACTAGATACATGGTTCGACTCCTCAATAACTTGTGCCGTTCACGCAGGATGGCCTGAGAGAGAAGATTGGAAACACCGATTTCCCGCAGATGTACATCCCTCAGGTACAGATATCATTCGCACTTGGGCGTACTACCTTATGGTTCGTCACCTAGCCCTCTTTGAGCAGACCCCGTACAAAAGCTGTCTCATCAATGGCATGGTGCTCGGAAACGACGGTCGAATGATGCACAAATCCCTAGGCAACTATGTTGCCACGCCGGACGTCTTCAACAAATACGGTGCCGACGCCTCCAGGCAATGGGCAGCCGCAGGCGGAACAACTGGCTCAGACATCCCGTTCCGATGGCCTGATGTGGAATATTCTTGGAGATTCCTCATAAAGCTTTGGAACGCAGCTCGCTTTGCAAGCCACCACCTCCGAGATTACTCACCCCAAGAGGGCGTGCCAAAACTGGAACTCCTTGACAGATGGCTTCTTAGTAACCTTGAAAGAGTAACTGTAAACGTCACCGCAGCCCTAGACAGCTGCCAATTCAACACTGCAGTAGAGGAAGTCAGAAACTTCACGTGGCATCAACTCTGCGATCAATATATCGAAGCCATAAAGCACAGACTGTACACCGCCGACAAGTACGGTGACGCAAGGAAGAAAGCGGCGCAACATACGTTGTATACGGCAATCTATCGGGTCCTACAACTCCTAGCTCCAGTCGCACCTCACCTCACAGAAGAGATCTATCAACACCTGTATGCTGGAGACATGCAACCGAAGAGCATCCATACGTCTCGATGGCCAGTTCCCGATGTAGAGAAAATTGACGAAGAAGCTGAAAAATACGGCGCACTCATCACTGCCTTCATTAAGGAAGTCCGTAGAGATAAATCAGAAAGGCGAATACCTCTCAACAAACCAATAACGAAGCTAACTGTGTACGCAGGAAGTAAGAAGAGCGAGCACATTCTAAACCAAGCCTTGGAAGACATCACCGGAACCTGCAAGACCGAACGCATGCAGATTCTACCGGAAAAAGGTGAAGGAAGAAGGGTCGAAGAATACCCTAATGTTCAGTTTAAAGCTGAATATTAGCCTGAATGCTTGAACCGTAGAACGGCCGCAATCCCACCGAAAGACTTGTTCAACATCTCCCCCTCTTCTGTTTCAGCAGATATCATCTCCACGTCGCTTCCGACCTGATCAGCCAGTTCCGCCAAGTCCTCGATGACGTCCTTGATCTCTGCTAACTGAAGGCTCGGGGCACTACAGCTTGGACACGGTTGATCGCCAAGGACTTGCTCGAAGCTTGAGTGTTTCTTAGCTGTCATGGTTTCGTCTTTAGCGAAATCACAGGCTGTACATTCCACGCGGACTCTGACCCGGTCCACGGCCTCCGAAATCAGGAGAGTCTCCACAGAGCCTGCCTCTAAGGCCCGTCTCACGTCCGTCTCACCATACGTAGCCAAGCCTGTGTCGTGTCCTATCTGGTAAAGGAAGTTTTGCACTATTTTCTTTTCTTCCACGTACCTAACACGTCGCATGATCTCTGGAGCTTTTTCAACGACTTCGTCTACCCCTTGTTCACCCACATATGACGTATCGATAGTCTCCACAATCTTGTCCTTTAGGGTGTAGTGAAGGTAATCTTTCTTTTCGAAATCGAATTTTGTGGGTCCTGGGCCTCCAATGATTAGGCCCTTCAGATCTGGAATCGTCGTGAAGATCTCGTTTGCATGTTTGGCAACCCGTTTGAAATAGTCCAGCAATTTGGCTTCCCGCTGTCTCTCGAATCTTCTGGCAGATTGTCCTCCTGCCTTGAATTTCCCAGGCACGCCTGAGGTTATTTCGCGTTGTATGTCCAGATGTCGGCCTGAGAGCGATGCAAAGACGGCTTCGCTTCCATCCATCACCATGATCCCGTAGGTCTCTTTCTCTTTGAGCTGTTCTTCCACATACTCTGTGTGGAATCGGGAGTCACAACGATAGAGATAGACTTGGATAGGTTCAGGCGGAGTGAGCACGTAAGTCTCGATTCTCTCGCTACCGGGACCACCATTTTGCGGAATGGCGCCGCAGAAGATGACCAGCCCGTTTTCAGGCACCGTTTTGAAGAGCTTCAGGCGTTGCATGACTTTTACAATGGCATCTTGTACATTTTTTCTGGTGGTGTCTGACTTGATGTTGGCTGCGGTCCCATGCTCCTGCTTGAGCATTGACGTGACTTCGCTGATCTGGCGATCTTCTGGCACGTAGAGCGACACAAGCTCGGTTCCTCTTCCCTCCTTCTGCGCGAGGGTATTGAGGGCCTTTTTCAAGCGATATCTCTGAAGAGATGTCCTTTTCTTAACCAATTTGTCATTCCGCGCAGAGATTGTAGAGCTACAATTGTGGCAGTATAGATAAAAGTTCTCTTTCGTGGTCACTCTGTGCCCTTGGTCCAATCGCTGTATGCTGGTGATATTTCGCCTTCGTTTCTTTGCAGAATGTGCTGTGGCTTCTACTGCAAGTTGACCGTTCCATATTCATTGAAGAGTCAGATAACTCGATGGCATCATTTTTAAGCGGTGAAGCATATCAGCGTTATTTGAAATAGTTGTTCTGGATATTGTTGGCTTCGGTGATGAGCATGGCAGGGGTTATTATGGTCAGGGATTTTATGACTCGGAATGTTAAGACTGTGGGAATTGACGCTATCATAAAGGAGGCAGTTCAGAAGATGAATAAGTTCGCCATCGGCTCGGTTGTGGTGGTGGACACGGAGAGGAGAAGACCACTAGGAATAGTGACGGAGAGAGACATATTAAGATTGGTGGAGCAGTACCCAGAGCCATTGGTACTCAAGGTCAAGCAGGTTATGTCTCAGCCACTAATAACAACAGATTATGATACAAGCATAGAAGAAGCAGCTAGACTAATGGTAAAAAACGGAATAAAGAGATTGCCAGTAGTAGAAGACGACAGACTTGTAGGAATCGTTACTTCTTCGGACATTATGAGCACCAGCCCAAAGCTGATACGTCTGATCATGGGCCCGACCAAAGCCGAAGAACCTTGAATTCCATTGGAGAGCCATGAGAAAACATTACAAGCTTTGACCATGCAAAGCTTTGTCTGCTCGGTCACTGAAGCGAACGGCTAGACCACACGCATGCCCGCGCATATTGGAACAGAAACAGCGGACTCGTCATTCCGGGGGGGACTAGTATCTTCTACGCCTTCGTCTAAAAGGCATTTTGGTGGACCTATACCAGCGAGTCTGTGGGTGTCTCTTCTCAGAGAGGTTGTTTCTCTCGTTCACTTCCTTGATTTCTGTGTCTACTTTCTCCGCGATTCCTCGTCGTCCTATGTTCAGTCTCAACGAACCGCGAAACAATGAGGTGTATCCATTCTGTATCTCTATGACCTCACCAACACTGAAGAGGTCTATCTGATCATCCCAGAGATTCAACAATACCATTCCTGTTTCGTCGCCTACGAGCCCCTCAGCAACCCGGTGTTCCGAGCTGTCTCTGCGAACAACAATTGCCCGAGGCTGGCCCAAGTCAACAAGCTTCACAACAACATTCACGTTTCGCAAGCTGGGTTTTAGCGCTTCCACTTTCAAAGGTTCGATAGGCGTCTCACTCATTCCATATAATTCTCCGGCTTTCCTACCTTAACACTGCATTTCCGTTACTTAAGCCTTAAGTCCCCACACACCATTGACTTTCACGAGCATTTCCCGTTTGAGACAGTTCCATGCTATTGTGATATTGAAATAGAATCTACAAGCGTCTGCACGTGCGCAGAAAAAGTGTGCTCGCATTTCGGCCTTCCCATTGTCGGATGCATGAAAAAGACTAAATGACGCAAAGTCTCGCTAATGGACTATGGCAATTACGGGGCTACATTTACTCCAAACCTATCAATGCAACTTCGAGTGCGACCACTGCTTCGTCTACAGTAAACCAGAAGCAAAAGGCGTCATGAGAATTTCTGACATGTATCGGATTCTCACCGAGGCAAAACAGACTGGAAGTATTAGATCGATCTGCTTTGAGGGGGGCGAACCGTTCCTCTACTACCAGACAATGCTTTGGGGTCTGCGTGCCGCGAAAAGCTACGGGTTTAGAAGATCAATCGTCACGAATGCGTATTGGGCGACGTCTGTCGACGATGCGACAGAATGGCTCAAGCCCATTGCAGAGGTTGGCATTCACGATTTAGCCATAAGCGACGATGCCTTCCACTACGGGAAGAGCGAAGAGAACCTGGCTAAGTTTGCCTACGAAGCTGCCGAGAATCTCGGCTTACCGGTTGGGAAGATCACTATAGAAGACACACGGGCGTCCTCAGCTGAGACCCCGTGGAAAGGCAAGCCGGTCGTCGGCGGGAAAGTCCAGTTCAAAGGTCGAGCGGTCGAGAAACTAGTTGATGGATTACCGACAACGCCCTGGACAGCGTTTGACAAATGCCTCGACGAGGACTTCACCAACCAAAGTCGAGTGCACGTGGATCCACTTGGCTATGTCCACGTCTGTCAAGGCGTGACGATAGGAAACCTGAAGAAGAAATCTTTGATTAGGATTTTCAAGGATTTCGACCCCCAAAGGCATCCCATATGTGGTCCTTTGCTTGAGGGAGGCCCTGCTGAGCTCGCGAGAAAATATCATGTTCAGCACGAAGAGGGCTACGTAGATGAATGCCACGTATGTTACTGTGCCCGAACGGAACTGAGAGCTAAGTTTCCCGAACTCCTTGCCCCTGATCAAATGTATGGGATCGAGACTTGAACATAGACAAAGTAGCACGTGACGTAGACTCGTAGATTTGGATGTGACTACGCTCGCGCCACTCCTGCCAAGAATCTCGGTGTACGCGCTAGCGAATCAGACAATCGGAACTGTCCAATTTCTAAAAGGAGTCTTGGTGGACCGGGCGGGATTTGAACCCGCGTCCTCCGCCTCTCTCGGTCAAGGACACGCGAAGGCGGCATTTGCACTGGGACCCCCGTAGAGTGGGGGCATCATTCATGCCAGACTGAACTACCGGCCCACTATCCGTTTGGAACAGGAGTGCATATTAAACGTTTTCAGAACCAACAAGAGCCGTGAGACTGCTCCGACACTTAATTGAGAATACGAAATGCATAAATGACAAATCTCGTTTCTACAATTGGTCAGTTGCGGGCGGGCGATAGCTCAGCTTGGTAGAGCTTCCGAGCCAGCGTAGCATATTAGCCTAGCTGACGGAGACGCTGTAGACGCCTACCAAAGGTAGGGCGCCATTCAGCCTACCAAGCGTACAGACACCGGATTGTCGCAGGTTCAAATCCTGCTCGCCCGACCATTTTTTCCCTCGCGCTTGCGTACACGCGTATATTCACCGGGATTTCCCAAGAGAGCAGCTCAACTAACAACGCACGATCTAATGGTTGGCTTTCCACAGCATTACACACGTGAAACCAAGTTAGGTATGCAAAAGAGTTAGAAAGGAAAGCCACATTCCATTTCACTCTGAAGGCCGCTGACAATCATGAAAAAAGTCTCAGAGATAATTGAGGAAGCCCGAAGGGGAGGAAGAAAATTCCTGCTGGAGTCAGAGGCAAAGGAAGTATGTATAGAATATGGAATACCAGTGACTAGATTCAATGTGGCCCAAACCGTTGAGGAGGCTGTGAAGTTCTCAGATGAAATCGGCTATCCAATCGTTCTCAAAATACTCTCTCCTGACATAATCCACAAGTCAGATGTGGGCGGGGTCATCCTCAACCTGAACAACCACAAAGAAATTCGAAACGCCTACAAAGAACTCCTTGCAAACGTAAAAGGACACAAACCAGACGCTGAGATTACAGGGATCTTCGTCCAGGAGATGGCTCCTTCATCAACAGAAGTCATCGTAGGAGCCACGAAAGACCCCCAGTTCGGACCAGCCCTGATGTTTGGACTGGGCGGAATATTTGTGGAGATTCTAGAAGACGTAACCTTTCGAATCGCGCCACTCACTGAACAAGACGCCAGAGAGATGATAACGGAAATCAAAGCGTATCCCGTTCTCAAGGGCTATCGAGACCGACCACACGCGGACATTGATGCAATCGTGGATATACTGCTGAAAACCTCCAAGCTAGTCATGGACCATTTGGAAATAAAAGAGCTAGATCTGAACCCCATAATGGTATACAAGAAAGGAGCAAAAACAGTCGACGCAAGAATAATTCTGGAATAGAAGATCAGCGGTTTCCGCAAAAGCTCTGAGTTGCCGAAAATTGAATCCCGTTTGGACCATCGAGAAACTATCTAAAAGACTGAAACCAATTTCACAAGCGCAAGATGCGGACGCTGCAGTTGCCTTGCTGCTAAAATTGGTTGACCGCGACACCAAAATCTTCTTCGTCAAGAGAGTTGAGAGCCCCACCGATCCTTGGTCAGGGCAAATGGCGTTTCCTGGAGGAAAGCGTGATCCGAGAGACCAAAATCTGAAACAGACTGTGATTAGGGAGACATTAGAGGAGACCAACATAAACCTCCTTGATCGCTGCCGCTTTCTAGGGGTGATGGCACCCTTCAGATCAACACGAAGACCTGAGATGAGGGTTCTTCCCTTTGTCGTCCTTCTTGAACATGAGCCAACGATCAGATTGAATGAAGAGTTGGAACGGTTCGTCTGGATTTCCCCAGAAGACCTCGTCCAACACAAAGGCGTCGCCAGACTAAGCTTTGGAGAGGTCGCCGCATACGTTCTCAAAGACAGTGTCATTTGGGGATTAACGTACCGAATCCTTCAGGAATTTTTTCAGGTGATTGCTACTGAAGAGACTTTCGAGTGCGATCGTGAACCGTAATGATTAAGGTCAAACACGCGCATACGAAAAGCATGTAAGAAACCATCGCATAACCCGCAAACGAGCAGAAGAAGATTGGCACCCCCCTTAACTCCCGCCAACAAGAGGCCAAGGATTGTTTCAACCAACAATAAGACAGGCTTGGCTCATACCTGAGGGGGAGAAAACGCTGGAAGCCCTCGGAGAAGCAATTGAAGAACAGACTCATGAACTCTCTCAACTAGAAGAAGAACGGAGCAAGCGTAACTCAGACGCCAAAAGATGGGCAGAAGAAAGAGATGCCCTACATCAGAGAATTAGAGAGCTACGAAGCGAGGCGAGCGTTCTCACAGAAAAGCGAGACAAACTAAACGAGGAAGTTCAGGAACTCAAACGCTTACGGGAAGAGGCGCATCAAGAGCGCAGAGAGAAGAACCCAGAAATTGTGGAAACGAAGAGAAAGATCGTAGCTCTCGAGAAGAAGAAAGACAAAAGGAATATGCACAACATCGCAAAAGAGATCGAGAGCTTGGAGTGGAAGATACAGACGACGGCATACACTCTCGAGGAGGAGAGGCAGCTGGCTGCCCGAGTCGGCATCCTTGAAGGCCAGCTTCGAATCCATGTACGCATACAAGAATTGCAGAAGACCTTAGTGCAGCTGCTGGCAGAAGAAAAAGCTCTCCAAACCAAAGCTCAGACTTACCATGAAAGACTATCGCAACTCGCTGAAGAGAGCCAGTCATTCCACGAACAAGTGCTTCAAACCCTGGAGAAGGCGCAATCTCTCCAAGCGAGGGCGGATGAGGCACATCAAAGATATGTTCAGAGTAGACAGAAGGCGCGTGATCTAAGTGAGAAATGCAAACGCATACGGGACCAGATCAAGATCTCGCGGGAGAGAATCCGAGAAGCTGAGGAGAAGAGGAGAACAAAGCGAGAGACAGAACTCCGGAAAGAGCTAGAAGAAAAAGCACTAGAGAAACTGAAACGTGGCGAGAAGCTGACATGGGAAGAATTCAAATTCCTATCTGAAAAAGGATTAATCTAACTCGAAGTCTCATGTGCAAAGTTTGGAGCCATACGAAGCCGAAGAAAGATTAAAGTGTCCAGTAGCCAGAGATGAATGTGATAGCAGCGATGCCAAAGACTTCCAAGGGAAAACTAGAACGCATTTTAGTTCTCTGCGTTGACCGAGACGACGACCTAGGCGTGAAAGCCGCGGTGAAGACACCTGTTGTTGGAAGAAAGCAGAACATAGACGCGGCTCTCAGTCTAGCCCTACGAGATCCCGAGGAACCAGACGCAAATGCGATGTTTGAAGCAGTCAGAATCTTTGACCGGTTGAAGGAAGGAAGTAAAGAACAACACGAATGCCAAGTCGCAACCATTGCTGGTTCTGAGTTAGGTGGCGTAGGAGCAGATAGAAAGCTGGTTTCAGAGCTCACAAACGTATTGGAGACGTTTCACGCAAGCGACGTAGTCCTTGTTGCGGATGGTTACACTGACGAAGCCGTTCTACCCTTAGTCGAATCGAGAGTACCTGTGACGTCAGTTCGAAGAATTGTGGTGAAACACAGCGAATCCATCGAGCAAACCGCCGCGCTCTTTTCACGATATCTAAGAATGCTCTGGGAAAACCCTCGCTATTCCAAAATCGCTCTAGGTTTGCCTGGAATACTCCTGGTGATTTTGGGCGCTTTAGCTCTTGCCGGCGCTCTATACGCCGCTGGGATAGCTATCCTCATCGTTTTCGGCGCCTTCCTCTTCATAAGAGGGTTCGGACTCGACAGAATCGCTCGCAACTTCTACAGATGGATGAGAGAGTTCTCCCCGCCGCCCCTTAGAGTGCAGATGGTGGGCTTCTCCGCGGCTACAGGAATCCTATTGATTGCGATTGGTTGCTACCAAGGCGCCTTTGTCGCCTATTCAACCGTCAACACGCTCCCAACCCCTCCCGAACTCCTCGGCGAATGGCTAGGCTTGGTTCCTTGGTTGGCAGGACATTTCGTTTCCCAGTCAATAGCCCTTATCACGATCGGCATCTGTGTCACGCTCTCCGGCAGGACGATCCGGTTGTATCTAGAACGGGACCCCAGAGTCTTGCGAACTGTTGCCATAACCGTGGTAGTCGCATGGTCTTGGCAAGTCTTCTATCAAACGTCACTTATCCTGATAGACCCTTCTTTAGTTTACACCGAACTCGTCATATCGATCGTTATAGGCGTGGTTCTAACAATAGCCGCCGTCTTGATCACCTCTCTCTCACGTAGGAAGTTCGCTGAGTTTTTCAAGAAGGGGAAAGAAGAGATTGAAGAACTCAAAGAAGACTGAGATCGCAGTCATAGGCGGCACAGGCCTTGTAAATTTTCTGAAGAACGGCGAACAGATAAGAGCGGGAACTCCCTACGGACTCCCACCGACTATGTCAACAGGTCAAGTTGCCGGACGAGACGTCGCCTTTCTGCCCCGTCACGGCCGTCATCATTCGATTCCCCCTCATAAAGTGAACTATCGAGCCAACATCTACGCGCTACATAGAATGGGCGTCAAATGTGTTTTGGCAACAAACGCTGTCGGAGCTATCAATACCGAATTCAAGCCTGGCGACCTGGTCATTCCACACGATTTGATCGACTTCACCAAACTCCGGCAACCCTCCTTCTACGAGGAAGCCCCCGTGACACATGTTGATGTTACTCAGCTCTACTGCCCAGCGTTGCGAGATCTTCTGACAACGGAATCAAAGAAGCGTAGCGCGAGGGTATGGAACAGGGGCGTTCTCGTCTGTACGGAAGGCCCACGATACGAGACCCCAGCGGAGATCGAGATGTATAGGCGGTTAGGCTGCGACGTTGTAAGTATGACTGGTGCACCCGAGGCGGTGCTTGCCCGGGAGTTGGAGATGTGCTACGCGACATTATGTTTTGTCACTAACATGGCTGCTGGAATCCAGCCACAATTGACTGCCCACGAGTTGTCAGTGGTTGCAGAAGAGAAGATGCCGATAATTCAGCAAGTTTTAAGAGAAACGATTGGACATTTACCGAAGACCCGTAATTGCCCCTGTGCCCACGCACTGGAAGAGGCTCGACTGGAGGTTGAATGATGCTCAAAGGTTTGCTATCCGTACTTGGAGTCTACAAGCTGTATGAGAAGTGGCTCTGGGACCAAGTAAAGAATGACACGAAGCCGGAGCATGTTGCAATCATCCTAGATGGAAATCGAAGGTGGGCGTCTGAGCGTTCCTTGAATCCGTGGATTGGGCATCAATTAGGTGCAGATAAAATCGAGGATTTGCTGGACTGGTGCCTAGATCTGGGTGTGAAGTCGGTTACGCTATACACGTTTTCGACTGAGAACTTCAACCGCAGCCTGCAGGAAATCGGCGAGATAATGAAAATCGCTGAGGAAAAGCTCTTCGAGATTCTCTCGGATGAACGTATCCACAAAAACAGAATTCGAGTCAAGGTTATTGGTAGACCTCGCCTATTGCCAAAAGGGCTTCAGGAACTGATTGGGCGGGCGGAGAAATCTACGAAGGATTATCATGATCACTTCTTGAATGTGGCTCTGGCTTATGGAGGAAGGGCGGAGATTGTTGATGCCACTAGGAAGATTGCCCAGGAAGTGAGTAACGGAATTCTGACGCCTAAGGAGATCGATGAACAGCTTTTTGAGAAGTACTTGTACACTGCGCACATGCCCAAGCAAGATCCAGACCTCATAATCCGAACCTCAGGTGAGGAACGACTGAGCGGGTTTCTCTTGTGGCAAAGCGCCTACAGCGAATTATGCTTTTTAGATGTGAACTGGCCAGACTTCCGCCATATCGACTTCCTACGGGCCGTCAGAACGTATCAAAGGCGCAAGCGACGTTTTGGCCAGTAGATATGCGGATTTCCAGCTCGGCAGGAGAGTAGAATCAGCCCCTCTTTTTCGCACTGACTATTGAGAGCACATCTCGATCCTTTAGGACATAGTTCTCTCCCACTCTCTTCTTTTCGTGAGCCTCGATCGCGTAGATGAAGCTCTCGCCCAGCTCTGTGTGGACTATGTAGGCCAGTTCTCGCGCGGTTGTCCCGTATGGCACGAGATATGCATCAGGAAGGACTCGCCCCGTGTGATCGCTGAGGTGTTCGATATCCTCAACGGGATAGACCACAATCATCTCCAAGAGCTTGAAGAAAGCCATGTTTATGGCTTCTTGAACCCCTGAGGAGCCAAACTTTCTCAACACCTTTTCTTTGACAACCTCCAGAGCTTTGCTCTGCGCTTTCGTTAGTTCCTCTGGATTCTTGATCGAGAAATTGCAGTCGCCCGGCGTGTAGTCGATCAATCCCTTTTCGGCCGCGCGTCTCAGCGCCAGCTCAGCCTCAGCAGAGCAAAGAATAACCGTGTAGTCTAGGTCCTTTAGCTTCTTCGCGTTCTTCTCCGCGGGAGGAAGGTCAATCTTGTTTGCTGCAATAAGCATTGGCTTGGAGATTGCTCTCAAAGCATCAAGAAACGCTGCAAACTCGTCTTCGCTCCACTGAGTCGGTTTCTCTGCATTCAACCCAGATTTTCTCAACGCCTCGATTATTTGGCCCCTCTTTATCGCAAGACCACTCAACCTAGTTTCGAGAAGAGAGACCAAGTCTGTACTTCCAGCCTCTGCTGTTCTTGCAAGCTTTTGCCAATCTTTTCTCAATATCTGGACGAGCCACATAGTTATCTCAGTCTCTAGAAATCGTACGTCTTCCGCCGGATCATGAGATCCCAGTTTGCAGATCCTTCCTTCGGAGTCGGTGGCGCCTGCAGCATCGACTATGTGAATTAGAGCGTCTGCCTTTCTCGTCTCATCCAAGAACTGGTTTCCCAATCCTCTGCCTTTCCAAGCTCCAGGCACTAGTCCCGCACAATCGATCAACTCCACAGGCACGAGTCGTGTTCCATCCAAGCACATCGAGTTCCGAGGGTTATCTTCTACTCCAAACTCGGTGCAAACGCAAGGCGTCCGTACATAGCCGATTCCCCTATTCGGCTTTATCGTCGTGAAAGGATAACTAGCAATCTCTGCGGGAGCCAAAGTGGCCGCTGAGAAAAAGGTCGACTTGCCAGTGTTCGGCTTCCCAACTATCCCCAACACTTTTGAATAAGATTTTAGGCTCATACACGCACCAGCCGAGTGTTGACACGAAAGAAAACTGGTTTTTCTCTCTTCGTTGGTCAATATAGTAATTAATCTATCTGTATAGATTTTTTGGAATCCGTAGAACCGTGCGAATCGACTTCTTTCATGTATACATTCTTAATGCATGCATGCATATTCTGGCTGAGATGTCTCCTTCTAGAACA
>CAYFZQ010000015.1:2525-28985 GCA_964347825.1 uncultured Candidatus Bathyarchaeia archaeon | reverse complement strand
AACTGGGCCCACTACGACATGGCCCACGCCATTATGCCGACGGAAACCTTATCGCGGGAAGAGGTGCAAGAAGAACTCTACAAATGCTACAGAAGCTTCTATGGCTCCTGGGGAAGAAGGCTCCGAGGAATACTCTCCACAAACGAATTGAAGCGAAGAATTCACTGGTATATGGCTGGTAGAGGTATCATAAAGCAATTCCGAGGTCTTTTCTGAGAGGGGATTTGTACGTTCAACAGCTTGCGCCAGACTCCGACACTGAAGTACTATGTCGGTCTCTCGTTCCTCGCAGTTTTCCTGGTCGGAATTCTCTCGATCTATCCCCCATTGACTCTGGAGACACTCACTTGGCGAAAGCCGTTGATTGGTTCAATCTACAGTCTTATCTGTTTGCTGGGGATCAGCGCGGTCTTCTTTCCCAACCAATGCTCACAAGCGTTAAGTCTGTCCACAAGAGGAAAAGACAACCGTTCAGCAGCAAAGGGGGCTGCTCTTCACGGGACTTCTCCCAATACGAAGGGGCATCACCCCGATTGCGAGAACTTCTCTCCTCATGTGTTTCAGTTGGGCAGCAGAACTCTCTGTACGGCATGTGCGGGACTACTTGCGGGAGCTCTCGCTTCTATCGTTGGAACCGCTCTCTACTTCTTCGATGGACTGAACGTGGAAAGTAGTGGCCTCTTGCTGCTGTGGCTAGGGCTCTTGGGCGTTGGCGCTGGCTTGTTTCAGTACAAAGCCAGAAGGGCGGCGATTCGATTTTCGCTAAACATGTCTTTTGTGCTGGGGACTTTTCTAGTCCTCACGGGGATCGACAAAGTGGCTCAAAACGTGTTTGCGGACATGTTCTTGGTGCTCCTCACACTCTTTTGGCTTTATACCCGCATATTGATCTCGCAGTGGGATCACAAGAGAATCTGCTCTACATGTAACGTAGGCGATTGTGAATTCAGTGATTCGCTTGGAGATTGAGCTAGTATCTGCGCCCGTACTTGTAGAGCGCGCCAACGACGATCAGAATTCCGAAGATGACCATTGCGATGGCTGCTATAGACGGCGTTGGTATTTGATAGTAGTCTGAGATGACCCAGAAGACGCCCCACAGGACGATTAGTATGCCTATGATTATTCCTACAATTGTGCCGCCGTAAGGAAGGCCAAAGCACTCTTCTTCCCATCGTCTACGCGTGTATCTTCGGGAAGGACGTTTTCCAGTTCCCAGATCGGCTCCACACTTGACGCAGACTACGGCATCTTCTTCATTCTTGGCGCCACATTTCGTGCAGTAAACCATAGTCCTTTGCTCCTTGATCGCTTCTTTTCCAGTTCGAATCTTCTTAAGGCTTTTGGTTGGCCTATTCCCACCAATCCACGTGTTCCTTTCTTCTTGCCGCTCGTGCGCTGACTGGCGTGCCACATTTGGGACAGAACTGCATATCTTCTTTCAATTCGGCTCCGCACTTTCTGCAGTAGGGCAAGACCTTACGCCTCCGGAATAATCTGCATCATTGAGGGTATAAAAAGCTAATCTCAGAATGAAGCATCAACGATACATCTTGACGCACTCTTTTTCAACCAATTAGAATCCAGATTCGGGGTTCATAATCATTAAGTGCATCGCTGATCAGAGGGCTAGCCAGTGGACATAATGGGAGTAAAAGACATAAAAAGACACCGGAACCTCGCGCTAATGAACGGCTTGGTTATCGGTGTAGGTATCGGCGTCATACTTCTCGGGGCTTCTGTTCACGTCTTCTTCAAGGCATTAGAACCCTACGCGGAAACAACAATGACCTACGCGTTTGTGCAATCGTACGTCTACACCGCTATAATCTCCCTGCTCGGCGTCATGATCTGCTTTCTCGCAACAATCTATGAAATGGACCGAAGAAGAAAAATGGATACCGAAGAAGCCTTCATCTATCGATAGCCGCGAGTCCAGTACCGTGAATACTTCTTGATCCGAAAGACGTTTACATAGTGTATACTTGTCCAACGCGCCGACGGAAACGTTTATTAAATCACACGATTCAATATTTTATTGCGGGCGTGCATCCAGTGCAAAAGGTGAAAAAGCCTTTAACCCCACGCGAGGTTATGGCGAAAGCGAAAGAAGATATGCTAGCCACTTCAGACGCACGTACCGCTTTACAGTGTGCCAGGCTCAACTGCCCATATGACCAGTGCGGAAAGTCGTTCGAGAAACCTGTTGTGCTGACCGACTTCTCGAAGACCCCTCGCGAAACCTACTACGCCTGTCCCTACTGCTTCTCCAAACTGGAGATTGTTCTAAAAGCCCAGGAAAACCTGCACACAGTCTCCGTAAAGATGTCCCACGAACCCAAGATGATTCTGACTCCCAAGAAGTGCGAGCATCACATGGGGTACCTAGCAGCTCTTGAAAAGGAAGACTCAATTCCCGACGAGTGCCTGACTTGTTCCAAGCTGATACAGTGCATGGTTAAAAAGTGAGGCATGCGAGGCTTTATCGTCTAGTCCTCCGGTCTTTCTAGACCAAACGCTGATACTGTACTGCCAGCTCTAGTGGCTATTTTTATATGAAGGCGCGTTAGAAGAAACAAGAAGGTGTCATCTGTGGGGTTCAAAGCTGTTCATTTCAGCGGAATAGACGCCCAAGCTGTTGAAGAACCAGGGTTCAAAGGAGTTGAAGTTAGGTGGCTGATAACAAAAGATGATAATGCAAAGAACTTTGCCATGCGACTTTTCAAGATCAAGCCGGGCGGCCGATCACCACAACACTCACACAGTTGGGAACACGAGGTTTTCGTTCTTGAGGGGCGGGGCTTGGTTCTATGTGGCAATGAAGAAGAGCCTATCGGGCCAGGCTACGTAGTTTTCATTCCGCCAAACATGTCTCATTGTTTCAGAAACCCAGGAGACGAACCTCTGAAGTTCCTCTGCCTTATTCCGTGCAAAGAATGACCACATAAGCAGAAAATGGCTAAACACTAGATTATTATACCATTCTGTCTCCTGTTAATATCGGTGCGGGGCTAGATGCAGCAGAGGATAGTCTTCCCGTTTTCAGCGATAGTCTCGTTGGATAAGCTGAAGCTCGCTATTCTCATCAATGCCATCAACCCCAAAATCGGTGGAATACTCATCCGGGGCCCCAAAGGTTCTGGAAAAACGACGATTGTGCGAGGGCTGACCGACATTCTACCAAAGATAGAAGTCGTCAAAGGCTGTCCTTTCAACTGTAGCGTCCACGATCCGTCTAACATGTGCCCCAAGTGCAGAGAACGATACTACAAGAAAGAGAAATTGCCAATTCAGCAGAGAGAAATGGTTGTCATCGATCTCCCACTCGGCGCCACGGAAGATCGAGTCGTCGGAAGCCTAGACGTTGAAAAAGCCATCAAACTCGGCGTAGAAGCCTTGGAACCGGGTATTCTCGCAGACGCAAACCAAAACATTTTGTATGTTGATGAGATCAACCTGCTACCAGATCACATAGCAGATGATCTGCTAGACGCCGCTGCAACAGGGTGGAACGTCGTTGAACGTGAAGGAATATCAGTCAGTCATCCCTCACGCTTCGTGTTTGTCGGAACTATGAACCCTGAAGAAGGCGAGCTCCGACCGCAGCTTCTAGATCGTTTTCCATTGTCTGTTAGCGTCGGAAGAATTTCTGCCGTGAAAGACAGAATGAAGGTTGTCACAAGGAACATCGAGTTCGAGGAGGCCCCAGAGAGATTTCTCGAGAAATACAACGACTCTCAAGAAGAGCTAAAACGCAGGATAATCAGAGCCAGGGAGGTTCTGCCAAAGGTTGAGATGCCTGAGAAACTCCTTGAGGCTGTATGTAAGGCTTGCCTCGACCTGAAAGCAGATGGCATGAGACCCGATATAGTAATTAGCAAGGCAGCGAGGACGCTTGCAGCCTTTGAGAACAGAACTAAGACCACCTTAGACGATGTGCTCGTGGCTTCTGAACTCGCCCTAAGCCATAGAACAAGAGAAGAGGGATTTCTGGAGCCCGCAACCCCCGACGAAATCAGAGAGATGTTCATGGCCAAGATCAAGGAAGTCAAGTATGTAGAAGAAACCACGTCAGAAACTGAGTCTCGGAAAGAGAAAGACCAAAAACGGAAATCGCTGAGAGGGCGAGCCATGTTTTGGGCCCGAGGGGAGGCAAGTGAAGAAGACGAGAAGTCTCTCGAGAAAGACCCTTTCAACAGATTCATGGCGAGATATCGCGAACTTATATTCAGGCTAAATAGGCTGCTCGGTGGGATAACATTCGGCTTTGGGAAAAAATCGAAGAGATCTCCGAAGAGGGCGCCAGTTCTGGAAGAAGGCGTGACCAAAGGTACGGAAAAGATCAGAGGCAAGGTCTTGGAGGAGGAGTTTACACCCGAAAAAGGGGAGATAAAAGCCGTTCCAGCAATCAGTTCCAAACCTAGGCCACGTGATTCCAAAGGATTCTACGTCGCTGCCACTGTGAAGGGAGAAATAGAAATCCCGACGGTCAGTTCGGCTGCACGGTCCCCTGAGATCACTGAAGGCATCACTCTGCTTACCAGAATCAAGGAGACCACTATGGCCCCCTTTAACCTGTTTTTCAGAACCTCGAAACCAGTGGGTGCCTTCAGCGGTCTTGCAGGAAAGAGAGCAGAGACCATAACCACCCTTCACCGCGGTCGATCAAAGGGTTGGCGATTTCCTCGTGCCAACCCCCGAGATATCCATCTCCCGGCGACCATAAGGGCTGCAGCTAGAAGACAGAAGAGCAGGAAAAAGCCTCTTGAAACAGCTCTCCAAATCAATTTAGAAGATATACGTGAAAAACTGAGGCTGTACAAGGCTCCAATGACCATGGTCTTTGTCATTGACCTGAGCGGATCGATGATATTCAACATCGAAGAAGTCAAGGAGGCAATACTGAAGCTGCACGGTGATGCGTACCGATTTCGGGATAAGGTAGGAATAGTTGCTCTTAAAGAGACTGAAGCAGTCGTTGTCCAGCATCCTATAACAAATCTGAGAGTCGTGGCAAGCAAGCTTTTGGGACTGAAAATCAGCGGGTTTACACCGTTAGCGGCTGGAATGCTGAAGGGTTGGGAGGTTCTCAAGGAAGCCAAGCGGAGAGACCGGTCGACAATACCGGTTATGGTTATCATAACCGACGGCAGTGCCAACGTCCCACTTAAGCGAAGTCTGGAAACAGGTGAAATTCGTACTTATGACAAGGTAGGGATAGCAGTGAGAGAGTATGAAGATCTGGCTGTTAAGGACGCGATCTCCGTTGCCAAGATGATCAAAAAAGAGGGAATCTTCGCAGTTACAGTGAACACGAATCCCCGCTTCCACGGTCGGGAAACCTATGGATTCAACGTGACCGGACAGATCGCCGCAATCACCAATGGCAATCATCACGTAGTTGGCAGACTTACACGGGGGAAAGAGCTCGTCGACAAGATCTTTGGTCGAATCGCTGAGGACCAGCGACTGATTGCGCACAAGGCTTCCCTCTCTCCCCCTTCGCTATAATACGGCAAGACTATGATTCTACAACTTCAATTGGGGCACGTGACGGGGCTATCATTTATAACTTGAAGCCAAGTCTTAATCTATTCCCGAGGTCATGGTGAAACATCGTTGATCCCTGTTCGAGATGAGAACCGTTCATCGTCCAAACCTCACATCACGTGGATTCTCATCATAGTAAACGTCGCTGCCTTCCTTGCTACGTGGCTTCCAGGCTTCGGATTTCTGGAGGAGGCGGTCTACGCGTTTGGAATGGTTCCGAGAAATATCATTCAGGGGTATGACCTTCACACACTCCTCTCCTCTATGTTTCTGCATGGTGGCTTGTTGCATTTGGGAGGAAACATGCTGTATCTGTACATATTCGGCGATAATATTGAGGACGCGTTTGGACATGCAAAATACCTGGCCTTCTATCTGCTCTGCGGACTAACAGCCAGTCTGACACATTTACTAGTAGCAATCAGCTCAGGCGTTCCTGCTATTGGCGCCTCTGGGGCCATCTCAGGGGTTTTGGGTGCTTATTTCATTCTCTATCCCAAGGCACGAGTTGTCACACTAGTCTTCTATTTCTTCATTACCTTTGTGCGTATACCCGCAGTCTTCTTCCTCGGTTTTTGGTTCATTCTGCAGCTATTCTCGGGCTCTATAACCCTGACGTATGGGGTTGCCAGTGGGGTAGCATACTGGGCACACATCGGCGGCTTCGTGGCAGGAATGGCGATCGCTCTAGTATACCGGGCTGTGAGAAAACCCCCAAACACGGAGAGCTCATTCGACTACGAAGGTGAAATCTAAGAGTTGTTTTGGGGTCTGCCCGTCATAAGGTCTTCATCCTGTAGAAGTCGGTCTGGGACGGCTACATCATCCCCCATTAGAAGAAAGATTATGTAACTGATAAGCTTTGCATTAATCTGCACTAGATTGGGGTTTTGTGATTTGGGTTTTCTTGCGAAGGGCTTTTAGCGTTCCAGATACCCTCAGCACATGAATGGTAGCAGGTTCGGCCGCTATCTCCGTTATGGACGCGATGGACGCCCTAAGCATTTCAACAGCTTCTTTCCAGCAACGTACTATCGCATGCCCTTCTTTTGAAGCGAACTCGATCAACTTGAGTCCGGCTTGGCTTGCGCCGTACTCTCCGTAAAGCTGAAGGAGGGCCATCCATAAAGCGTCTGTGAGCTCTCTTTTGCCGACAGGCTGCTCACCTACAACATGCAGTGCTAGATAACGTCTCTTAAGGCGCCTCATTCATCTCTCCTCGTCACGATACGAACGCCTGGGGCTAGATACTCCGGACTCAGCTTTCTTCGATTCCGCTCAACTAACGCCAAGGGAATCTCTGAGAGCGCATCTAAGGCGAATTGAACATCAAAGTCGAAAAGGCTAGCAAGAGCAGCGCAGTCACGCGGACTCCTCAAATCGTGTGGTTGTGACGCTCCACTTGAGATGATGATGGGGACGTCGAGCTTCCTTGCTATTCTTGCTTCCTGGCGGAGACGAGATATTAGGCGGACTCGTTGGAGCCCCGTCTGTTCCAAAAGAGGTGTCATGTCTATTTCGAAGCCCGATAGAGCTTTGGAGGCGAGTTCTGCCTCTGCCTGATCGAAGAAACGTCGATGCAGGTCTGTGACAGAGAAAGACAGGAGATCTACGCGTCTATCTTTAGCTGCTTGCCTGGCGACAGCTTTCGAGCCACATATTACGGAAACTACTTCGAATCTTCGCCTGATACGGCGTAGAAGATGGAGCAGTGCGCGAGGTGTTCCAGGAATCAAGTCGATCCTTGTGGCGAAGTCTATGTCAGCCTTGGCACAGATGCTTCGCAGCCTGTCGATTGTGCCCCTTGTGGTTCCGGTTGGAAGGGGTATGCTCACCAAGCTGTATCCAAGCTCTGCGGACTTGCTGACCATGCTCTCTATTCTATCGAGATCTTGAATTGGAGGAGCGAGGTGCAGGTCAACGAACTTTTTCATGTGAGCATCCCAGAACTGGTTCTTGTTTGAACTCTCACCGAGAGTTTCTATTGTCAATTCCTCTTAATCTTTCAGCAGATCAAGTTCTTTGCAGATCGTGATGATGTCGTCGAGGTTGGACTTCGTGAAACGGATACGAACGCGAATGGGGTCGGCGGTACAGAGCGCAAGCTCATCATGTAAGGCCGCTTGTTTGTCCAACCTGAGATAGAGGTTTCCATTCTCAACATGGCGACCGATCTCCCTTCGAACCTTCTCTTTGTCCGATTCTTTGAGATCGGCCGAGAGTTTCTCAATAAAGGCCTCAATCACCTTCTTGTCCTTTATTCGCGTTTCAGAAAGAGTTATCGGGTTGCCATAGTGCCCCTTCAGAGTGTGTCGGTCAAACGCTATTTCACTGACATAGTCGTTCGGTAGGACATGTTGCACAGCCGCAGCGACCTTGTTAGGATCTTCGGTTGCATGGGCGAAGAATCTTACGTCAATGTAGGCTACAACTGTCTTAGCCAAGTAATGTCACAACCGCAATGTAACCCGCTCGCATGCTGAGTACGCGTTTGGTCTTTTGGGACTCTACTTCCTCGGTCAGGTCTAATATAAATATCGTCGAAGGCTCCATCTGTGAATTGATACAACTTCTAGTGGCGCAAAGTTAAAAGCTGGCGATCGAGACTGGAAGTGAGGTTAATCCACGGGATGATTCCGAAAGAATTCTTTGTCACCAGCGGAAAAGCCACTAGCCCTGTCTCAGAGCTAAACGCCTTTGACCTCGCGTTGAAGAACGCAGGGGTCGAGCAATGCAACATAGTACTAGTCAGCTCAATCCTCCCACCGAAATGCAGAGAAGTAGAACCCAAAAGCGTGCCGTCAGGAGCGATAACCTACGCTGTGATGGCGCGAATGGACGGCGGTGAGCAAACCAGCATCGGTGCTGGAATAGCCTGGACTTGGGAGACGACTGGGAAGTACGGCCTCGTAGCAGAAGCGCACGGGCATCTAGATCAGGAATCTTTGGAAGAAACCTTGACTTGGAAGATCAAGGAGATGGCAATGATACGTGGTGTTCAGATCCGAAAAGTGAATTGTCGGAAAGAAGTTTTGGATGTACCGGCGAACAATTACGGCTGCGTGATAGCCCTCTTAGTATATCTACCCTAACCACTTTGTTGAGCGCGCGTACTTCAGGTTTCCATTTGACTAGTACAACGTCCGAGATTTGGACTGGGAGTATATGTGGGACTTGAATGCGCAAGCACGAATCCAGTGGCCACAATGAATAAGCTTCTAGCTCTTCGTTCCGCTTCGTCTCTGAGTCGCACTGCGACTCGGCCTTACCTTCTCTGCGCCCAGCCCCTTCTGACGAAGCCCCCGAACCTTCTTCCCAGCGCTCGTTAATCCGCGGGAAGCTCGACCCCGATGGACATTCTCGCAGATCCAGTTTACGTCGTTGTCAGACTTGATCGCCGGATGCGCAGGATCTACGAATATGACCTCAAACCACTTGTAGCGGCCATCCTCCCAAACCCAATAGGAGTTCAAGACTTCGAGGTTAGGAAACTTTCTTGCGCCCCTCTCTTCCGCAATCATTCTGAAGCTCTTCCCAGGCTTGAATTTCTTGATGCCCATTCGCTTCTGTCTCCGGCCGCCGCTGGGTCGTGTTCTGCTCAGCCCTCCGCGTCTGACGCGCACCCGGGCTACGACAAAACCCTGCTTGGCCTTGTATCCAAGCCTCCTCGCTCTATCCAGGCGTGTAGGTTTGTCTATCCTGACGATCGTTGGTTGCTTGCGCCATTCGATCACTCTTTGCCACATTAGGTCCTTCACAAAAGAGTCAGCTGGTTTCTGCCACGCCTTGGCGATGTATCTGTAGGCCATTTCTGGGCATTCCTTTGTTTTCGAGTTAGGCTAGTTTGTCGCATGAGGATGTGATAATATCGGAAATCAGTTCGAAGCTAAGAGCGAAAGAACAGTTAATAAACCTTTTCAGCCTTGTCGATAAGTTTCGCTTCCTCTACAGACATGTAGCCGCTGCCATCTTTCCAGACGTTTCTTGCATGCACCAACTCGATCCTCTTCTTGAAGAAGGGCGTGTCCAAAACCAACGACTCGTATTCACCTCCCTCTCCCATCACAGATATTTGGTATCGATCGTTTAATCTGATGAGATCTGCAACGGTTTCCGAATCGATTTTCCTTCCGAGCCAAGTTTCATCGAGGCCGTAGGCATAGACGCCCACTATGAGCACGTCGAATTTTAGGCTGACGATCTCCCTTAGCAGGTATATGGGATTCTCTTGCCATAGAGGCGCTACGGATTTCAGGTTCAACTCACTACAGATCTTGTCAATGCGCGTCTTCTGATATCGTGATAGGATAGCTCCGAAGACGACACCTTCGACGTCGAGGGTTGCGAGTGCTCTCTTCAGGTCGCCAAGTTCCTTCTCCTTGATCCCTTCGGTCTCAGCGCTCACGAGCTCTATTCCAACGGCTTCAGCAAAGAGCTCTGTCAGATGAGCATTAGGGTAGTGGAACATCCAGCTGTCTTCTCTATGCGGAAGCATGGTCACTAGAAATTCTACTTCATGGCCTGCTTTCAGAACACGATGAAGAGCTAACGCCGAATCTTTTCCACCTGAAATCAAAGCTGCGACGCGCATTTTTCCACCCAGAGTCTGATGGTTGTTCTTTCGTCATACTTTTTTCCGTAACGCACTTGCTTCTGAGACTAGTGCTTGAGTTTGTTTTCGCCATGCCTCGAATTCCCGTGGTGAAGTCGGATAGTTCCAATAGTGTTGGCGAACCCTTTTCAACAAGTCCGCGGCCTCTTGTAGCCTTCTGAGAAAGGAGAGCTTTCCTAGTCCTCTGAAGATTCGACGGGTGGCCTCTGTAGCATTGATACGTGCATCTTCTCCCATGCTTGCGTTGAGAAGATCTTCCTCCGTTATTAAACGGTGCTCCATAATGTAGTTCAACCCTTCGTCACCCAGTCCTTGGAGAAGAATGCGGAATACGTCGAGGCCTGCTTGCTTGGCACCATAAGAATGCATGTACCTGATATTATAGGGCCATAAGCCCTCTCGGCTTACATCGTCCTTCTCAATGGCTTCGATGATGGTTTCTCCCGCGCTGGCGCCCCCTCTCATTGACGGCCCCATCCCACCGCCATGGATTGGGTTCACTTGACACGCTGCATCTCCTACGATTACAATGCCATTTCCTGTCATGCAGGCGAGTGGTCGTCTGGTGGGGTCGAACCATGTCCCCGCGTCAACAACTGCTGAATCCTCGAATATGGGCAGAGATAAAAGGTATTCGTAGAACTGATCTTTCGGCTTCGGAAAATTGTTGACCATGGCGACTCCCAAACCGGCATTAGCCTTCTCCCCGTCTTCCGCGAAGAACCACGAGTATCCTCCAGGCGCCCACCTCTGACTTAGATAGATTTCACAAAAATTTGGATCAGCAGTCTGTTTCCTCAGTTCGCGAATCTCGCGATAACAGACAACGACGTCTCTTGTGTCAATGTTTGCTTGAACACCGAGTTCTGAAGGAAGTTGCTTGCGTAGGACTGCTGAATAACCGCTTGCGTCGACGACGACTTCACCAGACAACTCGAGCTTTTCCGCGGTTTTCAGCTTCTTTGCCGAAACGCCAATCACAAAACCGTCCTTCACTATCGGTGCCAAAGCATGAGTTGAGTCAATGAACGTCACATCTGAATCCAGAGCAGCTTCCAACAATCTCTGTCCGAAAAGCCGGCGATTAATGATAAACCCGTAGAGTTTTTCGCCCTTCACGTCAAAAACGCTCTTCCTATCCGGTGAGTAGATCCTGACGCCGATCATCGTTCGCTCCAATTCATCCCCTGTCGGGTGATTCAGATTTAGATCGTCAAAGTGATGTCTTCCTATAGCATCCCCACAAACCTTCTTTCCGATGTTTTCTTTTTCCTTGCGATCAATCAAACAAACTTCAAATCCACTATCTGCCACAGTTTTCGCGGCTAGGGCTCCAGCTGTGCCAGCTCCCACTACGATGACATCGATTTTCTTCACGGTGCCTATCTCCAAGCGCTGGATTCTCTATTTGCTTCAACAAATACTCATAACCTTTGCTACGTTTGAAGGAACCATTAAAGATTAATTTATAAAGAGTAAGCAGAAATAACGGTGGGCTTGGTGTTGCCATGTCGCTGAGACTCGAAGACGTCATGGTTGGCGATGTAATCAAAGTGGAAGTAGACGCCAAAGTAGAAGAAGCCGTGAGAATCATGAACAAACACGAAATCGGATGCTTGATTGTCGTCAATAAAGCCGAGGAACCCGTCGGAATCATCACTGAGCGAGACTTGCTGAAGAGGGTATTGGTCGAGCTCAGAGACCCCAAGGAAACTCAGGTCTCTGAGATCATGTCGAAACCCCTCGTGTTTGGAACGCCGCATATGGACGTTGAAGTTGCTGCACGACTAATGTTCAAGAAGAAAATAAAGAAGCTGCCAGTCGTGGAGAATGGCAATCTAATTGGTTTGGTCACATTGACGGATCTAGCTCGCGTTCAGCCAGAGATGATCAGAATTCTGAAGAAACTTTCTCTGAGAAAAGTTCCTCCCAAGCGAATGAAAAAGGTCCTGGATTATTACGTAGCCTGAATTGGAGCAACGTACGAAGATAAATGCGATATTCTTCGGTGCTTCAGAAAGCTGTATCTCTAGAAAGCGGGTTCAAACCACGTTGCACGATAATACGCCTTTCGGGGAATTCTGCGAAAGGTGTATAGCATAGAATATATGGCGAACTTGTATAGAAGAAATCCGAAATTTGTATAGAACTTTGTTCTATATGTAGCATTTCTCCATCAAGGTTTTTATCGGTTACGTTAAGGAAAGATTGTGCTCGGTCAAGTCTTTCCAGGGGTGGGCCGGATCAGCAGGCATTTGACCACTTCCTGCTCGATGAGTACCAACTCGATGAAAGACCAGTACGGTCGAGTAATCTGATAGACGCCGAGAAGCACAAAGCAAGACTCGTAGCCAACCGACACGTTTTTTCCCAAACCTCCATTCTACCAATCAGTTCGTCAACTTGATGTTCTCTCACGTCCTCGCATAGTCCGACATTCTCCTCTGTAGGACACCCTCTTTCAATCCAATCACATATTCTATCACGTCGTCTGGTCTTCTGAAAGATAGCTTAGCAAGCTTCTCCAAACCCCAACCCGAGCACTTTATGCTTGAAATTACAGAAGCGATGGTAACTGATTTCATCAAGTCGCGGGTCAATTGGTAGGCTGCCACGAAGGCGCCGCACCAGGTGTCTCCAGCTCCCGTGGTGTCCACCACTTTCTTAGCAGGAACGTTTAGGGCAGGAACCATCTGTATTCCGTCGTTTGCTCCCTTTATTATGGCTCCTAGCTGTCCTAGTGTGATGATTAGCCTCTTGGCTTCTAGATTCCTTAAGGCTGCTGCGATCGAGTCGGTTTGGGTCAAAGCTTTGGCCTCAGTGTCGTTCACCATGAAGAAGTCGATCTGTTGCGCCAAGTCTTTGAGAGTTCCTCGGTTTCTTCGGCTTTTTCGGATGTAGTCGATCCATGTGTTGTGGGAGATTTTGGTCTTCGGCGAGCCCTTCCGTATTTTCTGGACGATCTTGCTTACCTTGCTCGGTCGCATCGGGGAGATGTGGACTATCGTTTCGGCCGTGAGCAATCGAGTTGGTATAGCGGATGCCCTTATTCTCGACCCAGCGCCGTGCGCAGCCTTGAGATACTCTGCTTCTTCAAACTTGTTGTATCTAATGTTGAATCTGGTAGAGGGCATATTGAATCTCTTAACATGGGCATGGTTCAGGAGTCTCAAGGAGTCAGCAAATTCGTAGTCTTTTCCGATGGCCGAGACCAGCACAATATTTCTTGTTAGTGTTTTAGCGGCGATTGCCGCGTACAATGCAGCGCCTCCTGCTTGAACTCTGGTGCCCCGCAGGTTTTGTACGTGGTCTATGGAAATGTGCCCGATAAACATTAGATCGCAAGACAAGCGGGATCTTCTCAGATCTTATCTATACTTGACTCCAATATCTAACTTGTCCAGTAGAAAGCACGCGAGGACGCTGGGCAGATTCTTGAGGTGCTCCGTGCGACTCCCTCCCGGGCGCGTGTGGACAAGTACATTTCTCATCAATACGATCAAATGATTGCACTTAGACGAGTTCTTCAAATCTGCGAAAAGACTCCGTAAAACGCCGCTTCCTGACCTGGCTTCACACGTTGGAAAAGCTAATCTAGCCACCGCAGCACCGTCTTATGCAAGTGCTCTTCTATGCAGGAGCGGCTAAAGTATCCCGTAGTTCGCGAGGCCATGCTCTATGATAAACTGCCAAACGACAAGGTCAGATGCGGCTTATGCGAAAGGAGATGCAGGATCTCTATTGGTCAAAGAGGGTTCTGTAAGACGAGAACCAATATTGACGGAAAACTGTACACGCTCGTGTATGGAGATTTGAGCACGCTTGAAAGCAGACCCATAGAAATAAAGCCCTTCTTCCACTATTGGCCAGGTTCTACGGCCTTGACATTCTCTACATGGTCATGCAATCTCAACTGCGTCTGGTGCCAAAACCATCACCTGTCAAAAACTGAGCCGAATCCGGCCGAATCTAGCTACTTCCCACCAGAAAAGGTAGTTGCGATGGCGTTACATCGGGGAGACGACGGTCTCTGTGTAAGCTTTCAGGAGCCAACGATCTTGACGGACTGGGCTATCCAGGTATTCCAGATAGGTCGAGCCAGAGGGTTCTACTGCAGCTACGTTTCCAATGGATACATGACCCCAGAAACCTTGAGACTGCTACAAGCGTCTGGCATGGATGCTCTGAAGATTGACGTGAAGGGTGATGCAGAGACCTACAGCAAATACTGTGGCGGGGCAGATGTGGAGAAGGTTTGGCGAAATGTCCGAGAAGCTAAGAAGATGGGGCTCCATGTCGAGATTGTGAACCTTGTTATCCCGGATGTTAACGACGAGGAGAGCTGTCTGAGATGGGTTATCGAAAGGCATATCCAAGAGGCCGGTCCGCAGACGCCTTTGCATTTCACGCGATACTACCCAGCCTACCTATTCAACAATCCACCAACGAAGGTTGAGGCCTTAGAAAATGCTTACAAGATGGCGAAGGACTCCGGAGTTCGCTACGCCTACATTGGAAACATTCAAGGACATAAATATGAACACACCTACTGCCCAAACTGCGGAGAAACACTCATCCAGAGATTCGGCTGGAAAATCAATCAATACAGAGTGACTGAAGAGAAAACGTGCCCAAAATGCGGAACATCTATCCCTATAACGGGCGAACGTGTTCGGAAAGAACGCCGCTCATCGTGATGCACACATAACTAGGGTGCACGCTTTTCCAGCAACAGTTTTTCGATGTTTTCCAATCGCTTCTCTATTACGTGCAGTCGGTCCAGAATCCGCTTGAGCACTCTACCAATGTCTTCAGGCGGTACTGCCGGTGACGGTGTTGGTGAAGGCCACCTCATATTCTCCGGGCGTTCTGGCCCACCCGGCAAAGCTGGTAGCGGATAAACCGCTTCATGCTTTCCTTTCTCATTACGCATTTCCTAGCACCAAACAGGAAATCGTTGACTGCGTTAAAAGCTGTGTCGCTTCGGTAGAAAGAGATATAAATGCGGGATCTGTCTTCAATTTCAATCTCGGATATTGTGTCTGATTTCTGGGCGAAAGCCCTGGTCACTCTCTCGATCCTCAGTTGCTGTTCTCCTTTTCTTCTTCCTCTTCATCAATAATCCGGATCAGCGGTTTCTTCTCTAACCCCTCAATCTTCGCTCCAGGATACTTCTGTTGAATACCCCTGCGTAACTCAGCTTCATCGATGCCTCCACAGGTTTTGACTTGCACGACTGGTTTGTCTGCTTCGTCGTACGTCACAGACATAGAATATCCAGAGCCGCCTCCCCCCACGTTCTGGCCTACTAGGTAATCGTTCTCGTCAAAGCCGAACAAATCAAAAAGCCGTTTCTTTTTCTTTCGCTCAGGCATACCTACCGACCCTCGATAGAAAACGAGAAACGCAGATTAAAATTTATCTCACCCGCAGTCGAACCGGTGCTCGGGCTTCTGGCGGCACACTAGACGCATCAAGTTGGTCTGGAACCACCCCATTCCTCAGTGAAGTACGGCGCGCGCTCAGGGCCTCATTTACAATTGTATCTATTGCCCTTCTTTGAACTTGAACTCCCATTCGCACCATAAATCGTCAGGGTGGTCATCAGGTGGGCAGACTTTGCAGGCTATTTTGATGTCTGGATTGAGTTCGTTTGCGAAACTTTCCAGATAGCCAAATCGCCCTCGTTTGCATGGGAAGACTCCGAGGCCTTCACGGATTCGTGTTTTCTGGGTTTCGCACTGTGTTACTCGGAAGATCCCTTGCGATTGAGTTGTTTCGATTTCCTTTGACTGCTGATCCAGCGACCAACTGGTGTTCTTGAGGAGGTGCATGAAGGACGCCATGTCGTTTGCGTCATAGTCGAGCAGTTGCTTGAGTTCTCTGGCTTCGATTTTTCCCATCACGCTCAAGCAGCTACTGTCCATCTCGTTGGCGATGTCCGTCCCGTATTTCTGTTCTATACCTAAAAAGTAGAGGCCATCCACCCTCCAGATGTTTCTGATGTGAAGGAAAAACAGATCGAGCAGCTTCTCTCTAGATGTTTCCGTAAGCATCTTTCGGTCGTCTTCTGTACCACGACGCATTCCAATCACCAACGGGGCATTATAGCTGGGATTTTGGCTATTTATATGCAACGTGTGCGCTGCTTGTTTCGAAGAGGATGGGGCACGGGAAATGTTTTAAGTCTAGCTTGAGAAACTGCCCTTCAGCAGATGGTGATCGAATGGAAGTCGCCTTCAAGGAGTTTCTGAAACTCGATATGCGAGTTGGCAAGGTCCTGGACGCTGAACACCTCGAAGGATCGAAGAACCTAATCAAAATGATCGTGGACTTCGGTTTCGAGAAACGACAGTCTGTGGCAGGGTTGTTGCAGTACTACAAGCCAGAAGAGCTCGTGGACAAGAAGTATGCTTTTGTTTTGAATCTTGAGAGGAAGAAATTCATGGGGGTGGAATCCCAGTGCATGGTCTTAGCGGCAGAAGACGAGAAAGACAACGTAATTTTAGTAGCGCCGGAAAGAGACGTAGATGTAGGGAGTCGAATCCGATAGAAGAAGAGCAATTGTGAATCTCTGTGATGCTCATCCTAAACTACCAACAAGAAAAGCAGAAAGTCCAATAATAAGCCAAATCAAGTTTGAATTCTTGATCCTTCTCGCATTCTCTCTGGAGTGGTCCCGTGCAAGTGAGAATGAAGACAGAACTAGTCCAGCGTCCGTTACAATGACAAACGGAAGATACCAGTCAGAGACGGCTCTCACCAACCAGGGTACAGGACTCAGACCCACTGCGAGAAGGAGGAAGCTTGTAGCCACGACTGCTGCAGTTTTCTCTCCGTAGAGCACTGCAATTGTCTTGACGTTCTGAGTCTTGTCCCCCTGAACATCCACTATGCCTTTTGTAATCTCTCGTCCTGTGATGGAAAGAAACGCTATGGCGACAGACAAAAGCGTGGGCACCGCAAGGCCCTTGCCTACCGTAAAACCTCCGTAGATAAGGGGGGTCACAACGACTGTGCTGACGAGAAAGTTTCCGAAGAGTCCGGTATATTTTCCCTTTGTGTTGTAAGTCACGGATACGATCCAAGCGATTATGGCAATGAAGAGGCATTGTGTACTAGTCATCAGAGCGGCTGCAAAACCTATTGCACTCAGCACAAGGGCGAGAACCAGCGCTTCGCCCGTACTAACTAAGCCGCTGGGAATCGGACGGCTCGGTTCATTGATTGCATCAATTTTTCGGTCGTAGTAATCGTTTATCACCATAGAAGCGCCCGTCAATGTAAAAGATGTTATGAACCCTAAGAGAAGATTCGCTGAGACGTCAGGAGAGAAGATTTCCTTCTCGACAAAAGAAGCTCCTACGATGACTGCGAACCCCATCATGGCACAGTTTACAGGCCTGATTAACTGAAGTAGCCCACTCAGTTTTCCCATAGTCATGCACCGTGCTCTCTTATCCTAGATAACGGCTGAAAGGACTAATGCTGATGCCCTGGAATCAACTGGTTTTAATCGCTTTTATGGCTTTCAAGGACCAGTCTGGGTCTTCGAAAAGCGCTCTGCCCACAGCGACCAAATCGACTTTTCCTTCCAGGATTACTTGGTTGGCGTAGCCGGGCTCTGTGATTCCGCCGACCCCGATGACCGGGACTTCTATCACCGCCTTGATCTGCTGGGCTTGAGGAATGAAATAACCTTGTCTGGCTTGGAGTTGCTCCGGTCGACCGCCACACAAACCACCAGATACATCAATGATGTCCACCCCCGCGTCTTGCAGCTTAATGGCGAATTTCTTCGAATCCTCGATTGTTACTCCTGCCGAGCTAAGATCATCGGAGCCTAGACGATACAAAAGCAACCTTTTACCAATCCTTTCCTTCACCTTTTCAACAACATCCAGAGGGAACCTCATTCTCCTCTCCAGAGAGCCTCCATACTGATCTCCCCGTCGATTTGCCAAAGGCGAAAAGAACTGGTCCAGAAGGAAACCATGTGCTCCGTGAACCTCAACTCCATCAAAACCTGCCCGCATGGCTCGTCCAGCAGCCGTAGCAAAGGCTTCAGCCAAGGCCTCAATCTCTTCGCTTTGAAGTACACGAGCGTCCCCGAAGGGCGAAGGAGCGACAGGCTGCATTCCTATGGTTTCCTTGTTGGCTGTTCGCCCCGCATGGCTAATCTGTAACACTACTGGCGTGTCCATGGCATGGATGCTGCTTGAAAGCCTTTCCAGATCAGAAACCAAATAGTTGTTGTGTAATCCTAGCTGTCTCTCGCTAAGCTTCCCTTCGAGTGAAACGTAGCTATGTTCAACTATCAACAAGCCCAACGCCCTTGACCGTTGAACATAGTGTTCGATGAGTCTGTCGGTCACGGCGCCTTCAGCGGTAGCCAGACCTGTATGCATGGGCGGCATTACTATACGATTCTTGAGTGTCAACCCCTTTACTTCAATGGGGTCCAGCAGGCCAACCAATGTGATGTGCCTCTCACGATATAGACAATCGAATAGTCTTTTCGTCTTATGGGAATTTGGGTCTTATGGCCTTGGTTTCGCACGCGTCCACGCATTTGAGGCAGTATATGCATTCTGTGTCTGTGAACTTCTTCCAGGGGAGGTCTAGGATGGGGACATTCATGGGACAGACTTCTACACATGTCCTGCAGCCCGCTTTGGTGCACTTCACTGGATCTCTCTTCAAACCGAGAAAACTGAATTTGCCGACTAGGGCTAGAAGGGCGCCGTGGGGGCAGAGGTATCTACACCAACCGCGTGGTATGTAGACTGAGAAGACAAGAACCAGGATCATTACAGTTAGGCGAATCCAGAGGATGGGGTGTGCTGAGACAATCGTGTCGGCGAAGGTGTCAAAGCCAGAGTAGGTGGCGTCAAATACGATTTTCGGTATGATGGCGAAGAGGGTGTCCGCCGGACCTAAGGCATTAAAGGGCGCGGGAGCGAAGAGCCCCAATGCATCTCTGTAGCCTTGGCCTGTGCCAGCAGCTAGCGATGCCGCTAGGGTTGTGCTGATGAACAACGTGATACCTAAGATGACGTATTTGACCTTGATCATGTCTTGATGGGTTCTTGACGAGAGCTCTGTTTGTTTTCTCTTTATGTATCCAAGCAGTTCTTGGATGAAGCCGAAGGGGCAAGCCCATCCGCATAATGCTCTGCCGATGATGATTCCGGCTAGTAGGAAGGCGGCTAGGGGTAGCCACGGGAAGATAGCTTGAAAAAGCATGTTTTGTAGGGCTGCGAAGGCGTCACCTACAGTCTTCAGGGGGGTTCCAAGTGTGTGGTAGACGGGTAGCAGGATAGGCCATGGTCCTACGCCAAGGAGGGTCGCGTTGAAGAGTATGAAGCAGATGAGGAGGCTGATTCTCCTCGCCGTCTGGATTTTCCATAGGGCGTTTTTAATTCGTGCGATTTTGGCTTTGGGGGGTGTCAATGTCTTGCTGTCCTTTTCTTGGTTCGAACTGGATAATGTGAGGGTATTGTCTGCGGGGTCTCGTTTAATATTTGTTGTGCTCGCTTGTGTATGCAAGAAGCTGCATGGGGAAATAGCTTTTGGGGTTCAGTAGAGCATCGTTTCTCTGAGCTGAGAATGTTGTCATGCGCCCTTGTGGAGATGGCGTTGGAGGTGTGAGAAGTGAGGCGATTGCGTAGGGGGGAATGCCTTTGCAGATCACAAGAACTCGTTTAAGGGAGCGTGGTTGATCCTCAGACCGACCAAAGACTCCACGAATTCCAGTGTGTCTGTTGCAGCATCCCCAGTGTGACACCTCCAAGGAGCAACGTATATTCTTTGTGAATCCGTACTAAGTTTCAGATCTATTTACATATGGTTCACGGGACAAGTCAGCACAGAATCACCTGACTACGCAAACAGTTTTCCAGTGCTTTGGCCGTGGATGACGGTGCAGATCCTTCATCCTACGATTTTGATATCCTCGATTGTCAAGGGCGGCCCCGCAACTTGTTCGTTCCATTCTATGACTTCGTCCTTGACAGGCTTACCTGCAAGCGTTATCTTCTTGAGCAACTCTGGAGTGCTGGATGACATTACGAATTTCTTGATGCCCCCGACTTTCTCGCCATCCTTCACCAGGAAGCAGATGTACGGTGCAACGTTGAATACGCCGCTAGCTACGTCTCCGGAATGGGCGCCGATAGGATACTTGAGATAGATACCATATGGCACCTCTTCAAGCATCTCTTCTAACGTGGCCTCTCCGGGTTGAAACGTCAGACGATGAGTTGAGCAAGTCGGCGGGTAGGCATAATTTCGCCGAGAGTAAGCATCAAAGCGCCCTGAGTTGCCGGTGCTCTGGGTATCAGCCTCCTTTGCAGTGGCTGCATCATATAGGAATGACTTCAGCACACCCTTCTTGACTACCGTGGTATTTCCTCTTGGATACCCCTCATCATCAAAGCCGCCGGGATAGAAGGCATCAGGGCTCAACCCCATGTCTATAATGCTAACCTCTTCAGAGCCAATCTTGTCGTTGAGCTTGTCTACGAAGGGACTGGACTTCTTCAAAACGTTATGCGCCAAGAACTCTGGCGCAAGAACCCAACCAAAGATCTCACGAACCGCTAAGGGATCAAGCACGACTTCCATGTTTCCCGAGCGCACTTTTCTGGTGTCCAGCTGCAGAAGCGCGTCTTCCATGATTCTTTTCCCAATGTCCCAAGTATCTAGGGGCGCTGTCATTGACGGTGAATATGTAGTCTCAGCAGCTGTAGTCAGGTTGTCCCCTTTTTTGGCGTGGCAGTCTCCGCTAAAAGTGAGCTTGGTTGACTTTGAGGAAGATTCGATTCCATGTGTGTTAAGAACGGCAATCTCGCGGACAATGGCCCTGATTATGCCCGTGACGCTGTGCAACCTTTTCTTCTCAACGCCGTCTCGAAATTCAAGCAGTTTCTCTGTTAGGTACTCGGCGTCGATCTCTTCAACTCTCTTGTCATAGATTCCCCCAACTCGGGGCGTCTTCTCAACCGCCGGCAAGGCCGCATACTCATTCGGAGGGGCAGCTCTCGCATTCTCAACTGCTGCTTGCATTGCTTTCGGGCCCAACGCCACGTTGCTGAAAGTTGCGAAGCCTACTCCTTTATCTACGATAGCTCGGATGGCTCCACCCCACTCGTCAGTGGTCTCACCCATCTTCAATTGCCATCGTTCCAGTCTCAAGGTAGTCGTAACAGTGGACTCTAGGAAGATTTCCGCCGCTGTCAGATCTTCGAACTTCGCGGTTTTCTTGAGAATGTCTTCTCCTTGTGTGCGCAAATCCGACATGATCTTATCCTCCCACGGTAATTGATGATACTCGGATCGGCGGCCCGTTTGATCCGCAGCGCACCGACTGTTCTGGATCACCTTTGCCACAACCACCGATGTCGAAGGATATCTGTTTTCCAACGGCGTCGATCTTCTTTAGTGTATCCAGGGTTCTTCCAGCGATGGCAGTTCCTCTTCTCAGCTCGCCTTTTTCTCCGTGTTTGACTAGATAGACCATCTGGACACCAACGTGGAATGTGCCTTGACCTGTGGTTTGACCGCCTCGTGAGTCAACCAAATATACGCCGTCCTTGACATCTTCGAGGAGTTCTTCTTCCGAATACGTGGAAGGTTTGATGTAGGTGTTCGACATTCTTACAAGGGGCAGTCGCTTGTAGTCTTCAACTCGGGCATTTCCAGTGACCTTTTGTCCTAGCTTCCTCGCAGTTTCGCGACTGTGCAGATACGATACGAGTTCACCACGGTCAACAAGCGTGGTCGGAACAGCTTTGATTCCTTCATCGTCAAACGGATAGCTGCCATATGCAGGGATACCAATTGCTTCTCTCATTGTGGGGTCGTCAATGATCGTGACCTTATCTGAGGCTACATGTTCACCGATCTTTCCTTCTAGAATTGAATCGCCTTGGATGATGGCGTCCCCCTCACCTAAATGCCCGAAGGCTTCGTGGGCGAGTGTATACCCCAAGTCGTAGTTGAGCACGGCTTGGAAGTCTCCTGAGGGCGCCGCTTTGGCCTCTAGAAGGTTCAACACGTTTCCAGTCTCTTCCTCCGCGATCTGAAGGAAATCGTCATAGGGCAATGCTTCGAGTCCGGCTAATCCTCCCAAAGCTTTGCTTCTCACCACCATTCGATCCCCCAATTTGCCGACAAGGCGGATGATGGCAGCTGTGACCGGTTTGGAGTGTTTTATGAACGTCCCTTCAGAGTTGGCGAACCATCGACTTATGTCTCCTTCGAGATAGGTGTTGTCGACCATGGCGATGTTCTCACTCAAATCTCTGGGACGCTTGTTCGTCTCAAGGGCGAATTCGAGTTTGTCTTCGATGCTGAGGGAATCATGAGGCCTTTTTGTCTTCCACTCAACGTCGCTCCTGAATCTTCGCTGCTGCTCGATCTCTATCCGTTCAGTTCGATGGGCAGCACTCTGCTTGGCCAGTTTTACAGCTTTGTCTACGGAGGATGCCAGTTTCTTAAGATCGCTAGACATTGTGAACCCCCACGCGCCGTCCACGAGAACCCTCAAACCAGCACCTTGCTCAAAGAGGGTGCGAAAAGTCGTGACCTCGTTGTTTCTAACTCGGATTCTCGTCGACTGCGTCGTGTCGAAGCGCAGATCGACGTAAGAAGCTCCAAGCTTTGTGGCGTTGTCAATTATATTCTCGATTGGATCCTGCATCTAGACTCCTCTTCTGAGATACCCCTATGGAGCCTTAGTGTATACTTCGATTTACCTTAAATAGTTGCACAGGGCTCACAATCCTGCAATCCCCACCGCTACTTTGTAGGGCTCTACCAGAATTCGGCGATGCTTCTCTGGTCAACCGTTTCAGGGCGGTTCTCTCGATCCGTATCCTCTTCAAACAGGAGAAGTTGCCCGTACACCCCATCGTATCCCGGAATAATCTTTACCTTTCCTTCTCTGACCCGAATTATCGCCTCGGCAAGGGTTGGATCCACAATTCTGGACATTTCGTCATGAGAGGCATCCATGAGGACGGCGTACTCGTTTCCGAATTCTACCACCAACTTGTTGTAGATTTCCCAAGCCCGTCGGGCACCTTGGTAGCGGACTTCCAGAATTGTGGCGATGATGTCATGTAAAGGCAGCAGACGCATGTAACCCGGTATCCGTTTCGGCTCGAAGCCTATCGGCCTGTCCGCAAGCTCTTCTATCCGATGCTCTACGCCTTTCGTCAGTTTGCGTCGACAGACGGGACAGTAGTTCCCGAATTTCGTGGCTTCTTGAGGCGGCAGGGAGACGTTGCAGTTTCGGTGGCCAGTCCAGTGATACTTCCCATAGGCTGGATTGGTTTCGATGGTGAATTTGAATCGGTGTTCGTCCTTCTGGCGTAGGGTGTCAATTACCTCGTCATACGTGAGTTGTTTGAGCTCAAAGACATTAGCTTCTCTGCCGATTCGCCACGGCCAAGGGCTGTGACAATCACTGTTGGATACCAAAGTGTACTTGTCAAGGGAACTCAGCCGCCAATTCATGGGCGGATCTGACGAGAGACCGGTTTCAAGGGCCGGGATATGCTTTGTCATGTCTTGATAACAATCTCTGATTCGGTCAAATCCGCTGAAGGCACCGAAGAGGCTGAACCATGGGGTCCACGCGTGAGCTGGTATAACGACGTTTTTGTCGGAGACCTGCATGACTTCTTCCACTAGTTGTGGCGCCGTCATCTCGAGCGTTGGTCTGCCATCTATGCTCAGATTTCCGTATGGTGCTAGTCGCTCGTTGATCCACGCAGCGGTTTCGAGACCAGGGGCAAGGATGAGGTGGTGGATCTTCTTTACACGGGCTTCGAAGGTAAAGACTGTGCTGACTTCGCCCGTGATCATGTACTGAACTGGGGCGTCTGGGTGTTTGGTTGGCCTGAGAAGATCTGCGTCTGTGATCTCCACCAGTTCTCTTTCTATTTCCTGAAACCAGCGAGGATGTGTGAAGTCTCCCGTGCCCACGAGGTTCAAGCCTTTTATCTGGGCGAAGCGGGTAATCTCTTGGATGTTCATTTTTTGGCTTGTGGCCCGACTGAATCGACTATGGATGTGTAAGTCTGCGATCACCCTCATTCCTTTCGTGCAACTCCTTCAGCGTCAAATTGTAGTGTGAAGTTGTCCCTCTCATTCCAAAATTCGAGAGTCGTAGTGACGAAATTGGGCATAAGGCTTTCAGTCTTCTGTCTTCGTTTGAATGATAAGAGTTTCGGCCAACGAAAAGCTCTTGGCTAATGCCAGTCACTTGCGGCAACCACAAAGATTATGAATTTTCAGCAGCAACACTTGTGTCAGGAGTGTATCTTTTGGTTCTTGAGGACTTTCTTCTTCCCGGGGAGGTTGTGGAATTCCAGAGCCCCCGGAAGGTCAGGGCTTACAGTGCTCCCTTTGACTTCTTGATAACAGATCAAAGAATACTACTCTACCGGCGTCGAGGCGTTCTTCTGAAAAAAGACTCCATTATCGCTGAACGAATAGAAGATATCAAGACCTTGAACTATGATGAGAAAGGAATAGTGAAGAAAAAAGGCGTGTTGAGCATCGAGACTATGGGCAAGAAGATGGGGCCCATCGAGGGGAAAATCCCGGATATTAAGGCTATCTGGCAAGAGTTACACAAATACGTCAAGAAAGAGGAGCACGTCTAGTCTTTCTTCTGTCCATGCGCTCGCATATTTTCTTTGACCAACCCGAGTGCTGCACCCTCAAACTAAATAAGCCATCGTGAAACTGATAATGAGCGTAATTTAACTCTGTCATTGTTCACGCTTGTGGTTGAGATCTGCTATGTCCTCTGTGAAACGAGACCAGTGGAGTAAACGGTTTGGTGTGTGGTTTCGCCAAGTACTGAGAAACGCGTCTGTTATGGACTATCGATACCCCATCAAAGGCTGCGGGGTGTGGCTTCCATACGGATTCAAGATAAGAAGAAAGGTTCTAGAGACTCTACGTGATTTGCTGGATTCCACAGGACACGAAGAGACGTTATTTCCTCTGCTCATTCCCGAGACGTCGCTGGCCAAGGAAGCTGGTCACGTGGGGAGCTTTGAGGCTCAGTGTTTGTGGGTCACGCGCGGTGGATTAGAACCATTGAAAGTCAAGTATGCGCTCAGACCGACAAGTGAAACCGCCATCGCGCCAATGCTGAAACTCTGGATCCGATCCCACGCAGACTTGCCGATGAGACTATACCAAATCGTAAACATTTTCCGATATGAGACCCGGGCCACGCGACCAATCCTACGAATGCGGGAAGTCTCCACGTTCAAAGAAGCGCACACAGCCCACGCCACTCGTGAAGAAGCTGAAGCTCAAGTAAAGATAGGAGTGAAGATTTACAAGCAGTTCTTCGATGCAATGGGCGTCCCCTATCTCACTTCCCGAAGACCAGAATGGGACAAATTTCCCGGCGCCTTATATTCGATAGCCTTTGACATGATATGCCCAGACGGACGAAGCCTCCAGATAGGAACCGTACACAATCTGGGGCAAAACTTCTCCAAAGCCTTTGACATCTCCTATGAGACGGAAGCCGGAGAACAGAAGCACATTTGGCAAACGTGCTACGGCATCTCTGGTCGAGGAATCGCCTCAGCCCTAATCGCGCACGGAGACGATCATGGAATCGTGTTGCCCCCCGCGATAGCCCCCATTCAAGTGGTCGTGGTTCCTGTCCCGTATGGGGGCATGGAAGAGACTATCAACAGCGCTTGTGAAGTCGCAACAGCCAGACTAGGGCACGCAGACCTCAGTGTCGAATTGGACCTCCGCCCCGATCTGACTCCAGGGTCGAAATTCTACTATTGGGAGTTGCGTGGAGTACCCGTGCGCGTCGAGATAGGTCCACGAGATGTTGAGAACAATGAAGCTACAATTGTCAGACGAGATACGTTAACTAGAGAAACCTGCAAAACAGACGAACTCGAAGATGTGGTCATCGGGCTCATAGAGAAAATGACGGTTGACTTGAAGGAAAAGGCGTGGGGATGGATGAGAAAGCATGTCTACCGCGTGGATGACTTCCTCCAAGCAAAGCAGCTGCTGAAAGACAAGGCTGGCGTGGTCGAGGTCTTCTGGTGTGGCAGCGATGAATGCGGGAGAAGCCTGGAAGAAGAGGCCAACGCCCGCGTTCTGGGCGTTCCAGAGGATGTTGAAGGCCAAATCGATGGCCAATGTATATTCTGTGGCCGAAAAGCTGTGCAGCTTGTGAGGTTAGCCCAGGCGTACTGACAATCTCATACACCCGGAAGTACCTAATCTCTAGAGTGAGC
>CAYFZQ010000015.1:0-2425 GCA_964347825.1 uncultured Candidatus Bathyarchaeia archaeon | reverse complement strand
CACGAAAAGATATGGCGATAATAGTATCCACTAGGTCTTTCTAGGCTGCACCACAAGGACGTCTTCGCCGCCCGAGATCACGCGAAACCATTCCTTCAAATCAGTTTGGTGAAGGAATTTGCGTAGGAGAACTCGTAGATGGGATTTGGATGGGCTTTCCTCTCCTTCCTCGTAGCTCAAGGTGATTTCTTCGCTGGCAACCTCGACTTTTCCCTTCAGTCGTCCTTCTAGAAATTCAGCTAGCTCCTTTACTGTGTCATCGCCTTCTTCATGGCGAAGGTCAGAGATTTTGATCAGGACCGTTGACATCGTTGTCTCCTCTATTCTTCTTTCGGCTGTTACTTAATATGTCTCTTCACGAGATCTGCTTTTCTCTTCGATCTACAATTTCCCAGGCGTCTGGACCGGTTCCCAGAAGTGTCACTGGCACTTGGATTTCCTGTTCTACGTTCTCGACGAAATTCTTTGCTTGCCGTGAAAGCTTTTCGTAGGATTTGACGCCTTCACACTCTGGGAACATCACGTCGACTTTGGTTATCGCGGCCTGTGTGGCTCCGTTTAGCATCACTGCCCTCTTAGCAAGCTCGTAGTTGAAGGGGGCCGCTCTCCGCTTTCTGCCAGTGACGGTGGCAATCTCGGCCCATCCACGCTTCTCGGCTTCTTCCCAAGCGAGTTCATTGGGAAGCGGGCCGCCGCCAACTCTGGTTGTGTAGGCTTTGAAGACTAAAATGACCTCGTCTACTCTTGTAGGGCCGACTCCCACGTCGGAGCAAGCTGCTGAAGCGGTCACGTCTTTTGACGTGCAGTAGGGGTAGGTTCCGTGGAAGAGCGAAAGATAGGTTCCTTGAGTTCCTTCAACGAGGACGTTCTTTCCCTCATCGATAGCGGTGTTGACTTCGAGCGGGACGTCCGTCAAATACGCTTCAAGTTTGGGAATATCTTGGGCAAGTTTGACCGTGCGTAGCGCTCTTTCTGCGTTGCACGGACCGGTTCCAGTGCCTGTGGTTTTGATCTTCTTTGCGAGGTGGCCTTTCTTGTCAGCCTCAATGTGTTCTGGTCCGATGACTGCACACTGCGGATCGACGCCAACTCGACGACGGGACTGGGTTAGTTTTATCTCTCTGAGCAGGAGATCAGGGTTCACCAAGACGCCTGGACCAATGAGCAGGCGGCATTTGTCGTAGACAAAAGCGCTGGGCAACATCCTCAACTTGTATTCGTTCCCTTCGTGGACAACGGTATGCCCTGCGTTGGGGCCAACGCCTGCCCTTGCAGCTACTGCTGCTTTGTCCTTCAGTGAGAGGTAGGAGGTGACCTTTCCTTTTCCTGTGTCCCCGAAGAAACCGCAAACGACTACTGTACAAGGCATTTCTTGTTTCCTCCGAGCTTTTGACAATTATATGTCATTCTTATTAAGGCTTTTCGCTGTAGTACACGCAAAAATGTGAAACCGCCAGTTCGCCTGTCGAGAATGCTTCACAGCCCTTGAGCTCTGATATCTCTCTTGCTCATTATCCAGAAACGACCGTCGCGTCTTTACTTAAGACTCTTTGCTGGGTAGGTTCAATTTGACCACAAGAGATGAAGCGCCCGTGAGAGAATGAAAGCTTTAACTGATCCAAACCGCCTCTGGAGATGCAATCGAGAGAACAAGGGATGAGGTCGGTGAAGCGGTCGTCGCTTCTGATCTGGTTTTCCGCGTTGTTTCTACTAAATGTGCTGGATGTGGCAACGACGATTCCTGTTTGGGAAGCCAATCCGATCACATTGTTTCTTTGGGGTAGAATCGGCGGATTTCTATCCGCTTGGGTCAAGTTGGGTCTGGTCTTGTTCTTTGGAGTATTGTGTTTGGCAGCGTGGAAAATGGCCACTGCCCAAGAATGGCTATTTGCAGAGAAAATCTTCCGCGGAATTCTGGTTATTCTCGTAACCTACTATGTCTTTGTTGTCGCAAATAACGTCAGGATAGTTCTGCTGTACGCCCTCAGCTAGCTGGCTTGGTGCTCAGGACCTGAGCGTCGAAGTGGGCAACGCGTTTCTCCACCAGTCACAGGATTCCAGCTGAAAATTCTAGCCGTTCAACCCCTTTGCCCTTGGATGCTCTCTTCAAAAGCTTGATTCCTTCCAACTCCCCTGTTCGCCTGACATGCGTTCCCCCACAAGCACAAGCATGCCAATCCTTGATCTCCACTATTCGAACCTCATGGACCTGAGGAGGCAAAGTGCTGAGGTTTTCATGAAACCGCTCAACGTACTTCTCCGCCTCTTGCCGATCCATCATTCTTACCACTACGTTACGGTCTTCCCTCACAACGTGATTTGCAGCTTCTTCAATCGTTGGAAACCGCTGTCGCAACGATTCACCGTAGGCAAAATCAAGTCGAGCTTTGTCAACGGCGATTGCTGATCCAACGATCTCTAGCGG
>CAYFZQ010000014.1:0-29818 GCA_964347825.1 uncultured Candidatus Bathyarchaeia archaeon | reverse complement strand
ATGATACCTCAATCGCCTTAGGGTTTTTGGGACACGTCTCCACACAGTCTTGGCACAAAGTGCATTCAATCTCGTTTCTGGTTTCGAGTGTTTTGCCCGATTTCACCAGGATGTTTTGAGGACAGACCTCGACGCATTCTGCGCAGGCGTCGCAATTCCCTGCGTCGATTCTGATCGTTGGCAGGTACTTGTATGCGCTTACGCAGACTGGTTGCCACTTTGCATGTTTTTCTCCCCGTCCAAGACGGGCGTAGGCCTCAAGTCTTACTTTTTGATTGGCTGCCAGCTTCACGATCGGGATTCTACCGCTCACGGGAATGATGTCAGGATTTTCTGAGATCACATCTTCCGAGAGGACCGTTATGGTCTTTTCTTCCGCTTCAGCTTCCAGTGTCAAAGCTACGCGGCAAAGGTTGCATCCGAATTCGCTCTGGCAGGCACACTCCTCGGGGAGGTTATACGAGTCCAAATCTGTCTTGAGGGGGATGAGCCCTAACCTGTGCGCCAGAATCTCATCGTTGAGCACAGATGAGTTTTGAATGATGACCACGTCATCTACAGCCATCGATGGGACCTCAGCTAGCATTGTCCGTCGTAGCGCGTTCGCGAAAGAAACATCAACTCCTCTAACGACAAACCGCATTGCAGTATCAGTCTTTTCGATGACCTGAACTTCCACTGAAATCGGACTCCTATATGGCCATGCGCAAGTACCTGTGCTTCTCATAAGGAAAGAAAGCAGTTATTTCAATTTTATGCTTTCCCGAGGGCGCCATGACCTATCCGTAGGAGCGAACGCTAACATGTTGTCAGACTCTGCGTCCCCTGCGACCACCCTTCCGTCTCGTCCCATCGTGAGGAACAGGCGTCACCTCTTCGATGCGGCCGATTCGGAACCCGGCTCGTGCAAGACCTCGAATCGCGGCTTGTGCTCCTGGACCTGGTGTTCTCGCATCGGATCCTCCTGGTGCTCGAACCTTGATGTGTATGGCTGTTACTCCCTTATCTCTAGCCAAAGCCGCGGTATGAGCGGCAGCCCGCATGGCGGCGTACGGTGAAGATTCCAATCGATCCGCTTTGACGAACATTCCGCCAGAGCCTCTAGCTATAGTCTCAGCGCCAGATATATCGGTGAAGTGTATGACCGTGTTGTTGTAGGAACTGTAGATGTGCACTACGGCCCACTTTTCGATCTTCTTGCTCAAGCTCCTTCCTCCTTGGTCATGGTCGGGGCGCCGGTCTCAACCTCTTTGCTGAGAGACAGTCTCAAAAGATGACTGGGACTGGACAAAGGACTGGTTGGAGCGAATGCAACCTTGCCTTCTTCGTCCCGTTCAACCATGTAGCTTGGGGATGACACCTTTTCTTCTTTGATGGAAATATGGTCGTGTGTGATCAGTTGACGGGCTTGATGCACCGATCGAGCCAGCCCCTTTCTGAAAACGACAGTTTGAAGCCGTCGTTCAAGGATGTCTTCAAGGGACAAGTCCAATACGTCATCTAGCGCCGCAGTTTTCGGTAAGATTCCGAGCCGGTGCAGCTTACTTAGAAGCTGTTCTTCCAGCTTCTTTCGCTCCTGGGCAGACATGCCCAGAAGTGAACGCGCGATGCCTCTGAACTTCGAAAGCATGGTTCGGTGGCGCCACAGTTCTTTCTTGTTACGCAGCCCGTATTGGCCGATCAGCCTGAGCTCTGCCTGTAGGATGTCGGGGCGCCATGGGAATCGCGGTTTGTCATATTTTTTCCGTTGCTTTCGGGGGTCGCCCATTAACGCTCCCGCCGTATCCGCCGCTTCTTTACGCCAATGGCCTTCCCCTTTCTGGTCGTGGTTCTCGTTCTTTGGCCTCTCACTTTGAGTCCGTGAGCATGGCGAAAGCCTTTCCACGATTTGACCTTCTTCATGTCATCTATGTCAGACTTTGTCTGCAGTGCTAAATCGGAGCCCGTGAGATGGAGGTCTTTGCCGGTTTCACTATCTTTTTGACGATTGAGAAACCAACTGGGTATGCCATACTTCGTGGGCGTTTTCATGACATCCCGGATCTTGTCAATTTCCATGTCCGATAGCATGCCCAAGCGGGCTCCTGAGTCGATGTTGGCTTTCTTCACTATGATGTTTGCTAGGCTTGTTCCTGTCCCTTTGATGCCCGTTAGAGCTCGGGCTACTTTGTGATTTCCATTCAAGTCGGTTTCAGCGATGCGAATGATGTGTCGGAACTCCTTAGGCACCTTGGATCGTCCGCCCTAGATCAAACTATCTACGGAAGATGCTCGTATTTTATTTAAACCTTCCTTATTCAACAATCCTCGCTCTGTATTGATCGCGCTTGACCATCAGCTCCTAAGATAGCGCAGAAAACGTGGCCTCTCTTGTGGAGGTCAGCGAAAATCTGTCTTGTTTCTGTGCTCCTTCGGAGCTGAAATGAGCGTTCTTGCTTTCAGGAAGTTCGGTCCGTCGGAGATTAGACATAAAACCCCTTGGGCATCTCGCCTCAGATCTCTTTGATGACCTCTTGGACGTCTTTCTTCGGCAACGCCCTTCTGGAAGCGGTGACTTTTGCGTATTCCTTTCTCACGGTGCTTTCCAAGGTCCCCACAAGGCTCCACCATTTCATCGAGAAGAGCGACAGCGTCCCACCGGAAGACACCAATCGCAGTGGGAACCAATAGAGCTTGATCTCTTCGGGAGCCAAAATAGCTGAGCGAGAGTAGACTGGGCTAACGAATTCCATGCCCTTCTTTGTAATCGTCACGTACTGCTTTTGTCTGACTGCTATTCCCCGCCGTGTTCCTGAATGCGCACCGGCAGATCTTGGCACTCTTCTCATTGCACACTAAGCCTGCTCATCCTACTGGTCAGACGGTTTAATCGCGGTTGCGTATACACTAGTAGGGGGATTTCCTTCAAATCTGTTAGTTCTTGCTCTGGCACACACGCTTGGCAAGCCTCAAAAGATGGTTTCCATGGGGGTCAGGAGCGAGATTTGAACCCGTCCCCTGTTGCGGAGTTTCGAAAATCCCCGGTTCCTTTCTCTATTTGCACGTAGGCGCGATTCGAACGATCGAACATCAAAGGAAGATCAATCCTCTCAGGGATCAAGGTGGTCGTATTTCTCACGAGACGAATCCTAGGAAGCAAGAAAGCCCCCAAACTAAAAGTGAAAGAGTGTTGTGATAGCTTGGCACCAAAGCTGTATGAAGACTGCCTTTTTATATGCTTGTGCTCACCATCCTTGCATGGAAAATGGTCAGCGACAGAAGGTTGAGAGGGGCAGAGACTGTCCCGCCCCTATGCAGAGGCTAGACAAAGAGCAGATTCGCATCTTCCAGCGCAGATTGCTCCGATGGTACAGTCGGCATGGTAGAGATTTGCCTTGGCGACATACGCGCGATCCTTATCATATCCTCGTCTCCGAAATGATGCTGCATCAAACACAGGTTGATCGTGTCATACCTAAATACGGTGAATGGCTAGCGGCTTACCCGACCTTTGAAGCACTGGCTGCAGCTCCTTTGGAAGAGATAGAACAGCTTTGGCGACCTTTAGGCTACAATTTTCGACCTGGGAGACTGCATCGAATTGCCAAATATGTTGTCAACGAGTTGCGGGGAGAATTGCCTGATACCGTCGACGAGCTCATCGCGTTTCATGGAATTGGCCGGTACACGGCGGGGGCCATTCTCAGTTTCGCCTTCAACCAAGATGCGCCAATTGTAGACACCAACGTTCGTCGTCTGATCCAAAGAATCTTTGATATTCAAGGCCTTCCTGAGCGGGTGTCCGCAAGGAGAAAGGTATGGCGGCTCGCTGCAGCATTGATCCCTCATGGCAAAGCTTCTATCTTCAATCAAGCGCTTATTGACTTCGGAGCGCTCGTCTGTACCGCCCGTCATCCCGCATGTCATACTTGTTTTGCCAATGATATTTGCACAATTAGTCAGATAGAAAGCCGACGAGAAAATCTGGGCAAATGAAGTCAACACGCGCTAAACGTTGATGGCGCCGGGGGTGGGATTCGAACCCACGCGACCTCGAGAGGTCACAGGCTGGCTGTAGAGCACTCCAGGCATGAGCTTCTTTTGGATGAATCTGCTCCCTACCGGAGTTCCCGCTTGATTGCTCTAGGACACCCCGGCTCTGCGCAGTCTAGTTTAGGTACAGAAGCCTATGAAAAGCTTTTAGCTTCTGAGAGCACAAGAAAAACCTACTGAGTGGTACGCCACATTTTTGGATAGACGCCGCGGGGCATCAGAACTCGTCTGGTCTCAGCTACCAGTCCGTGATCCATATTCAAAATCGACGTTGTTGACACCAAGGCTTTGGATAGAGTAACCGCTTCTCCCTTCTGGGTGGACACGACAACCATGTCACCTGGTTGTATTTTGGTGTCTAGGGACAAGACCCCGGGTGCCGCTAGGTTTGCTCCGTGGCATACCGCGTCTACTGCTGAGTCTCGAATGTAGATCTTCGGCAGAAGTCTCAATGAAGCTTCCATTGGTTGTATGAATCTTCGAAGGTTTGCTTCGTCTCCCGTTTCTTGCCACTGAGAATAGAAATAGGATACATCATGAAGCGTGACTAATCCTCCGTCTTCTGTGAATGGGCCAACACGGGTTCTGCGAAGCTCACGCATGTGGGCGCCAAAGCTCAGCGCTTCTCCGATGTCATGGCAGAGTTTTCGTATGTAGGTCCCGGCCTCACATCCGACCTTGAAGAGAACGTTTCTCTCGTCCATTTCAAGAAAATCGAGATAGTAGATCTTTCGGGTTCGTAGCCTCCGTTTGACCGATGCTCGGACTGGAGGCCGTTGATAGATGATCCCTTGAAACTCGTTCAGAACGTCCTTGATCCGCTTTTCTGACGCTTCGGCGTGCAGTCTCATAACGCAGATGTATTCTTTGCCGCTCTGAAGTAGAGCTTGAACAGCCTTGGTGGCAGCTTCCAATGTGACGGGGAGGATGCCGGTTACTCTGGGATTTCCCCGGATTGTGAGGCCTCAAGGGTCCCGCCGTGACCAGCATGTTCGAGGTTCAGGATGCGTTTTGCCCACGCCGTTACTTCGTGGCTAGACGGCCCAGGGGGCTTGTCGAGGTTGATCACGCCAAATCGAATGTGTTTTTCAATTGGTCTTTCATCTGGTTTGTGTCCAAAATGGGGATCCGTCGCCTCTTCAGCCTTTGTCACAACCTCTCGCTTCGTCGTCCAAGGAGTCTCGATTCTGTGCATCTTGATCTAGTAAGAGAGAAACTGGACGTTAAAAGAGTTGGGATGTTGGAAAATCTATGTTAGGGGAAAGAAAGGGTCTCCGCTTTAAAACTATCCAGCGCGCGCACATCAAGAAAGAGAGGGCTTCACTAGTTTGGCCATCTCCTCAAGCCTGCCAGTCTTTTTCAAAGCCTCAGTAACCTCTTCATCACTAGCCCCACGTTTGATGTCGATCTTAACCGCAGTCGGTTCGATATGACTTACGTTAGCGCGTCGACGCTTCACGCCTGAGACTTTTGCAGGTCCAGTGATGAGAACGAAATTCTTGTCAATAACGTCAACGATAATACATCTCTTGCCAGCCTCGCGACCAGCAAGCTTCACGCACATCTTCCCCACTTCAATGGCAGGCAAAGCAAACCATCCAGCTTTCTATAGACAACCTCAGACTTGTATTTATAAATTTGCAGTAGAATAACTTAAACCTGTGAAACAAACGTCTATTACTAAGCAACACAAAAGCTAAACGTATCCCATGGACATAAGAATGCAGGAAAGGTGTGTAGATAGTGTTTGAGTGGTTGAAAGACTTGCTCACGATCTATACATGGACAGAATTTTGGTTAGTAGTAAGCGTCCCTACTGCGATCACAGGCCTTTGGTTCTTGTTCAGCTTTTTGCTCAGCATCCATAATGATGTCATTCGAACCGTATCAATCTGGGCGATGATTTTCATATTGACGCTGGGAAGCGCTACCGTCGATGCTTTGAGGAAGAAGGCAACGAGATAGACTGTAACGATTACATTTTGAAGCATCGAGAGATTTCCAAATCTCGAATAGGATGTAGGATGATTCTTGTCAATCGGAGTCGTGTCCAGGATTCTTCTCAAAAACCAATCGATCTATTACCATGCAAAGAGAACGGAAGACGTCGTTGGCATCCAGCAAATCCGTATCAAGAATCAGATCAAAAGGGGAAAGATCATTCCCGAGGTCAAACCCGTAGAGCTTTCGGTAGATCGACCTCGTCTTCTCGTCCTTTTCCGCCATTACTTCAAGCGCTTTCTTGAAATCAATCCCGTCCCGTTCTGCAAGGCGTCTGGCTCGCACGTCCCGAGAAGCGACCAGCCAGATTTTGAAGCCCTTGTCTAACAGCCAAGGCATCGTCCAACTGTCAAGAACTACGTTTCCCTGTCTCTTTGCCCGGTCGATCAGTTGCCGGTCAACCTTCTTGTCAAAATTGGCGTCCTCCATTCTTTGTTTGAGAAACCTTGTGCCTTCGTCTGTTTCCCACCAGCCTGTTTCAGCTGATTTGTAGCTCGCCTCAATCGCCAGAGCTTTCAGAGCGTCTCCACCGGAGAGGTACTCGAGCCCGTATTTCTCGGCAATTTTCTTGGCGAGGGTGCTCTTTCCACACCCAGCCAGTCCGGATATGCATATGACTGTCTTTTTCGCCATCGTCTTATTTGTCCGCCGTTTTCACGTCGTCACGTGCTTCTTACTGCCTGTTTCAACAGAGCTTGTAGACAGTTGTGGCACATTTGGCCGCCATATAGGCGTTCGACTTTCCTCCGGCAACTAGGGAGCTTGCGAAGTCTGGATGGAACCACACGTGGAATACCTGAGAGGCTTTTACCACATCGGGCACAGAGTGCTCCAGTTGGTTTCTCTTTCTTGAAATGAGTTGAGGCACGCCCTCCTGGCAATCGCACTTCGTGACGTTTCTGGCTTCTTGTCAATCGGGAGGGTTTAGGCACTATTCGGTAGTCCCCCACGCTAAGCCCAGCGCCCGTGAGAAGAGGGTCCCGAAAAAGAAAGAGCAGATGAGATACCAATAGAAGATGGGCAGCGGCCAAGCTCCCCCCAACCATGGAAGGTAAGCAACAATAGTGCCGCCATAGTAGCCGATGAGGAGTTGCCAGATGATGAAGAAGGGAACCATGAACAGCAGAGACACTTTCATTGACTGCCACATCATTTTTGACTGAAGCTGCGTTATTCGCGGTTGCTGCCTCTTTAACTTCGCTAGAAGCTTTGAGTCTCCGCTACGTCTCGCCTCATTGAAGTCAGAAGTCCATTGGGAAATCTCTCGTCTCCAGTCGTTGAGTTTTTTCCGGTCAGTGAGAAGGCGATTTGCCATTGATGTAACAAACGTTATGGCTATCGAAATGAATATAATGGCGACGGTTGCTCCAGGGGCACTAGGCATGAATAGCCAATCCAAAGGCGATGCCACGTTTTCACCTACCTAATCCTTGAGGCTTATCTGTCAATCTGTTTCATTTGGTGTTTTTAACTATTTTCACTGGTGTGGTAGTCAACCCTGTCAATATGGAGTGTTTTGCCTTTATATGTAGGAAGGGTAATATGCCGGTTCGGCCTGTGGTCACTCCCCGAGTACCCGACGGAAGGCGGGATACATTTCGGCAACGCGCTCTTGTACCAGAATCTGATAGTATTGGTATAGAATTCCGACAGAGAGCAAGACACCCATCCCCGTCCCGAAGACCCCTAGGAAGTCCGCTGTCGCAGCAATCAATCCGACTACCAGACCGCCCAACACGGCAACGACTGGAATATAGCGTTTCAGGATCATTGCGATAGGTCGGTGAGATCTTCGGAACCCAGGAATCTGCATTCCTGAGTCGACCAACTGCTTTGCCACAGTTTTTGGACCTAGGCCGCCTACTTCTAGCCAAGTAAGTGAAAAGACTATGCAGAACGCCATCAGAATCCCGGCGTAGATGACTGCCCGCAGAGGATCGCTTGCTACATTTAGGAGGTTTCGAGGGGATGTCACATAATGTACAAGCCCGCCGACGGGTAGGGGTTGATTGCTCTCTGGGTCGACCCTGTACTGGCCGAGGAGGTCGAGCCAGAAATTCGTTCCTGGCGCAGGTTGACCGAGCTGGTTCCAGAGGAGTTGGGAGAAGAAATATACGTTTGCGAAGAGGGCGGAAGCGAAGATTACTGGTAGGTTGGACACATAGAGGAGCTTGATGGGATATCTGCCCCGAAAGCCTCGATAGCGCGCATAGGAGACTGGAAGCTCGACTCGTACACCTTCAATGTAGATCACAATCAAGAAGACAGAGATCGTAGTGATGAAACCCAGAAGAGAAGGCAGGTTTCCGCTCCTCAGAAAGACTCCCCAAAAAGATTGGCCACCAAGCATCGCTTGAAAAGTCGCCACGAAAGCGCCGTAGCTTAATCCATCCGCCATAGGCGGAGTAGGCGCCAAGCTGTCCCACAAGATGCCTTTCGTCACTCCAGCTAAGATGAACAGACTGATCCCGCTCCCGAAACCCCATCCTTTCTGAATCATCTCATCCAAGAGGATGAGGATCACTCCAGCGGCTAGAAGCTGCAGGAAAATCATAATGGCTGCAAAGGGCTCCTGAGTGCCATATACGCCCCCGATTAGATATGCGGAAGCCTGCACGCCAGTCATAATTATGGAGAAGACTTTGCTTGCTGTGGTAAATAGCCCCCGATCCTCAGGGTTAGCGAAGTCAACGCCTATCATACCGGACCCTGCGAGAAGCTGAAGAATGAGGCCTGCAGTCACGATTGGTCCTATTCCTAGTTCCGTAAGGGCCCCGCGGTTTGAGGCGAAGATCACGCGGAGCTGAGTTAGCTCCCATCCTCCACCGGCTGGAATCCCGTAAAGCGGGACCTCGCTCATAATAAGGTATAATGCAAGGGCGATGCCTGTCCAGAAGAGCTTTTCGTTGAACCCTACAGTGCGCTCGGGTGGGCTAATCTCAGGCATGAATCTAGAGAGAGGCTTAAATATTCCCAGAAACCTGCCAGCCATGTTCCGTTCCTCAACCTTCACCCGCAAGCAAGATACTGGTTCACCGCGTAATTAATTCTTACTGGTTGCCCAAGCTAATTCAGAGTTTCTTCAAGCGCACCTCGAGGACACCATGCTTATACGAAGCCTTTCCAGAGTTGAACTCGACCCGTGTTGGAAGCTGCAGTTCTTTATGATATTTGCGTCTAGGCGTGTCAACTGATATCAAGAGATGACTATCTGTTGTGCGGAGATTTATGTCCTCTTTTTCCACACCCGGCAGTTCTGCCACAACGACCACGTCTTTCTCCTCTTCCATGACATCGACTAAAGGTCCGCTTTCTTCCCGAATTTTAGGCCCCGAATGACCATGTTCGACATTTCCAAATTCTCGAATCATCGGCTTTCCGTTGGATCCCACAGACATCGAAAAACCGTAAACATAGGGTCGGTGGGCCCTCTCAGATGGTGTCTCAAAGGTCTTGTGCATCATCTCGTCCATCGCTTTTTCCAGCCTGTCGAATTCGTCGAAGATGTCAAACCATGATCGTCCTTTGCGCTTCCACCAACGTTCGTTCAATGGAACTCCTCCTGATGATGATTGTCGTTAGATTGTAACTATGAAAGCTGTCGACTGGTAGTTATATCATTCGCTTTATTAGATCATTGATGGCGTCGCCTCTATACCCGGTTACGCCGCCAGCAGCGTAGCTTTTCTTGATCTTTCCCTTGAACCCTTTTTTTGGGGGATGCAGACGGAAGACAGGTTTCACCTTCGGAAGTTCGTTGTAGTCGACCTGCGATTTGCATACCGCTTCAGCCAAGTCGTCCAGTGATTTGTAACCGATTTCTTTGGCATATTGGTCCGTAAGCTTCTGGTCGCCCACCAGTCTTCCCCGCTCTCGGATAAGCAAAGCTACATTCTCGCCAGAAATCCCGCCCCAAGTTATGCAATTCCGCACCTTGCGTAGCATTCCAACGTTTGACGGGCGATCATCCATCAGCACGGCGTGACAATTACGGTTCAGACGAAGGATCTGAAGTGTCTCTCGAACTTCTCTGGAAATGTCACTGACGCCGCGAACTCGTACGGCTAGTAGCCACGTTTGCTCTTTGCTCGTTTTAGCTCACCCAGTCCTTTGGTGTAACCAGATTGTACGTCTCTCGGAGGGCGTCGAAGACAGCGAAGGCATAGGACGGAATGGTTCTTGTGGAACCGTAGCTTTTTGTCCAACAATCCTTTACTCCAGCGAGCCCTAGAATTATCTTGCCAACTTCGTTTGCGACAACACCTAGGCCGCGAGGACCCGGCACAAGAACAATCGTTACTCCGCCGCATTTGGCCTGGACCTTGAAGGGAAGCGTATGCCGTCTGCCACAACCACATTCCCAACTCCCACAGCCTCTTCGAATAAGGGTAACATTAAGACGCGCATCCACCGCAGCCTTTTCGATAGCAGAACGTACCTGCTTAGCCTTTCCTGAGCCGAGACCTACATAACCATCACGATTCCCAACGGCTACTATGGCTTTGAATCGGGATTTCTCACCAGCGTCCGTTTGTTTCTGCACCAGATTTATGTTGATGACTTCTTCTCGTAGATCTGGAAGAAGAATGTCCACTATCTCAGGCTCGCGTATTTTCAACCCTTCCATGAAAATTTCTTCCATGGAGGAGATTCGGCCTTCAAGAATCATTTTTCCAAGCCTCGTACGTGGGACCCACTCTTCGATGCCTTCCCCTCTACGCGTCAAGTTTGTTTCCCTTCCTTTTCAAAGGATTCCTTTATCTTCTTCTTTGTCGCAGAAAAGTGTTCTGCGAGTTGCTCTGGCGGTAACCCTCTTGACAGATACTGAGAAAACCTCCGTTGAAACCTTTCTGGATCTGAAGAAGTCAGTTGATTGGCATAGTCAACAATGTGTTTTCCGCTGATTCTGGTCTCATCAGGAAGCATACTCGCATCATGGGGAACTGTGACGCCAGCATCAATAGTTCCCTTAAATGCCGCGAAGACTCGTCCACCACGGGAGGAAGCTTGGAGACCTATGTCCAAAACGGATTTTTTCAAACCATTGTTAACAGCTCTGAGACCACACAGAAAGCCAGTCAAATATGCAGCGGGAAGATTGCCACAATCACCCTGCCAACCATAGGCCTTCGTCAACTCATGAGAGTGGGCCGAGTTCACAACACTATCACCAGCCACTCCAGCCTTGACGATTTGCACGATCATGTGATTTGACGTGCCTCTAACAACCAGTCGCGGCAGCCCTGAAAGAATTAGCGCCCTTCTTGACCTGTAGTCTGTTTTTCCGTCCCTTCTCCGACGGAAAGTAAGCCGGTAACTTGGACCCTCTGCCATCAACGTTTCCTTCCTAGACCACGAGTTTCTATGTAACGCTCCAAGTCCGCTGTTGATTCAAAGACGCCGCTGCCGGCCATGCTGTACAACTTCCGGTAGACATCCCTTGTGATCACGCGATTCTCTTTTAGCTCACGAAGTTTCTTTCTTAACGCTCGAACTTTTTTCATCCAAGCCTCTTTTTTGGAGACCTTCGCCTTCGCTGAACCAGTTTTCCTGCCAGGTCCCCTTCGCAATCCCTTCTTTCTCTTTTGCTGTAAGACTCGGGCTCTGGCACGACTGACGCCTTTCTTCGGTACAGGTTTGATGGCGCCTTCATGGACTAGTCTTCTGATCTCCTCTCTGGTAATCGCCACTTCGACATCTATTGTTCTTTCGGGATCAATCCAAACCCGATTTTCACCCACCTTGAGAATTTCGGCTGCCAAGCGGCGTTGACTTCTCAGGCTCATGTTTGTTCATCCGCCTTTTCTGAGGTCGTTTTAGGGCGTTCTTTTTCCTCTTTTGCCGCTTCTCTAAGTCCTTCTTCAACCATCTCTTCCTCGACCTCTTCGAACTCCGGGATCTTTATTGGATTCAGGATGTGGATCCCTTGTTCGCTAGCCTTAGATGAAATTTCAATCCGTTTTCGGGTTCCTACTGTGTGCGCTATCCTTATGGCTTGTGTTTCTGGGTTTATCCTATCAACGCCGTCTAGATTGTGGACAAGAACCTCTTTGTATCCTGATGGGTGTAGTCCCCTTGTCTCCTTAGGAGTGCGATAGCCAGCTCCGGGGGATTGTGGCCATCCCTTCACCTTTTTCCGTATTTTGCTGTCTAGGCCGCGGGGTCTTCTCCAGCTCTCTTTCACCCGTTTGTATCGCCAGCTTTCTTGACGTTTGAAATCAGGCTTCTGATGTCTACTGTACGCTCTTTTTTTGGGGAGGTTTTCTTGTTTGGAGGTTTCTGGCTTTGATTCGTCTTTCATTCTTCTACTCCCTCGTGCTTTTCGTAGACGTAGATGCCGTCAAGGAAGACTCGTGGATCTTTTTGCTTTACTCTGGTTGCTTTCTCGATGTTGGCGGCGGTCTGGCCGACTTCTTCGATGTTGATTCCTTGCACGATTACGTCTTCTCCCTTCGCTACGACTTGGGTGTCCCCTGCTATCTCTGCTATTCGTGGGCTTCGCTCTCCCGTGAAGTTTTCTATGGCCACGGTATTCTCTCTAACCTTAACAGATATGGGGAAGTGAGAAAACACAACCTTTAGTTTGTAGGTGAAGCCTTTGGTCGCTCCCGTTATCATGTTTTGGATGTGGGAGCAAATGGTACCTACGATAGCTGCCTCCTTCTTACGAGGCCAGTCAGTGCGAACTACAACGGCTTTTCCATTCAATTCGATGGATACAGGAGCGTGGGAAAAATCGCGGGATAATTCTCCCTTTACACCTCGAACTATCACCACTCGTCCCTCCACCTGAACTTCAACCCCTTCCGGGATTTCGATGGATTTCGCCGCTTCAATAGTCCGCATTTTCTGGTCTCCTAATAGACGAACGCTAAGAGTCGCCCTCCAATTTTCTTCTCGCTAGCTTCCTTGTGAGAGACCACCCCTTGAGGAGTTGAGACCACAATGACTCCGACATCCCTTGACGGTAGAAAACGCTTCTCCCAATTTTCAATCTCATCGAATTTCACTGGGAAACGCGGTTTAATGGCCCCGCAGTCGTTGACACGGCCGAGGAGCTGCACCTTGAATTTGCCTGAACGCCCGTCATCAACAAATTCGAATTCTCCTATGTAACCATTCAACTGCATCACCCTCAACACCCGTCCTAAGAGCTTGGATGCGGGGCTGATCACACATTCTCGTCTGTTCCGCAACTCGTTATTGACAATGGTTTTGAGACCACTCGCAAGCGTGTCCATCATAGTCAAACTCCATTCCCCCCTTTCAATCATACTTTCTGAACCCTAATTCTTTGGCAATCTCCCTGAAGCATTGGCGACAGAGATCTAATCCATATCGACGAATGATCGATCCATGGGATCCGCATCTTCTGCATGTTCGACTTCCTTTGCCATATTTTCGCTCTTTCTTAGGCTTTTGCTTCCCCATAGACACCACCTAGACACTAAACCGTCTCAAGATCAAACTCTTCTTTGACGAATGCCATTGCCTCTTCAGGCGTCAAAACGTGATTCGCCCCAACTTTTGACTTAGATCGATGTCTATACTTGATACGGGCTCCCGGTCTGCTCAGAACGACTGAAACATCCATGCCGTATATGCCGAGCTCTGGTACGTACCTCGTGCCGGGAATCTCTATGTGTTCTTTGAGTCCGAAGGAGAAGTTTCCGCGGCGATCGAAACTGTGTGTGGAGAGCTTGTTGTCTATCGCTTGAAGACTCTTCTCAAGAAAAGTTCTTGCTTTCTCTTTTCGCAGCGTCACTATGCAAGCTATAGGTTCTCCTTTTCTAATACCAAAATCTCGAATGGTCTTTTTGGCTCTTCGCTTGCAGGGTCTTTGACCAGTTAGTTGTTCAAGAACTCTCGCAGCCTTTTCTAGTGGCTCGCCCGACTTCCCCACAGAAATATTGACCGTTACTTTTTCGACACGGGGTCTTCGCATGGGATTCTGAAGCCTTTTTTTCGGGATTTCTTCTTCAGACACTTCAGTCAGCCTCTGGCAAAGATATGAGGGGTTCCGTGTCGCCAACGACGAAGACATAATCGAGAATTGTCTGGAACTTGTTTCCGTTTTTGTCCTCTATGGTGACCAGTAGTTCCTTGCGTTTCTGGCTCGGCCTTTTCTCAATGTCAGTGATTCGGCCATATTGACCTACGTTTTTGCCTCCGATTATCATCGCGGGATTCTTCACACCTAGCTTGATGTGCCCTAGGGGCTCTCGATCGGGAACGCCGAGTTTTAGGACGTCTAACGTTTGATAGGAGACTTCGGGTTTCTTGGAGTCCTTTACTGTGATGTGTACGTTCGTTCCGTCGTGGAGATTGAGCTGTACGTGGCCGCCTTTTGTAGCCGTTTTGTTCTCGATTCTACAAAGCTTGGAAGCTGCCTCATCTTTCTCAATAGGATGGAGAGTTAGTCCCTTTTCGGAAGGCAAGACGCGATAGTTCTTCTCGACATCTGGTATGGAAACTACATCCATTAGTCCTACGGGAAAGAGTTCCTCTCGACGCACCTTACCATCAACCTTCACTCTCTCTTGTGAGACTATCATCTTGGCTTCCTTCCGCGTCTGTGCAAATCCCAAGACGTCTCGCACAAGAAGTGCTAATGGTATACATGACGAGAGTGCGTGAGGCCCCGGTCTGGGTCTAACGGTCCACACCGCTTCTTTCCGGTGAATAGGCCACGCCTTCGGCGCTGGTTTTCGCTTCAGATGCCTCTTTCCGCCTTTTCTCCCCAAGATTATGACGCTCCAGATTTTTTGGCCGTCTTTTGCCTTTTCTTCCTCTTTTTCACTTTCTTCTGGGAAGCTTCTGATTCCTTGTCCTCAGCTTTTTCTTTAAGCGTCTCAGTCCGCTTGCTCTTACGCGCCAATATCTCTCTACGCCATTTGTCCTCAAGATTCAGACCGGTAATCAGGACTTTGGATGGATGAATGGGAACCAGCAGCGTGGACCCATCTACCTTCTCACGGGTCACGCCTTCAACAAACACTCGATAGTTGGTGCGATCAACGCGGGCCACTTTGCCTTCAAACCCTTTTCGATCGCCTCTCATAATCCTAACAGAATCACCCCGCCTGACCGGAAGCGCGTTGGTGTTATGAGCTTTCTTCAAATCCCCTGAGAGCGGCGCAGAGAATCTTTTGTACCGCCGATGATGGGGCGCTTGGAACAGATTCCGGCGCTGCTTTCGCGGCTTGTTTGTTTTCACCGTGTTCTCTCCTTTACACTATGACGCTCGCAGCGCTTGCTACCCTCGGCCACCGTTCAGCCGCCTCCTTGGCCACCGGCCCTCTGATCTCCGAACCTCTCATCTCACCTTCTGGCGTCATTATGACTGCTGCGTTGTCCTCAAACTGGACCCAGTCTCCGCCGGCGCGTCGGAATGGCTTCTTCTGTCGAATGACGACCGCGCGGAACATCTTCTTTCTCATGTCGGGTGTTCCTTTCTTCACCGAAACAATGACCATATCTCCTACGGCAGCTGCAGGAAGGCGTCGAAGTCTTCCCTTGTATCCCATTACTTGAATTATTCTGAGTTCCTTTGCGCCCGTGTTGTCGGTACATCTGACGATAGAGCCAGCTGGCAGACCCTTTGAAATCTTGGGTCTTTGGCCCATAATCCCTCTGGCTATCAAAGCCCGTGCCTTCGCTCTCGCGGCCATTTCACGTTTCCTCCATTCGCTCAACAACCACGGAGGAGACCGTTTTACTGAGGGGACGGCAGTCCGCTACCTTCACGCGGTCCCCTTCTTTGGCATTTAGGCACGGAGGATTGTGCGCCGAAATGTGACTGTGGCGCCTTTCGTACCGCTTGAACTTTGGCACATACTTTAGGTAGTCACGCCGCACGACGACGGTCTTTTCCATCTTATCGCTGATCACTGTACCTTCAAGCGTATGTCCTCGGATTGGAAGTGTACCATGAAATGGACAGTCGCGATCCTTGCACGTCTTCTTAGGTTTTTTGAAGGATAGAGCCATCACCACCGCTTCCTAATCTGCCTCTTGATTCGATTCTCAGGTCGACCGACTATGACTTTCCCGTTGACCTCTAGGACTGAGCCATCTGGAAACGTGATGTGAAAGACAGCTGCTTCTTTTATGATTATCTTCTTCTTGTTCCCGCACATTATCGCAATAGTGTTGCGTGTTTCGTCGATCACTTTGCCATTGATATTCATGCAGTCAGAGTTCGCACTCCTCACAACCTTTGCAGTGAGCCCGATGAGGTCGCGTTGGAGTATGTTCGGCGCGGCCATCATTTCTTCTTACCCTCTGCTTGGCCTTCTTCATTATCTATTGTGAGAATTTGAGCGATTGTCTTGCGAAGCTCTCGGATTCGGGAAGGGTTGTCAATGGAACCGCCGGCTTTGACCATTGTCTTCAATCTAACAAGCTCCGTTCGCATCTCAACAACCTTCTTTCGACGGTCTTCCGAAGACATGGCGCGGATATCATCTTTCCTCATAAGGGGCATGTTACTCTTCAGCCTCAATAGTCTCTGTTTCAGCAGGTTCCGGCTGTTCCTGCTCCTCTTTCTCAGCTTTCGCCACTTCTTCTTCCGCGGTTTCAGTTGGTTCTGTGGCCTCTTCGATTATTGATATCTGATCTGGAAACTCGGCGTCTGGGGGCATTATCCGAACCTTAACCCCGAGGATGCCAGGTTTCAATTGCGCAGGTAACTCCGCTTTTCTCATATGTTTCTCGGCTGGGGCGCCACTCTTTGGTAGGTATCCTGCACGGAATTTTTCGTACCGAGCTCTGTCTGATCTCAACTTTCCGCTGATAATGATCTCTGCGCCTAGCGCGCCGGCTTCCATGACTTGGTTCAACGCCCAATAGCCTGATCGGCGATAATGGACCCCCCTCTTCAAAGCAGACGTAACTCGCGAGGCAACAACATGGGCGTTTAGTTCGGGAACCTCAATCTCGGCCACCGAAATCTGCGGGTTTGGCAGCTCGAACTTTTCCTCGAGCATAATAGAAAGTTCTTTAATGGTTTGTCCACCTCTCCCGATGACTATTCCGGGCCGCATAGCGTAGATTACTATGTGGGCACCTAGCGGTGTTTTGGTAATGGTCACGCCACCATACCCAGCTCGCTCAAATTCATTTCGCAGGAACTCGTCGATTTCGGCCTTCTTGACGGATTCTTCGATGAAGTGTTTGACTGCTGACGTGTTATCGCTCCTCCATTTGTTCCAAGATGAGTTCTATGTGGCACAGGGTTTCGAAGCGTGGGGTCGACCTTCCGAAAGCTCTTTGAATGTACCGTTTAATCTTCATTCCTGGATGGGCCGAGGCATAAATTATCTTCAGTCGCTCCATGTCGAGTCCTTTGTATTCTGCGTTGGCTTCTGCATTTTCAAGAACTTGAAGCACTTCTTGTGCGGCTTTTACGGGGTATCTTCCAGCGTAGGCTTTCTGTAATCCACGTCTGTGCGGGATTTTCTTCTTGTGTTTCCGGATAGGAACGGGTTGTCTTTTCGCAACTACGTTTTGAAGGTAGGTTTTGGCGTGATAGAGTCTCATTCCTTTTATCGTACTGCAGATTTCTGTTGCATGTTTAGGGGATACTCTAAGCTCTCGTGCACTCGCTTTTACTGTTATATCTGGGTTTGTTGGTGTTGTTGAGTATCCCCATTTTGGCATATTGGAGTTCGTCCATTATTCGTGCTGATTCAACTGGAGAATGGTTGTTTATATCTTTTGTCGTTTGCTTGCGAACAGTGGTTGCATGATGCAAAGAAGAGAAAAACCATGGATTTTTGGGGCATAGTCGATTGTTCACTTCAGGTTTGATCGTAGAAAAGCAGCTCAGGCGTCTCGCTAGGTTCCCGTGGGTTGATGAGAGTTGAAAACCTCGCCTCGAGTCAATATTCCTCGGGTTTGACTTTTGAATTTTCAGTATGGCAGAGAAAGAACTTTGCCTTTTGGAGTGGTGCGGGTTCAGAGGTGAGAGAGTGAGAGGAAAGCTCTTAGCTAAACAATGACGTTCTCTGCCCGCACACATCGACGTTTGTCGTGTTGAACTATAAAAAGGTGATGTAGCAATGTTCCATAGCATAATCTCATTGAGTAGAACTTGTTTCAAGGTGGGCCATAGATGACCATGTTGGGAATTCAGCCTAACGGTAGACACAGATTCTCATGCTCTTGAAAAGCACTCATTAGGTGCGTACCAGTAGAGATATATTATAAATGCAGTCGTACCGATGATCGCAGCCCAACCAAGAAAAGATTGATTGAGGCGTTCCGTGATACGCCTTTGGTCGTAGCTTGAAAATCGGACGTGCGATGCGCGTATCTGATGTGACTTGCTGCTGGGTATGAATAGAAAATACTGAGTGCTTGTGCAACAAGGCTTATACGATCGTCCCAAAACATCATAATTGATGGTGGAGCGTAGAGAACTCTCCTTTCTCTTTCAGCAACTGTTTTCTATAACAGTAGTTGCCTGCGCTTCACCATTCTTTCTGTTACTGCGTTGCTCTACTTAGTATTTGTGAAAGTAATCGACAATTCTTCCAGAATCATTGTTGATTTTGCTCCACTCCTTTCAATAAGCACGCCAAACAAATAGTCCAGCCTTTTTCCATGCATGAATGCTCATGTCTGCTGCTGAGGTGAGGGGTAGTGATGGGTTGAGACTCAGTATTTCTCCCAGTTGCGCGCGCCCAGGATCACTGGCCCTTCATCTTCGGGTGAAGCATCCAAGGTCTTGGTGAGCGCCCGCAAGCGGGTGTTCACAAACTCCTTCAGGTTGGTTTCTGTCCCATCGTCGACAGTAAAAATGATTAATACTATGAGATTCAAGAAACGAGAGGATGCGATCAAGAGATGCAGGAAATCAGGATCATAGGCCTAGAGGGTTTTCCACTAGTGAAGCATGGAGACGACTTGGCCGCCCTAATCATTCAAGCCGTCGAGAAAGAGCACGTATCTATAGACGATGGAGACATTCTGGTGGTCTCTCAGAAAGTCGTCTCTAAAGCGAACGGCAGGGTGACCCGATTGAAGACCGTAAACCCCTCAGAGAAGGCATTGGAGGTGGCTAGAAAGACCTCGAAAGACCCGAGATTTGTGGAATTGGTGCTTGAAGAAGCAGCGAACATCGTGAAAGCATCCGAAGAGATACTGATTGTGGAGAACAAAGGCGGCCTGGTTTGTATCAACTCGGGAATCGACAAGTCGAACGTTCCCGGAGAGGACTCCTATACCTCTTTGCCCCAAGATTCCGACGAATCAGCTCGGAAGTTGAGAGCACAAGTAATGCGGCTTGCGGGAAGGAAAGTCGCAGTCATTATATGCGACACCTACAGCCGCCCGTTCCGAAGAGGACAAGTCGAGTTTGCGATCGGACTAGCCGGGATCCACCCCTTCAAGGATTATCGTGGCAAACGAGACTTGTACCATCACTTGTTGAGGGTGAAGAATGTTGCCGTCGCAGATGAAGTCGCTGCGGCCGCAGAACTCGTCATGGGACAGGGTGACGAAGGGATTCCTGTTGCGATCGTCAAGAATGTCAAACGTGTAGAGTTTGATGGTTCTCTTTCCGCGGAGAGTCTGAACATACCAAGGAAAGAAGATCTATTCAGAGAAACACTGTAGTCATAGTCTAAGAGTTAGGCGGGAGACAGCGCGGTAGAGTGATGGCGAAGTGGATTCCTAGATCTATTCTCCAGATTGGAGAGCATGCATGTAGACGCATTCTCTTTGGGGAATCTTCATTTCTTCCACATCAACGCGGTCGACAAAAGTGACCGGTGCGTCTCTAATGAGAACGACTGGGGTCTGCCCATTGGTCTCACCCATCAATAAATGAGCTGTTGAGGCTAGGTCGTCCCCGATCGAATGGCGCGTGATCAGCAAAGGTTTCTGGTACAGATCTTTCTTGTCTCTACAATCCTCGACAGGTCTGAAACCAGACACTGCTAGCGCCAGCCCTCGTGTACCCATTCGGAGAGGCGCCAGTTGACTGTCCACGATCACAATGCCTGCTGTCTTTCCACTTCGCTGCTTGATCTCTGTGCGAATCTTGTCTGCTGTGCCCCGAGGACTCGAAGGCCACAGAGCAGCGTAACCTGTTGGAGCATTCTTCATGTCTACACCGGCGTTTACGGTCAGAATGCCCTTCTTTAACGTGAGGAGCGCCTTGTGGACTCCCCCGTAGATCTTGTCGGCCTCTTTCAGTACCAGCTCACTGAATTCAGGTTCCATCGAGTGCTTGTGGGCTACGTGCTTTGCTTTTTCAGATGGGAAGACCCCTTCCAGCGGCACAATACGCCCTTCTACAGTTGCTATCGCTTTTGAGGCTATAGCTAGAATGTCCCCCTCCTTCAATTCCACTTTGTGCTCCATGAGTGATTCCAGAATAATGGTCACCAAATCGTCCTTTTGCTTCAAAATTGGAGTTCTAATCGAAAGTGCATGCATAAGATGACTCCACCTCTTCCGCTCACAAAGCAGATCTTTCCATCAGAATCTCTTCTGTCGCACGCCTCACGGCCTGCTCACTAGTGTATTTGGGTTTCCATCCGGTCTTCAGTAGCTTTTCCACCGAAAGAAGCATAACCTTCACATCTCCACGCCACCCTCTACCGCCGTCAACCCCGCCGGTGAAGGTAAACTCGACATCTTGCAAGCCCAACGCGTCCACAACGATTTCGGCGATCTTCCCTACTGTAATCTGGTCGAGAGAGCCAACGTTGTATATTGCCACTTTGTTCTGAGTCTGGAAGAATTGAAGAGCTAAGTGGAGAAACGCGCTAATGCAATCTTCAACGTGTAGATACGATTTCTTCTGAGTCCCGTCGCCGAGAATCTCCAGTCTGTTTGGATCGGCCCTTAGCTTGTCGATGAAATCAATGATGACTCCATGGGTCGATCGAGGTCCTACTATATTGGCAATCCTCAGAATCAAGGCCTTGAGTCCAAAGGTGTAAGCATAGCTGCATACGAGCGCTTCGCACCCGAGTTTCGATGCACCATAGGTGGAGATAGGAATCAGAGGCCCATAGTCCTCCGGAGTGGGCATAACCGCCGCTTCACCATAGACGGTCGAGGTAGATGCAAACACCAAAGTCTTTATCGATGCGCTTTTTCTCATCGTCTCCAACACATTGAATGTAGCCCTCAGATTCTCCTCAAAGTGGATCGAGGGATCGGTCTCCCCAACCTGGACTTCAGGGTTCGCGGCCAGATGAAAAATCAGCTCTGCATTTTCCGCGGCTTCTTCAACGTCTCTGAGATTCTTCAGGTCGCCTTCGGCAAACCGGAACCGCTCATGGTCTAGCCATCTTTCAATGTTTTTCGATCTTCCGGAGCTTAGATTATCCAGAACGGTTGCACGAATTCGCTCTTTCATCAAGCGGTCCACAAGGTGGCTGCCGATGAATCCTGCGCCGCCGGTGACTAAGGTTCTAGAAAAGCTCGCACTCGGTCTCGCCTTGTTCATGAAGGAACTTCTCCACAAGAGTGTTTAAAATCTTTTGAGCACACTCATCTCGGTCAAGTGTGCCAGAATCTATTATAACCTCAGGGTCTGAAGGCTCCTCATACGAGGCTCCGACTCCAGGTACTGTGGAGCTCTTTCCTGTGAAGGCTTTCTGGTAAACTGCCTTAGGCGCGTGGAACAACTGCTTCCGCCCTGTCTCCCTTTTTATACAGACTTCCAAGGGGCACCGAACGTAGGCCTCGAGAAATCGGGGAATCTTCTTTCGTGCATGATCTCGATGCTGCGGGCGGTTTCCCGTGGCATCTATGACTACGTTGACGCCGTTCTGCGTCAGGAGTTCAGCGACGAAAGCAATCGCATTATAGACGATATCTCTTTCCTCTTTTGAATAAGTGGGTTTGGGGGTGATCACACGTCTAGGCATGTCCGAAGAGAGGATCTGCGCGTGAAGGTCGCGTTTCTCCAACTCCTTGAGCAAAGCTCGGGCAATTGTCGATTTTCCACTTCTTGGAAGCCCCGTGATCCAAACGCACCAGCCCTCCATAGACACGAATTATCCGCTCTCCTAGAGACTATGTTCAGCCTGTTGATAAAGTTTAGAACACATGAAAGCAGTCAACACTCAGGACACAATCTCCTTTACACCTCGGGCTTGTCACCAAGTTAATGGGAAGGGCTGATCTGACAAAAGTGTATAAGACGCCGGAATCTCATGTCTACTTGTTTGCGATCGGGGGTGATACGCCCTTGAAGAGAATGCGTGGAGGAAGCTCCTAGTGGCTTGGGTCGATCAAGCGGCATTCCTTGCTTCGATCTTCCTGCTAGTTGTGGGCTTGGTCTTTGTGGCGTCGGGTTTTGGCATTTTTGTCGTAGGCCGCCTGGACGGTGTTGTCTTGATTGTGATGGGGTTCAGTATGTTTTGGGGCGGATGGACGATGAGTGGCGCCCATGGAGTTGCGTGTGCTGCGGCTGCTGTTTTGAACATGTTTGACGCGGCGTCAACGATTTCTTTCTGGAGTTTTGAGATTAACCCGTTGGTTCTTGCTATAGGACCAACAGTATTTCTGGTCGCGAAGGTTGTCTGTTCCATTACTATAATGTTGTATGCGAAAGTCCATCCTGATCCGGGGAAAGGTGGGATAGTGTTGGCGCTCGTTTTCAGTCTGATTGTGGCGTGGAATCTGGGTCAACATCTTTTGGCCTACTTGGACATGAGGGTTGTTCCTTATGAAGCATATTTTTTCATTGTGGGCGTCGCGCTGAGCTTTGCGGTTGCAACTTTTGCGGTAGCCCTTCTTCTGCTAAAGAAAAGAATGTAGAAGTTAAATGTTCGAATATGTTCATTCCTGTGTCGGATAGTACGCTTGCTGTTCCTTGGCTGCATTGCAAGTACGTAAACGTTAAATATACACCGTAATAGACTACGTGAGCGGAAGGGAAAAAATGAACAAGAAAGCTATCACTAGAACAATGGCTGTGTTTATACTTGTCGTAATAATCTTAGCTGGTGCGCTCATAGGGACAATCTGGTACTTCCTGAGCCAACCAACAATAGAGCCGCTCCCAGGAGAGTTCGAAGTCAGCAATCTCACGGTAACACCTTCGGAGGCTTTGGAAGGAGAGGAAGTCACCATCAGTGTAGATGTTACGAATACTGGTGAAACTGAGATTACAGGAACGGTAACGCTTGTGTTGAGTGATGTGGTTGAAACGTCTTGGACTGAGACACTTGCAGCTGGCGAAACGAAAACCCTGACCGCCACTGTAACCAAGGATGCTGGAGAATATGCGGTGACGATTCCTGGAACCAACTTATCTGGCACGCTAACTATCACCGGGATACCTACTGTTCCACAGTTTGTGGCTGACAACATCATGATCTTTGAGTCTGGAGCTACTTACCAATGGCTTGATCCACACGTTTCCTACTATCAGTTCGATTATTGGACACTCTGGCACTCAGTCGAGACCTTGCTCTGGTACGAGCGGGACAACGCGACCAAGATCATTCCGTGGCTGGCTGAGAGCTACACGGTCAGGGATGACGGGTTGCAGTACAACTTGACCTTGCGCGAAGGCATCACGTTCCAAGATGGGACGCCGTTCAATGCCACCGCGGTCTGGTTCAGCTTCAACCGAATCCTCATCATCGATGGTACAAGTCAAACCGGAGTTCATGGGAGCCAAGCAGCGTGGATGGTTCAGCAGCTCCTTGACCCAAGTCTGAGCAAGGGCGTCAGCGGTGACGATCAACCATACGACGCTGCGTGGGTGCAAGCGGTGCTGGATCAGAACTTCGTTGAGATCATTGACACCTACGAGGTCAGCATCAACGTCTTGACGCCGACGACGCAGTTTCTACCTATCATGGCCGGTCCGTGGGCCGGCATCGTGTCGCCGACTTCGACGATCGAAATGGACTATGAACATAGCGATCCCAGTTGGGGCACGTGGGATGGAAACTACACCACGTACTTCGAACACATGGCGGGGAATGGGGACACTGGGCTCAACCTGCCGACAGATGGCTGGAAGGTAGGCACAGGCGCCTACTACGTGGAGAGCGTGGAATCAGTTACACCCTATACGATCATCTTGAAGGCCTATGACGACTACTGGGGTGGACCGGGCAACTTGAATCTGCCGCCAGCAGGCAAAACGCGGATAGAGACCATACAATTCAGCCAAGTGGAATCTTTTACGACGAGGCTGCTCCATCTCAAGGCCGGAACTGTCACAGGGATCCAGGTGGCGACATCTGATATCTTCCAAGTCGTTAACCGAGACAGATGGATTGATGATGGAGTCTTGGAATCGATAATTCCTGGTGTGACAGAGCACGGTGTGTTCCCACAGTTTACCACATGGTGGCTTGATTTCAACACCAACATCACCAGGGCTGATGGCACATTGAGGGATTGGCAACCTTTCGCGGACTGGCGCATACGAATGGCAGTTGCCAGCGCTGTCAACATGACCCACATGAACATATTCGTCAATAACAGATTTGGCGTCTTGTCAAGCAACATCGTTCCTCCGGGCACCGTCCCTGAGGGGGCATACAATCCCGACGTAGCGCCGGCCTTTTCCTTCGACCTCACACGAGCTCGAGAGCTGCTCATAGATGCTGGAGACACCCCGAAGAATCCTGCATATTACTCAGACACGTACTACAATGGAACAGCGATTGACCCTGGAGTGGTTGACAACTCGTTTGGCCCCAGCTTTGCTGAGGCAAAGATTATCGAGTTCTATGTACAATCTGGAGCCACGACATTCCAAGAAGTCTTGACCGCGCTGGCGGACAATCTGAACGCGATCTGTGTAGACGAAGACTTAGGTATACGATTCGTCGTCGTCATCGTTCCTGGCGGACAGCAGTACACCCTCGCATCGCTGCACGCAATTGATTCATACGTGGGCGGTTGGATTGCCGATTACAACCACGTGCTCAACTGGCTATCACCCATGTACGTATCGTCAGGCACCTATTTCTCATGGAACCTATGGAACATCACACAGCTTGACACGCTCTACGATGAAGCCGTCCTTGCAGACCAAGAAGGCAACGTCACGAGATTATTAGAGATCAACGACGAGATGAACAGATTAGCAAACGATCTGGTGGTATACATGGTGTGGTGGACTCCCACCCTACAACTTGCTCGGTCGTCATGGCTTCAAGGTTGGTATGTCAACACGAACTATGGTGTCGACCTCTGGTCAGCCATGTACTACGAAGAACCCTAGATTACACTTCCCTCTCTTTTTTTATCTTGAAACAGTTGTCTGGAATACTGCCTTGAGTGCAAGCACTCGGACGCAACAGATATAAGCCTCAAGGCGCCTCTGTTATGACGCATGGCATATCGCAGTTGCGTGATTCGCGATGGGCGTTTAGCAATGATTCACTAAGCTTTTATAGCCGCGCGAAAAAAGCCATTCATGAGAGATGACAAGTGAAACTGTACGAGTACGTGATCAGACGGCTCATACTGATGATCTTCGTTCTGTTAGGGGTTAGCATACTCGTCTTCTACTTCGCCAGAGGATTCCCGACCGGGATTGCGCCATGGGCCCCCTACATTCATCCCAAGATGACAGCAGCGCAAATCCAAGAAGTGATTAGATCCCATGGCTTCGATCAGCCCCTTCACATACAGTATTTTTACTGGCTACGAGACATACTGCAAGGCAACTGGGGACGCACTGGAATCTGGGCCCAAGGGCAACCCGCCAACGAGGTTTTCCTCGCACACTTCCCCTATACAATTCAACTGTCCGTGGCCGCAGTGATCTTGACCGTAGCCATCGGACTGCCGCTAGGAATCATCTCCGCCTTGAAAAACAACAAACTCCCAGATCATGTGTCACGCATCATCGCCCTTACAGGGTATTCCACCCCATCCTACTGGTTCGGCTTCATTCTGCAGCTTGTGTTCTTCTACTATTTCTCGCTGTGGGGCCTACCCAACCTGCCTAGCAGCGGCGCAACCGGAATGCCGGGAGCAGTACCTCGAATTACAGGTATGCCAGTACTCGACGGCTTGCTGGCAGGCAATCTATCATACACGGCAGACGCGCTAAGTCACCTCATTCTACCAGCCTTTAGCCTCGCATTCATCAGCCTCGGCTTTCTCGCCCGCATCGTCAGGGCCAGTATGCTGGAAGTCATGCGACAAGACTACATCACGTTGGCTCGATCGAAGGGGCTTCAAGAGAGAATTGTGATCTATCGACACGCACTGAAAAACGCACTGATCCCGGCGGTGACGCTTACAGGCATATTCTTTGCTGCGCTGCTCGGAGGAGCCATGATTACAGAGTTCGTTTTTGCGTGGCCAGGCGTGGGGCAGCTTGCACTATTGGCAGTGTTTCAAGGGGACAGCAACTTCATCCTGGTCTACACCATCGTCATTGCCGCCATCATCGTAATCGCCAACCTGGTCGTCGATGTGGCCTACGTCTTTCTTGATCCGAGGATCAAATACTAAAGGGAAGTCAGATGGCAAGCAAAACTAGCGCCAGAACAGGAGAATGGGCAGCTAGATGGGCAGATCTCAAGTATACGCTATATCTGCTAAGAAAGAACCCTCTGGTCTTGACGGGATCCGCACTGGCAATCTTCTTCGTGGTTCTCGCCCTATTTGCCAACGTCATCGTCAATCCAAACTTGGCCATCCCAACGGGATATGGAGGCAGCTATCCTTTCGAGCGGAAATTCATGTGGGACAAAGACAGTTTCATCAACTGGGGGCCAGGCATCCAGCTCTACGAAGGACCAGACGAAATCTACTTGGGAACAGATCAATGGGGTAGAGACCTCCTATTAATGATAATACTTGCGATACCCGTAGACATGCAAAACGCAGTCATCATAACTGTTGGCGCCGCAGTATTTGGCACACTCATCGGAGCCCTTGCAGGATACCTTGGTGGCGTGGTGGATGAAGCCGTGCTCAGAATAACAGACATCTTCCTCGCGTTCCCCGCCCTCGTTCTCGCCTTAGTCTTTGCCGCCATGCTTGGCCGGACACTAGAAACGCTTAGACTCGCACTGCTTCTAGTTTGGTGGCCACCGTACGTGAGGCTCATGAGAGGTCAAATACTTAGTGAGAAGGAAAAGGGGTACGTCGAGGCCTTGAGAGGCCTTGGAGCAGGACATCTTAGGACGCTCTTCAGACACATAATACCCAACTCAATCTATCCGATTCTGGTTCAAGCAACTCTAGACTTTGGGGGTGTCATCCTCACATTCTCGGCCTTGATGTTTCTTGGCTTCTCACCGAGCCCTTCACTTCCTGAACTAGGCAATCTAGCGGCCGCGGGATACGGACACATCTTTGAAGCTCCATGGCTAATTGTCTTTCCTGGTCTGACCATGCTCGTAATTGCTCTAGCGTTCAACCTCGTAGGAGACGGTTTGAGGGACGTCCTCGATCCAAAACTGAGGAGATAGCCGATTTGTGAGGTGTTTGACCTGGTGAGGGACACAAAACGTATCCTTGAAGTGAAGGACCTACGAGTCAACTTCCACACGTATAGAGGCGAGGTCAAGGCGTTAAACGGAGTCGACCTCGAGCTATTCAGACGCGAAATCCTAGGTCTCGTCGGAGAATCCGGTTGCGGTAAGTCAGTCACAGCCCTGACCATACTTGGTCTCCTTCCAGAAAACGCTCACATAATAGGTGGGGAAATCCTCTTCAAAGGAAACAATCTCCTGGAAGAATCTCGCGAAGACATGAGAATTTTGAGAGCACACGAACTAGCCACAGTCTTTCAAGATCCACTGACGTATCTCAATCCCGTCCTGAAAATAGAGACCCAGCTGATGGAAGTGTTCATGCTCAACAAGGGACTATTGAAAGAAGCAGTGATTGCACATAAATCCCACGGTAAGAATGTGACTTTCGGTGATATCCTCTCATGGAAGGGTGAAGCTTCAAGCAAGCCGAACGCAAAAGTGTCCAATTCTGAGATAAAGAAGATGGCGAAGCACCTTTGTGTGGACCTCCTGAAATTGGTCAAGCTACCCGATCCCGAGAGAATACTAGGTGAGTATCCCTTCGAACTTTCCGGTGGCATGAGGCAGAGAGCTATGATTGCTATGGCTCTGGCTAGGAGACCGTCCGTCTTCGTAGCAGACGAGATAACAACAGCGGTAGACGTCACCATTCAAGCGCAAATATTGTACTTGATGAGGGAGCTGAGAGACAAGATAGATGCTTCAACCATAATGATCACGCACGACCTCTCCGTGGCTGCAGAGATAGCGGATAGAATCGCAGTCATGTACGGTGGAAATGTAGTAGAGGTTGCGCCAACCGTGAAAATCTTCCGAGATCCACTACACCCATACACGCAAATGTTGATGAAAGCCATTCCAAACGTGAAGAAACCTGTCGCGAAATTGAACTCTATACCCGGCACAGTACCAGAGATGATCAACCCGCCTCCTGGTTGCCGGTTTCACCCCAGATGCCCCTTTGCTATGGACAAGTGCAAAAAGAAGAGACCGAAACTTATCGAAACCGCAGAAAACCATGAAGTCGCCTGCTATCTCGTCGGAGATTGATACAATATGGAAGATCTACTAGTTGTCAAAGACCTCAAAACGTGGTTCCCAATCAAGAGTGGAATCATCCAGAGAACAGTCGGGCACGTGAAAGCCGTTGACGGCATCAGCTTCACTGTACACAAAGGCGAAACCTTCGGCTTGGTCGGCGAATCAGGCTCAGGCAAGACCACGGCAGCTCGAAGCATTCTCAAACTGATTAAGCCAACTGAGGGCGAAGTCCACTTCGACGGAATCAACGTCACCGAGGCCAAAGGACAAAGACTCAGAAAACTGCGCCGAAGAATGCAAATTATCTTTCAGGATCCTTACGCGTCATTAGACCCGCGACAGACGGTCAACTCCATGCTGATGGAGGCCATGAGAATTCACCGCGTAGCCGAGAGCAGATTCGAGAAGCACGAACGAGCGTTGGGGCTGCTCAACAAAGTTGGGCTCTGTGAAGAACATCTCTACCGATTCCCTCACGAATTCAGCGGCGGCCAAAGACAGCGAATCGCGGTGGCAAGAGTCTTGACACTGAACCCAGATTTCCTCATACTTGACGAGCCTACCTCTTTCCTGGATGTCTCGGTTCAAGCGTCTGTCTTAAATCTCCTCAAGGAGCTCCAAAAAGACCTCGACCTGACCTACCTCTTTATCTCCCACAACTTGGCCGTCGTACACCACATGAGCGACAGAGTTGCAGTCATGTATCTAGGCAAAATCGTGGAAGTAGCAGACAGAGACGCCATCTACAACGCTCCAAAGCACCCTTACACCTACCATCTGATGGCGGCTATACCCGTGCCAGACCCTGAGTTTCAGAAAGAAGAAGTTCTACTGAAGGGTGATGTACCAAGTCCCGTCGATATTCCACCAGGATGCCGCTTCCACCCGAGGTGCCCTTTCGCAACTGAGAGATGCAAAAAAGAAGAACCATCGCTCATCAAGATAGACGGGCATCTAGTGGCCTGTCACTCTGAAATCGATTTTGAGAGCGGTGAACGAAAAGCTTGAAGAAGAAAAAGAAGGAGAAGGGCCTGAGCTGGAAAGACTATATAGCCCTTACCATAGCCATGCTGACGACAACGCTGCTTCCGTTTCTCGTATTCTTTCTGATTTTGTTCGCCGCACTGCTTGTGGTGATTGCCATTCTGGGTTAGACCAGGAACCTCTACTGGTGCCAATTCTGCTAGACAGCGAACGCATCTTGACAGCGAGAGAGATCTCGGCTGTACAAAGGAGTCTTCTTTGCCCACTCG